>DASTKI010000021.1:0-42696 GCA_035716045.1 Ktedonobacterales bacterium
GTTCGCGGTGAACGACGCGGCGCCGCTGGTATTTTCAGGGATCGCGCATGATCGCAGCCTGGCTGGGGCCAAAGCCGGGCAAGTCTAGCTGTGCCGCAGCGGGTCGAGATATCGTTGCGGAGCGCGCGTAGCGCGCTGCTCTGCTGAGCGCCATACCCACCGCCATACAATCCTCTTGGGGCCGGGCGCCAGCGATCTAGCTTGTTCTGTCTACCTTGCTCTATTAACATCTCCATAACCATGTCACTGGACGATAGAACGATACGCGCTATATACTTGACACGCACAAGAAACACAGCGGCGGTAGCCGGGAGGCCCGCGGTGAGAACCCTGTCGGCGCATCTGCTCACCGAGCACATCAAGCGGAAAGTCATCGAAGCCAATACGGTCATGACACCCGACATCCGGGCCGCGCTCACCACAGGCGGCAAGCGCGAGAGCTCCGCGATTGCCCAAGGGGTGATCAGTGATCTGCTCGAGAACGCCGCCATCGCGCAGGCAGAGCGCGTTCCCATGTGCCAGGACACTGGCATGGTCGTCGTCTATGTCACCTTTGGCCAAGACGTCCATTGGGTAGATGGCTCTGTCGAGGATGCCATCAACGAGGGCGTGCGCCAGGGATACGCCGAGGGCTACCTGCGCATGTCGGTCGTAGAGCATCCCCTGCGCAGGCGCAATACGCGAGATAACGCTCCGGCGGTGATCCACTATCGCCTGGTTTCCGGCTCCAGTGTGCATGTGGATGTGCTGCCAAAAGGGTTTGGCGCGGAGAACCGTAGCAGGCTGGCGATGCTCAAGCCCGCCGACGGGCAAGCTGGCGTCGAGCGCATCATCCTCGAGACCGCGCGAGCCGCTGGCCCACAGGGCTGTCCACCCTTCATCATCGGCGTCGGCCTTGGCGGCGATTTCGAGAAGGTCGCTGAGCTTGCCAAAGAAGCGCTCCTCATGCCGCTGGATGAGCCGAATCCCGATCCTACGCTCGCTGAGATGGAAGCCCGCCTCACCGACGAGATCAACGCCATGGGTATCGGGCCGCAGGGCTTCGGCGGGCGGACCACTTTGCTTGGTATGCACATCAAGGCCTACCCAACGCATATCGCAAGCCTGCCTGTGGCGGTCAACATGAGCTGCCACTCCACCCGACATGTCGGGTTCGATCTCTGACCCATGGCTGGCGTCCCTGGCAATCTAGCGCCACGGGCGACAACGGCTGGAGAGCCGCCAATGAGCCAGGAGCCGCGCGAGATAACACTGCCGCTCGATCCGGCGAGCGCCTCGGCGCTCGCTGCGGGCGATCATGCGCTGCTCACTGGACCGGTGCTGACGGCTCGTGACGCGGCGCACCAGCGCATGCGGGAGCTGCTGGCGTCACAGCGGCCGCTTCCCTTTCCCATCGCGGGCGAGACCATCTACTACGTTGGGCCGTCGCCCGCGAAGCCGGGCGAGATCATTGGATCGGCCGGACCAACCAGCAGCTACCGCATGGACCCTTACACACCAGAGCTGCTCGCGCTTGGTCTGCGGGGCATGATCGGCAAGGGCAAGCGCAGCCAGCCTGTGGTAGACGCCATCGCGCGGTATCATGCGGTGTATTTTGGCGCGGTCGGAGGCGCGGGGGCCTTACTAGCCCGACGCATTCGCCGGGTCGAGCTGGTCGCCTGGGACGATCTGGGAGCCGAGGCGGTCCAGCGCATGTGGCTGGAGAGATTTCCCGTCGTCGTTATCAACGACGCCGCGGGCCGGGATCTCTACGATCAGGTCGCGCCTGGGATGAGCGCGGAAGAGTGAGAGGCGCGCGTTACAGCGGATCGCGAGGCGGCGCCGCGAAGCAGAATTACACAATATTGCCGAGCGCCTGGCGCGGTGTGAGAATTTATCATGGTATGACGTATCCTTGACAGACCACGCCTTGTCTAACGGATTGTGGTCTCTCGGCTTTGTCGCTCGAGAGGCTGCCTGCGAGAGAGCATGCTCGCTCTGAGTCGGCGCGGACCCGCACTGTCCGCTAGGGGAGTAATGATCTGCGCGCGTGGCGCACTGGGCGCCATGCCACCAACCATCGCTGTGAATGGATAGGGGGCCCAATGATGCTTTCTGGACATCGAAAGTCCCGCGCATACGTTCCGACGCTGATCGTCGCCGCGCTGGCGACGGCTGCGCTTGCCGCCTGCTCGCCTGGCGGCGGTGGCGCCACCAGCAATACCATCGTCTTCGGGGCGCCGGTATCGCTGACGGGGAGCCTCTCGCACGAGGGCACCGATACGCTCAATGGCTACAACCTTTGGGCCGATCAAGTCAACGCGCATGGCGGCATCAAGGTTGGCGACACGTCGTACCAGGTCAAGATCAAGTACTACGACGACGCCAGCAGCGCGCAGAAGAGCGCGCAGCTCACCCGCCAGCTCATCACCACGGATAAAGTCAACTTCATGCTTGGCCCGTACGGCTCGGGCGCGACCCTCACCGATGAGGTCATCGCGCAACAGTATCAGATCCCGATGGTAGAGGGCAACGGCGCCGCGCAAGCCATCTTCTCCAAGAACAATCCGTACATCTTCGGCGTCCTCAGCCCAAGCCCAGAATACGCCGGCACGATTCTGCGCGCCGCGCTCGCTCAGCCGAACCCGCCAAAGACGATCGCCATCATCAACGCCAAAGACGCGTTCTCGTCTGAGGTCGCGGCAGCAGCGAAGACATTCGCCGCCGCCAACGGCCTCAACGTCGTCTACACCCAGGACTATCCCGCGGGCACGACCGATCTGACCGGCATACTGACACAGATCAAGACGTCCGCCAACGGTGGTGTCCCTGATATGATCCTGGGTTCGGGCCATGAGGACGAGGCGCTCGTCACCATGAAGCAGGCCAAGCAATTGGGGATCAACCCCAAGCTCTGGGCGTTTACGGTTGGCCCCGCGCTGCCTGACTTCATCAGCACTCTCAGCGGAGACGCGAACGATGTCCTCGGCAGCTCGCAGTGGTCTCCGCAGGTGAAGTATCAGGGCCAGGACGTATTCGGCACGCCGCAGAATTTCGCCGACCTCTACCAGGCCAAATACAACCAGGCGCCCTCTTACCAGGCGGCTGAGTCTGCGGCGGCTGGCCTGGCGTTCCAGTTCGCCATCGAGAAGGCTGACTCGATTGATGCCCAGAAGGTGCGTGACGCGCTCGCAAGCCTCGACGTGACCACCTTCTATGGACCTATCAAGTTCAGCGCGAATGGCGAGAACAACGCGAAACCGATGGTGACCATCCAGATTCAAGACGGCAAAGTGGTTACGGTCTATCCCGCAGACGTCGCCAACGCGACCATGACCTTCCCCACACCGCCGTTCGGCAAGCGCTAGGCGCCGTCGGATAGCCGTCGGGTATCTTGACGCATGGTGGCTCCTGCGTGGGCGCCCGCTCTCGCAGGAGCCACCTGCGCAACCGACCACTTCTGGACTGATGAACGGAGAGGCGCCATGGCGCAGCGTGTGATCAACTGGCTCCTGCTCGGGTGTTTCTTTGTCGCGGTTTGCGTGGGATGCTCGCTGATCTGGGGCACGCAGTATGTAATCAACTGGCTCCTGCTCGGGTGCTTCTATGCCGCGGTTGGCGTGGGCTTCTCGCTGATCTGGGGCATCATGAACATCGTCAACCTGGCGCAGGGCTCGCTCCTCATCCTGGGCTCCTATGCGACGTTTTGGGCGTACTCAGTGCTCCACCTCAATCCGATCCTGTGCGGCCTCGTCGCGATGGTAGCGCTCTTCATCGTCGGATGGATCATCCAGTACGTGGCGATCAATCGCGTCATCCGCGCTCCGTTTCTCGTGACATTCATGCTCACCTTCGGCTTGGATCTGCTGATCGCCAATGTGCTCCAGCTGTTGTTTACCGGGAACTTTCGCGCGATCAGCCTTCCGCTTTCCAACGAGGGCATCAACATTTTCGACGCGCGTATTCCCTATCTCAACGCGATTATCGCGCTGATCGCCCTTGGGCTCACAGGCTTGTTGGGCCTCTTCCTGTCGCGAACGCGCACGGGCAACGCGATTCTGGCCGTGGGTATGGATCGCGACGCCGCCCGGTTGATGGGGATTAGCCTCGCGAGTACCTACGCCCTCACCTTCGCGATCGGCGCGTCGCTGGCTGGCGCCGCGGGAGCTATGCTGGCTGTGACCTTGCAGTTCAGCCCAATATTCAGCGGTCGCTACACGCTCTTCGCCTTCGTCATCGTGGCGCTCGGCGGCCTTGGCACCCCATGGGCCGCGCTCGTAGGCGGCATGGCGTTTGCGTTCGCCGAGGTGTTCGCGCCGTTCCTGCCGGGTATTGGCTTCGGCCTCGACATCGGTATCGCGTTCGTCGTCCTGGTGTTGGTGCTGATTCTGCGTCCAAATGGTCTGATTGGCCGGCCGTTCTACTCTTAAGTGGTAAGGGGAGTCACGCATGGCAAGAGCAGCGCCGACCGAAGAACGAACGATCGTCAGCGCATCCGCGCCTGACACGCGAGAATGGCGGTGGTCATTCGGCATTGGACTGGGTATCCTAGCCCTCATCGCGCTCGTGCCACTATTGGGAAGCCAGACGGCGCTGAGCCTGTGGACCTTCATCGCCATGTACATCGTGCTGGCGCAAAGCTGGAACTTCATCGGCGGCTACACCGGCTACCCCGCGTTCGGCAACGTCGCGTTCTTCGGCATCGGCGCCTACACCATCGCGCTCATCTTGCAGCGTGGAATCCCATACTTACTCGGTCTGGGGCTGGCGGTAGCCATTGCGGCGGTCTTCGCGCTCATCGTGGGGCTGCCAGTGCTGCGCCTGCGCGGCCACTACTTCGCGATCGCGACCCTTGGTGTGGCAGAGGCGCTCGGCGAGTTCGCGGCGTCGAAGGACATCGGGGGGCCATCTGGCGAAATCTTCCTCAATCCTCCACCCATCAACTACCGGATCTCGAACGTCCTCTTCTTCTACGCCTTCCTGGGTTTGGCGCTCGTCACCTTGCTCATTACGGTCTGGTTGACGCGGTCTCGCATGGGATATGCGTTGGTCGCCATACGCGAAAATGAGCTGGCGGCGGAAGCGCTTGGTATCCCCACCTACTGGTATAAGGTCAGCGCATTCGTGCTGAGCGCCGCGCCGACCGCCCTCGCCGGCGGGCTCTTCGCGTACTGGCAGCTGGCGTTCGAGGCGTCAGGCGAGGGCGGCGCGTTCGACGTCAACATTTCTGTCACCATGATCCTGATGGCGTTCCTCGGCGGAGCAGGCACAATCCTTGGGCCAATGCTCGGCGCCATCATCATCGAGTACCTCGACCAGTACACATCCATCGCTTTTCCCGCGTTCCATGGGCCGCTCCTGGGCGCGCTCATCGTCCTGGTGACTATTTTCCTGCCGCAGGGGCTCATTCGCCTGGTCCGCGAGCTCATGCGCTCACCTGCGGGTGTCAAGCTGAGTTACACCACACGTTTCAAGCAGGGGGTGCGGCGTGTCACACGCTTCATCGCGTCCAATGGCGTCTGAGCCAGCGGCCAGCGGAGCGACGCCCGCGCTCGAGCTGGATCACATCACCAAGCGCTTCGGCGGTCTGCCCGCCGTGGACGACCTCAGCTTCAGCGTCCATCCAGGCGAGACGCTGGGCGTAATCGGACCAAACGGCGCGGGCAAGAGCACGGTCATCGGCCTGGTGGGCGGCGCCATCGCGCCCACCAGAGGCGCCATCCGCTTTCAGGGCCGGGACATCACCAGGATGACGCCGCATCAGCGCGCGCAGCTTGGCATCGCGCGTACATTTCAGATCGCCCAGCCATTCGCGGGTCTCGATGTTCACGAGAACGTCATCGTTGGGGCGCTCTTTGGCGGGCGGTTGCGCACCCGCTCGGAAGCGGCGCGTGTCGCTGACGAGGTGCTGGAGCGCACTGGGCTGAGAGCGAAAGCGCGACTCAAAGGCGATGAGCTCACCGTCGCCGACCGCAAACGACTCGAGATGGCGCGCGCGCTGGCGCTACGGCCGCGGCTGCTCCTGCTGGACGAAGTGATGGCGGGCTTGACGCCGTATGAAGTCGAGCAGGCGGTGCGCCTCATCCGCGACATCAACCAGAGCGGCGTCACGGTGGTCGTTGTCGAGCACATCATGAAAGCGATTCAGGGCGTTTCAGACCGCGTGCTGGTGATTCACTTCGGCAAGCGCATCGCGGAGGGCACGCCTCAACAGGTGCTCTCAGATCCCAAGGTGATCGAGGCCTATCTTGGCGAGCGCTACGCCAGAGAACGCCAGGCGCAAGCGCAACCACAGGCCAATGAGGGCGACGCGGAGCGCGCGGCGAGGGGAGAGGGCGACATATGAATCAGCCACCGCAAGGCGCGACGGCAGGCGCATCCGAGATCCCCGCTTCAGCGCAGCCGCTGCTCAGCGTGCGTAATGTGAACGTGGGCTACGGTGATACGCAAGTGCTCTGGGATGTCTCTATCGAACTGCGGCGCGGAGAAGTGGTGGCGCTCGTGGGCGCGAACGGCGCCGGCAAGTCCACTTTGCTCTCAGCGCTCTCCGGTCTGCTCCGCATATGGTCGGGAGATATCGAGCTCGGCGGGCGCGACATCAGCCACATGCCCGCCGAGCGCATCGCGCGACTCGGCATGGCGCATGTGCCACAGGGGCGCAGGCTCTTTAGCGGCCTGAGCGTCGAAGAAAACCTGCGCCTGGGAGCCTACACCAATCGCGCTGGATCAGCCGCCGCAACCGCCAGGGACCTCGATCGGATCTACACCTTGCTTCCCAAGCTACGCGAGCGACGCACGCAACTGGCAGGCTTGCTCTCAGGTGGCGAGCAGCAAATGGTCGCGATTGGGCGTGGCCTCATGGCGCGGCCAGAGGTTCTCCTCATGGACGAGCTATCTCTCGGCCTGGCGCCGTCCATTGTGGATGATCTGCTGGCGGCCATTGACACGATCCACCGCGAGGAAGGGCTGTCCTTCCTGCTGGTCGAGCAGGATGTGCAGATCGCGCTGGAGCGCGCGGATCGCGGGTATGTGCTCGAGAATGGACGTATCGCGCTCAGCGGCCCAGCGCGGGAAGTCCTGAATAGTGAGGCCGTGCGTACCGCGTACCTGGGTATCTGATGAGGCGCCCAGGTACGCGGCTGGTCCACACGCTGACGCCGCCAGCGTCTGGAAGGAAAAGCCCGCGCGCTAAGCGAGAGAGAACACGCCATCCATGGCTGCGCACAACAACACTGATCCGCATCTGACTAGGTCGCTCTCTTCGGCGCGCCCGTCGCTGGAGCGCGGGGAGCGACTCGACCCAGCCCGGGTGCGCGGCCTCATCGCGACCAATGTCGGGGCTTCCGTGGCGTTTGCGGCCATGTACTCGACTCAGCCCGTGTTGCCGCAGATCGGGCGCGACTTTCATGTGGACGCCGCCACCGCCGGCCTGACGCTGCTCGCCGTCACCTTCGCTCTTGCCTTCGCCTCACTTAGCGCAGGCCGTATCTCCGACCACTTCGGCAGCAGGCGCGTGATGCTCGTCTGCTGCGTCATTTTGACGGCGCTGAGCGCGCTCGCGGCCATCGCGCCCACGTTCGGGTCGCTCGTCACCATACGCGCGGCGCAGGGGCTGGTCATACCTGGGATCACCATTTCCGGCCTGGCGTACCTGCATAACGATCTGCCGGCAAGCTGGCGCGGACGGGTCAGCGGGTTCTACATCGGAACAAACACGCTTGGCGGACTCGTTGGCAGACTCGGCGTGGGCTTGCTGGTTGATACGATCACCTGGCGCGGTGGGCTGGCCGTAATCGCCGGCTTCGTCGCGCTGGGCGCCCTCATCCTCGTCTTTGGCATGCCGCGCTCGGCTCCCAGCGCGCAACTCACCACCCGGCGCGAGGCGGCAGCGCCTGACACGTCGCTGCGTGTCATCGCCGCGCGCCTGTGGTGGGCTCCGCTGATCGGCGCTACGGTCTTCTTCCCGTTTCTCTGCATCTTCACCTACACGCCCTATCGCCTCGAAGGAGCGCCGTTCTACCTCTCCCCCGGCAACGCCAACCTCTTCTATCTCGTGTACATTCTCGGCGCGATCGCGTCGCTCGTCGCGGGACAGGTCTCTGATCGCATCGGGCGACGCTCGACGATTTATCTTGGCCTGGCTGTCTGCGCCTTTGGCCTTATCCTGAGCCTGCTCGATTTCCTGCCGACGGCGTTGCTGGCGCTGGCGTTCGTCTGCGTGGGCGGTCTCTCATCGCACGTCGTCGCGAACGCCTCAGTGAGTGACGGCGCCAATCCGCTTGGCGCCGGCGCCCGGGCGACCGCGCTCTCGCTTTACACGATGGGGTTCTACATTGGCGGCGGGCTGGGCGCGTTTATCCCCGGCTTTGGCTGGGAGCGCTGGGGCTGGCCCGGTGTTATCGCTCCCTGCGCGGTCGCGCTCATCTTCGCCAGTCTATGCGCGCTGAAAACCCCGTTACGCCCACAGCGGCCAGCGGCTCCAGGCATCGAGCCAGCGGCGGCGCCTTAGCCTGCTAGCGCCATCCACATCACCCTTCTGGCAAGTGATGATCAAGAGGGCTGGGGCCGCGCGGCGCATCTGCGCATCTGGTGGCGCGTCGCGGTTTCGCCGGTAATGACAAGCCCAGTCGCTCATACAGACGGCGCGCCGGATTGATCTTGAAGACCTGTAGCGACACAGGCAAGTTCGCCGCATCGGCATCCGCAAGCACAGAGCGGATGAGCGCGGTCTCTATTCCCCTGCCCTGGCATTCGGGCAGAAGCTCGATATTGGCGATGTAGATCTCGCTCTTGTGCCGTTCCACTTCGATCGCGCCAATATCTTCACTTCAGAACCTGGACAATCTGGTAGCGCGAAGGATCAAACGCATTCGCAAAGCGTCGCCGCTAATCGCCTGCGTTCCAGCCCCAGATGTGCGCCACATACGGCCCGAGCGCTGCGGCATGCAGGCGAAACAAGAACACGAAGTCATCGCCGCTTGCTAGTCGCGGCCAGTACTCCATCTCCATCTGCTCCTCGCCATGACTCCCGGAAGGCTCTCCATCGCGCCGTCACAGCCATACCGCCACTCGCAAAGCTCTCACGAGGTTCTTGCTGGCTTCTGGCGATCAATCTGGCGTTATTCTTGCTTTCTCAGGCCGCCTGGATCGGGGCGCAGCCCGCCGCGGGCTGCGCCCGACTGTGTTGCGGCGCGAGCATGCCCTCTCGGCGCGCAACATTATGTTATCATCCTTATAGCATGCGAGACGCGTTATACCCCTTGGCTGCGACCCCTGTAGCGCTTGGTTGGTATTGACGTTCCGGCGGCCCCACGCCGGACATCCACGCCGCGGTGGAAGGAGTTGCTCGCTATGTTCCACCAGATTCTCGACCCGACAGGTAACGTCGGGTTGACCGCGCTGGTAGCCCTCATCCCCGTCATCGCGCTGTTGGTCATGTTGGCGGTATTTCGCCTTTCCGCCTGGCTCGCCACGCTGATTGGCGCCGTCATCACCCTGATCGTTGCCATTGCAGTGTGGCAGATGCCATTCGGCACAGGCGTCGAGTCCTTTGTACTTGGCAGTCTCAACGGCATCTGGGCCGTTGACTGGATCACGTTCTGGGGCCTCGTCATCTTCAACACGCTCACGCTGACGGGCCTCTTCGACACCTTCAAGCGATGGCTGATCGGCCAGGCCACCGCCGACGTGCGTGTGCAGACGATCCTGATGGCATGGGCGTTCGGCGCGCTGCTCGAAGGTCTCGTCGGCTTCGGCTATCCCTGGGCGGTAGTCGCGCCCATCCTGATCGCGCTTGGCGTGATGGAGCTCGACGCCATTCGTGTCGCGGCCATCGCCAACAACGCGCCTGTCTCATACGGCGCGCTTGGCGCGCCGATCATCGCGCTCTCCACGGTCACCGGTCTGGGGCTATTACCGCTCTCGGCGTCAGTGGGTAAGATCGTCGCCGTCCTGGCGCTCGTGCCACCGTGGGTGCTCATCTATCTGGTGAGTGGCAAGCGCGGCCTCCGCGATGGCTGGCCACTAGCGGTCGTTGGGTCGCTGGCGTATATCGCAGGACAATTCCCCGTCTCGCAGTTCTTCGGCCCATACCTGCCCGATATCGTGGGCGCTCTCGTCTCCTTTGGCGCGCTCCTGCTCCTGCTCAAGGTCTGGCGACCCCGCGAGGTACTCAGCTATGGCGGCGTTCCGCAGGCGGCCGGGGCGCCGGAAATCGCCATCGAGCCGGAGGCCATAGGTCAGCCACAGCGCTCGATTGGCGCCGCGCTGCTGCCGTTCCTGATTCTGATTGTGGTGGTCGTGCTTTGGACCGGCCCGTGGTCCAAGCTGCCATCAGTCAGCCTCTTCAAGTTCTCGGTGCCGGCCATATCTTCCATCACAGGCAAGACCACGTCGATCGCGTTCAGCTTTACCCCATTCATCGGCGGAACCGCCATCCTCGTCTCGTGGCTGATCATGCTGGCGTTTATCCGGCCCAGCATGAGCACGCTGAGCGAGGTGTTCCAGCGGACGTTCAAGCAGATGTGGGGCGCGCTGCTCGTCGGCGTCTTCATCTTCGGCCTGGCGTTCGTGTTCAACTTCTCCGGCATGGCGCCCTCGCTGGCGAATGCCTTTTCCAAGATCGGCCCGTGGTTCATTCTGCTCGCGCCGATCCTCGGCTGGATCGGCGTGGCGCTCTCCGGCAGCAACACCTCGACCAACGCGATGTTTGGGCTGGTCCAGGCTCAGGTAGGACGGCTGCTCGGCTTCCCCATCCTGCTCCTGCCATCCCTGAACTCCGTCGGCGCGGAGGTAGGTAAGCCGGTTGCGCCGCAGACCGCGAGTGTCGGCGTAGCAACCACCAAGTACGTTCGCAACGAAGGCCAGGTGGTCCGGCACAACATGGGCTGGACGCTGGTGATTCTGGGGTGGCTCCTCCTCGTTGGGCTGCTCTTCTACTTCTTCCTGCCGAGCGCCATGCTCCTGTAGCGGCTGCTCCCATTTCAGACGACCACGCCTCCGGTGGGACACATGCTGGCGTGGCCGTCACCCGCCGTCTCGCATGCGCAACCGGGACGGCGGTCGCTCCCACAGCGCCAGCATCATGCTCCGCTCCCCATCGTCCGCTGGCGGTCTACGGGATGCGGCCGCCGTGAGCGACGACACAGCTCGACTCGACCGGCGCGAAGGCGCGCGATGCGCCTGGCACGAGGCCGAGAGGAGCCAGCCGAGCTTCTGCCCGCCAATCGTCGCTCGCACCGCCCATCGTGACCTTCGGGCCATGGTGGGCGGTCTTGCGCCCAGCGGGGTGGCGTCGCCTGTAACCACAAGCGACCCTTCTTCATAGACCGGCAGCGCTAGATCGCTCCCTGCTCACGAAGCTGGCTGATTCGCTCCGCGCTATAGCCAAGCCCCGTCAGAATAGCTTCTGTATGCTCACCCACAGCAGGGATCGGGTCCATACGCGGCTCCATGCCGCGCTGCGTAACTGGCGGCCTCAGCGCCTGGAGCGGGCCAGCTGGCGACGCGACTGTGCGCCAGCGTTCACGCGCCGCTAGCTGCGGGTGCTCCCAGAACTCACGCATGGTATTCATGCGAGCATTGGCGATCTGCGCCTGATCGAGCCGGGCCACTACATCATCCGTTGTGAGACGCTCAAAGACCTCATTGATGATGGCATGCAGCGCCGCGCGATTGGCGACTCGCAGCGCGTTCGTCTGGAAGCGTGGGTCAGCCGCGATCTCTGGGCGCTCGATGACCTGCGCGCAAAAGCGCTCCCACTCCCGGTCATTCTGAATGCCGAGATTGATCTCGTGGCCATCGCCGCAGCGGAATGGACCATACGGCGCGATGGTCGCATGGCTGGCGCCCGCGCGCGGCGGCTCGCGGCCGCCATAGGCGGCGTAGTAGGCGGGATAGCCCATCCACTCGCCCAGCGCCTCGAACATCGAAACCTCGAGCGCAGCGCCCGCGCCTGTGCGCTCGCGCTGGTAGAGCGCCGTCAGGATGCCGCTATAGGCGTACATCCCCGCGGCGATGTCGGCGGCCGAGATGCCCACCTTGGACGGCGTCTCAGGGGAGCCAGTAATCGAGACGAGCCCCGCCTCACACTGGACGAGCAAATCGTACGCCTTCTTCTCGCGATAGGGGCCGCTCGAGCCATACCCTGAGATCGAGCAGGTAATGAGACGCGGATAACGGGCGGCAAGCTCATCGGCGCCCAGGCCCAGCCGCTCCACCGCTCCCGGCGCGAGGTTCTGGACGAAGACATCAGCCCCCGCGAGCAGGCCATGAACGATGGCGCTCGCCTCTGAATGCTTGAGATCGAGCGTGAGGCTCTCCTTCGACCGATTGAGCCAGACAAAGTGGCTGGACATGCCGCGCACGGTCTCGTCATAGTGGCGCGCGAAATCGCCAGCGCCTGGCCGCTCGATCTTGATTACCCGCGCGCCAAGATCGGCAAGCTGGCGCGTCGCGAAGGGCGCGGCGACCGCCTGCTCCAGGGCGACGACGGTGATTCCCTCAAGTGGCAGCATCACTGGGGCCTCGCTGGGATGGGACGCGCGGCTGGCAGCATGTCGCACACATCCGGCTGCTCGGCCAGCGTCCAGCTGCGCGAGATGAGCGCCTCGATCTCCTCCAGCGACGCGCCATCCGCATAGGCCGCGAGCACGCGCGCCTTCTCGGCAAGCTCATCGCGGGTCAGTGGATTGCCCGGGTCACCCCTCGGCTCGTCCACCCGCGTGACCAGGCGCTGGCCATCGGTCGTCTCCACTTCGACCAGCCCGATCCACTGTCGGGGATAGGCGGCCTCGATCTCTGGGTCGTACACCATCTCGACCCGCTCTTTGAACGCGTGCATCGCGGGATCGCTCAAGCGCTCCGGCGTGAAGTCGGCGATGCCGGCATGACCGTCGAGGGCGATCAGCGCGAGCACGAAGCCCATCGAGAACTTCGACTGGTGGACGGTGCGCGCGGCGGCGGCGGGAGCCAGCACATCAATAGCCGCCTGGTAGACGTGCGCTCGCACATGAGCGACCTCTTGCGCCGTCAGATGATGCTCGCGCATGAGTCGCAGTAGCGCATCGGCTGAGGGATGAGTATGGCGGCAGGAAGCGTGATACTTGAAGGAGGTCTCCAGCAGCGCCCAGCGCTCACCCAAGCCATCGGTGAGATGCCGCGCGTCGGCGTCGGACGACATGCCCGCCGCCATACCCTGCTCGCCTTCGAGGATGCGCGTCGCGCCGGTGAACCCATCACGCGCCAGGTAGGCCGCGAGCAGTCCATCCGCCGCCGCTTTGCCAGCGTGCAACTGCTTCGAGTCGGCGGCGTCGCGCAGGAACTCCCAGAGCCCAGCGGCCTGCGTGCCAGCCGAGCCAAGCGCGTGCAGCATCGTCGCGGCGTCCGCGCCGAGCAGATGCGCGACGGCAACCGCTGCGGCCAGCGTACCCGCCGTGCCGGTCGTGTGGAAGACTCGGTAGTGCGAGCGGCCCAGGAAGGCGCCAGTCCGCGCCCCCGCCTCGTAGCCAGCGACCGCCGCTGTGATGAGGTCGCGACCCGATGCGCCGATGTCCTGCGCGGTAGCGAGCGCCGCCGGCCAGACTACCGTGCCGGGATGGAAGACCGCCTCGTTGTGCACATCGTCCTGCTCGACCACATGCGATGCAGCGCCATTGACCAATGCGGCGAAGAGCGGCGATGTACGACGGCGCGAGCCAAGGAGCTCGCACGGACCATCCGCCGGGCCCATCGTCGCAGCGAAGCGATCCAGGATGGTGATCGGGCGCGCGGCCCGGCCCGCCAGCGCGGACGCCAACCAATCGAGGAAGAGCTCTTCGGCGCGGCGAACCACCACATCGGGAAGGTCTTCATACCGCAACCCTGCCAGGAACGTCGCCAAGGCGCGGCTGGGCCCCACGCTGTCGCCGCTGTGTACGCCGGATTGGGACTGGGCGCTCACGCTCATCGTCACTCCCCCTTTTCTGTTCCCTGCGCTGGCGTCTCTCGCGCTGGCGCGATGATGGGTCGCGGAATCTGTGGCGCCTGCCCTCGCCTGTAGACCATGGCCGTGCGCTTGAAGGTGATCACGACCTCGCCCCGCTGATTGTAACCTGTCGTCCGCACGGTGACGATGCCGACGTTGGGGCGCGAGCGCGATTCCCGCGTCTCCAGGACCTCAGACTGCGAGTAGATGGTGTCCCCCTCGAACACGGGCGCGGGTAGGCGGACTTCATCCCAGCCCAGGTTGGCGAACACGTTCTGCGAGATGTCCGTGACGCTCTGGCCGGTCACCAACGCTAGCGTGAAGGTCGAATCCACCAGCGGCTTGCCAAACTCGGTCTGCGCGGCGTAATGGTGATCGAAGTGGACGGGGGCTGTATTCTGGGTAAGCAGGGTGAACCAGATGTTGTCCGTCGTGGTGACGGTTCTGCCAAGCGGATGCTGGTAGACATCGCCTACAGTGAAATCCTCGAAGAACCGGCCCTGCCAGCCTGTTTGCGGTGGCATGCGTCTCTGCCTGCCTTTCCGGGTCGCTTGTGTGCCGGGAGCCCGACGCGCGCTCTAAGCTCTAATATGACCGCGGCAATCCAAGCACGTGCTCAGCGACATAGCTCGACACCAGATGGTTGGTGATTGGCGCGCTGCGGTAGAGCCGGGTCTCGCGCCACTTACGCTCGACGTGGTACTCGCTCGTCAGCCCATACCCGCCCAGCGTCGCCATCGCCACGTCACCCGCCTCCCAGGACGCCTCCGAGGCCAAATACTTGGCCATGTTGGCCTCCGGCCCACACGGCTGCCCGGCGTCGAACGCCGCCGCGGCCTTCAGTCGCATCAGGTCGGCGGCCTCGACCGCCATATGCGCCTTGGCGATTGGGAACTGGACGCCCTGATTCTTCCCGATTGGCCGGTCGAATACCACGCGCTGACGGGCATAGGCCGTCGCCTGCTCGGTGAACCAGCGACCGTCGCCGATGCACTCGCTGGCGATGAGAATGCGCTCTGCGTTGAGGCCGTCCAGCAGGTATGAGAAGCCGCGCCCCTCCTCGCCGATCAAGGCATCGTCGGGGACCTGGAGATCGGTGATGAAGAGCTGGTTTGTCTCGTGATTGAGCATCGTCTCGATCGGCACGGCCTTGATGCTCTCGCCCGCTGCGCGCGTGTCCACCAAAAAGAGGCTCATGCCTGCGGTCTTCTTATTGACCTCCTCAATGGGCGTGGTGCGCGCGAGCAGCACCATCAGATCGGAGTGCTGATAGCGCGAGGTAAAGACCTTCTGGCCGTTGATGAGGTAGCCGCCGTCGGTCTTGCGGGCGAACGTTTTGATGCGCGTCGTGTCCGACCCCGCGTCTGGCTCCGTGACTCCGAACGCCTGCAAGCGCAACTCCCCGCTGGCGATCCGCGGCAGGTAGCGCCGCTTCTGCTCCTCGCTGCCATGGCGCAGCACCGAGCCCATGGTGTACATCTGGGCGTGGCAGACAGCGCTGGAGCCACCGGAATGGTTGATCTCCTCGAGCACGATGGAGGCTTCGGTGATCCCCATGCCTCCGCCGCCGTACTCCTCAGGAATCAGGATTCCGAGCCATCCCGCATCGCTCATCGCCCGCACGAACTCCTCGGGGTACGCGCGCTGCGCGTCACACGCGCGCCAGTAGTCGAGGCTGAAGCGCTCACAGAGCGCCCGCACCGAATCGCGGACGTCTCGCTGCTCTTGGGTAAATGTAAAGTCCATGCTGCCCTCGCTCGGCGCCAGGATGATATCAGCGCGCCGCACCTGCCCAATGACCACACGTTTGCGTCGGGCGCCATCGCGCTAGCTAACGCCGGAGCCGCCCTCGAATACTTTGACTGTCGGCTCGATGCCTTCAGCGCCCACGATCTCGCGCCAGGCCTCGAATCCAGCCTGGAACGCGACGACTCCCGCTTCGGGAAGCGTGATCTCGATCGCCTCTAGGATTTCCTGGGGAGTCACGCCCAGATCGAGCGCCGCGCGAATATGGCTCTGGATGTGCCCTTTGCCTGAGCGCATAACCGTCAGCGTGGAGATGAAGATGAGCTCTTTCGTCCGCCGGTCGAGCGTGCGCTGGCGTAGATAGACACCCTCAATCAGGGCATTGGTTATCATGAGCGTGTCGAAGTCGGCTTTGGCCATCACCTTGTGATAGTCGAGCACATAGCCTCGCGCGCGCGCCATTTCATCAATGTACGCCTGCCGCTCGTCGTCGCTCGCCATGGAGTTCCCTTTCTGCACGCTGCCGTACGCCAGCCATAATCGCTATGATGACAGTATATCGCTTTGCCCTGGCCGCGACGCGCTGGAAGCGCGGACGCTATCTTTGGCCCGACCGGCGCTGCCGCGGCAAGGACGGGCGCGGCAAGGACGGGATGATACACGAGAACACGGCAAAAGCGGTACAGTGTAACAGTGTACATGACGCGCGGCGGCCGCGCCCCGACCTTTCTCGCATGTACGAACCAGAGAGTCTATATCGCGGGGACTGAGCGCCTTGGCTGCCGGGCGTCCATCAAGACAGGTGTAGAGATTTCACCCCAGGAGGGATACATGACCGATGAGGCAGCGCGCCCGCCACGGTTGATGGCGATCTTCGCGCACCCAGATGACGAGAGCTTTACCATGGCGGGCGTGATGGCGCGCGCCACGCGCCGAGGGTCTCCAGTGGCGCTAGTCTGCGCGACGCGCGGCGAAGAGGGGAAGATCGCCGATCCATCGCTGGCGACGCAGGAGAATCTGGGGCAGGTGCGCGAGCAGGAACTGCGCAGCGCGATGGCGGCGGTCGGCGTGAGCGATGTAACATTCCTTGACTACATTGATGGACACCTGGCGGAGGCCGACCAGCGCGAGGCGCTGGCGAAGGTGGTCTACCAGATCAGGCGGTTTCAGCCCGATGTCGTCGTAACCTTCGATGCGAAGGGCGGCTATGGCCACGTGGACCACATGGCCATCCATCGCCTGGCGGTCGCGGGAGTGACCGCGGCGGCGGACCCGGCGGAGTTCCCGGAGCAGCTCGAACAAGGAATCCAGCCGCACCGCGTGCGCAAGGTGTATTACTCAGCCATGCCGCGCGAGCGCCTGCTGGCGATGCGTGACGAGGCGGCGGCGCGTGGCGTGGATTTCGTCCCCGGTGGCGATGAGGCGACGATCCCGGTCGAGGAGATGGGTGTGCCACTGGCCGAGATCAGCACGCGCATCCGGCTGAGCGACGAGGAGTATGAGGCGAAGCGCGCGGCGGTCATGGCCCACAAGACGCAGCTCCCGACGGATAGTCCCTGGGCGAGCGCCACCGAGGAGCAATTGCGCCAGTTCATGGGCGCCGAAACACTCGTGCTGGCGCCAGCGCCAATCTCCGACAAAGACTATCCAACGCCTGAAGACGATGTCTTTAACGAGCTGTGAGATGAGATGATTCGATGCTCCTTCGCCGCTTTGGCGAAGGGGATGTATTATGGGCGCTGCGAGTAAGCATGGGTGAGGACGAGATGATAGATGAGGCGGGCAGCGGACTGGCATATCCGGCGCTGCTCGGCGTGCTGGGCGGCGGGCAGCTGGCGCGGATGACGGCGGAGGCCGCCTCGCGGCTCGGCGTGGAACTGGCGGTGATGGAGCGGGAGCCAGGCAGCCCGGCGGCCCGCATCGCCACGCGTGAAATCGTGGGTGGCTGGCTGGACCTCGACCGCTTGGCGGCGCTGGCCGAGGGCGCGCTGGCGGTCACACTGGAGAATGAGTTCGTGGACGTGGCGGCGCTGGAGTGGCTGGAGGCGCACGGCGTCGCGGTCTATCCCACCGCCCGAACGCTCTCGCTCATCCAGGACAAGTACGAGCAGAAGCGCTTCATGCGCGACGCGGGCGTGCCTATGGTGGACTTCGCGCCGGTAGCGTCAGTGGAGGATGTAGAGCGGCTGGGCGCCACCTGGGGCTGGCCCCTGGCGCTGAAAGGGCGGCGTGGCAGCTATGACGGCTACGGCAATGCGACGCTGCGCGGGCCAGAAGACATCGAGGGCGCGTTCGCGCGGCTGGGCTTTCCCGCGCGGTCGCTCTATGGGGAGCGGTGGGCGCCATTCACGCGCGAGCTGGCGGTGATGGTAGCGCGCGGGCGCGACGGCGAAATGGCGGTCTATCCCGTCGTCGAGACGGTGCAGCGCGACCACATCTGCCACATCGTGCGTGCGCCCGCGCCGGGCGACGCAACGGTGATCGCGCGTGCGGCCAGCATCGCCCAGCGCGCCGTGGAGGCGATCGAGGGCGTCGGCGTCTTCGGCATCGAATTGTTCGAGCTGCCAGATGGCGACGTCCTCTACAACGAGATCGCCCCGCGCCCGCACAACAGCGGCCACTACACCATCGAAGGCTGCGTCACGTCGCAGTTCGAGAACCACGTGCGGGCCGTATTGGGGCTACCGCTCGGCTCGGCGGCGATGACCGCGCCAGCGGCGGTGATGGTCAACACGCTGGGTGTCCGCTCCGGCCCGGCGGAGGCGCGCGGCATGGCGCGCGCGCTGGCGGTCCCGGGCGCGCACATTCATGTGTACGGCAAGCTCGCCTCGCGTATCGGGCGCAAGATGGGCCACGTCACCGCGCTCGGCGCCAGCATCGCGGAAGCCGAAGCGACCGCGCGCGCCGCTGCGGACGCCTTGGACCTGTAAAGCCTCTCCACCCGCGCTACCTCCCCCCTCTCCCCACGGGAGAGGGGGCCAGGGGTGATATCGCACGCCGCTAAATCCGCTCCTGCCGCAGCGAGACGGCGGCAGCAATCACCATCAGCGCGGCGAAGCCAACCAGAAATACGAGGTCAGGCCAGATATCGTTGAAGCCCAAGCCCTTCAGCATGACATCTTGCAGCGCGAAGTTGGCCCAGGTAAGCGGCATGACATAGGCGAGCTGATACAGGACGACGGGCAGCGACCTGACCGCGAAGAACAGGCCACCGAGCAATACCTGCGGCACGATCAGCAGCGGTATGAACTGGATGACCTGAAGCTCGTTGCGGGCGAAGGCGGAAGCGAAGATGCCCATGTTCACGCCGCCGATAGTCAGCAGCAGCGTCACAAGGAAGAGCAGCCAGAGCGCGCCAGCATAGTGCACCTGGAGTACGAAGATCACGAAGGCCAGGATGACGACGGACTGAATCGTGGCGAAGAGCGTAAACCCCAGGACATAGCCCAGCGTCAGTTCCGTCTGGCTCAGCGGCGAGACCATCAGCCGCTCCAGTGTGCCCTGCCCGCGCTCGCGCAGGAAGGCGACCGAGGCCAGCAGGAAGACGAAGAAGAACGAGAACAGCCCGATGAACATGGGCGCAAGCGCGTCCGTCTGCGTATACTGCGGGCCGCCATAGAGATAGGTGGTATCGAGGGTGACAGCAGGCGCGGCGCTCGCACCTCCGCCCGTCTGGCCAGGCAGAGTGGGGGCGAACGAGGCGCTGGCTTTGGCGAGCGCGAAGGCCGCGAGCTGTTTCGCCTGGTTAGCGGCGGGTGGGTTGGAACCCTCTAGCTTGAGCGCGATGTGCGGCTGGCCGCCGGTGGCGAGAATGGTGAAGAAGTCGTCAGGGAAGACAAGCGCGGCGTCGGCGTCGCCGCTCTTGAGCGTCGAATCCACCTGATCGGCGCTGATGACAGTGGTGGTGACGCCATTCGCGCCATCGAGCGCGCGCTGGATATCACTGGCGAACGTAGCGCCCTGCGCGCCCGGCGGTGGAACGATCGCCAGTGTCACGCTCGCGCCGCTGTTATTGAGCACGAAGTTGAGGATAGTCATCACGAGCAGCGGCGCGAGGAAGAGCAGCGCCATCGTACGCCTGTCGCGCGCGAACTGCCGGACGATGCGCAACGCCAGGGCGAGGGTGCGCCTGATCGAAGCCATCGGGAAAGCTCCAGTCTGATGGACAGTGGGGAATGGGACCCGTTCAGCCCATAGCGCCTATGGTCGTCGCTGCGCCACCAGGCGCGTCAGGTTCGGCGACCTCCTGCCGGCGAGCGAAGTAGAGGAAGGCGCTGTCGAAATCCGCCTGGCCGGAGGCGCGCAGCAGCGCCTCTGGCGTATCGAGCGCCAGCAGCTTGCCGAAGCGCAACAGCGCCAGCCGGTGACAGCGCCGCGCCTCATCCAGGTGGTGCGTGGAGACGAGGATGGTCACGCCCTTCGCGTTGAGCCGCGCGAAGTAGTCCCAGAACTCGACCCGCAGCTCCGGATCAATGCCCACCGTCGGCTCGTCGAGAAAGAGCAGGTGTGGCTCATGAATGACGGCGGCGCCAAGCGAGACGCGCTGCCGCATGCCACCACTGAGCGCGTTGACTGGCGAAGCGCGGCGCTCAGTGAGGTCCACCAGCGCCAGCGTCTCGGTGATGCGACGCCGAAGCGTCACGCCGCGCAGGCCATAGAGCGAGCCGAAGAAGGCGAGGTTCTCAGCTACGCTGAGGTCGCCGTATAGCGCGCTGGCCTGCGACATGTAGCCGATACTCATCGCGACGCGGCGATCGGGCATGAGGCGGCCCAGCACGCGAACGTCACCACCGGTGGGCCGCGCAATGCCGAGCAGAATGCGAATCAGCGTTGTCTTGCCGGAACCGTTCGGCCCGATGAGCCCGAATGTCTCGCCCGATGTCACGTCGAATGTCACATCGTCGAGCGCCCGCGTCGCATGGGCGCGCCTGCCGAATGTCTTCACCAGATGGCGGACAGCGACAGGTGACTCCGCCACCGACGACAACGACGCCGGTGGTGGATCATGGGATCGCTCTGGGCTGGGGCTAGCGTTCCGCGCCATCTGGTCCTCCTCGCGCGCCCGTGACGCGCGTCTCATGTGGACTTACACTGTGTCCGGGTCGGCGGCGATTCCCCGCAGGATGACGTCGAGCGCGCCAGTCACATACGGATCGAACGGTACCCCTGCGACCGCGACGACGAAGACCGACGATGCGACGGTCTGGGCAACGACCATCGAGTCATGCGGGCGTAGCTCCCCTGCCGCGACGCGCGACCGGAGATAGCGTGCGACAATGCCTAGCGCCGTCTCGCGGGCCCGCATCGCGATCTCGCGCGCGTCGGGCCGCCAAAGGCCATCGCGCAGCGCCAGGCGGACAATCGGGCGACGCTCCTGTATCAGCGTGTAGATGCGCGTGGCAAGGCCCGTCAGGGCCTCGCGGGCGGGCTGATCCGGCAGCTCCGCCAGCGCCTCGCGTACGAGCGAGAGCGGGCTGTGGCGCTCGATGATAGCCCGGAGCAGCGCCTCTTTTCCAGGGAAATAGTGATACAGCAGCCCCTGCGCGACACCAGCCTCTTGCGCGATTTTACTGATGGGCACCGCGTCGATGCCATGCTCCGAGAAGAGCTCGAGCGCCACGTCAACCAGCTGATTGCGTCGCCACTCGGCTTGTTCTCTGCGCCTGTTCGCAGCCATTCGCGTCCATCCTCGATACGCTATTGAGTGAACGTTCATTCAATTATCCTGCGCAGAGTGTACCCATGCGCAATCGCACTGTCAAGTGGGCGCATGCGAGAAACAGCTCAGACCCTGGGGGAAGAGAGTGGTGAGGAGAGGGCGAGGATGCGCCTGCGGATTGCGGCCCTGCGCCGTCCGAATGGCGGCGAGCGAGCAGAGGCGCATGTAGGGGGTCGCGCGGTGGTGGCTGCGCGTCCCGTCGCTGATCGTACACGTCGCGACCAGCGCGCGGATGGCGCGTGCGGCCCGCAAGGCCGCGCGAGCCGCATCAGTCGCCCTGACCCTACTGTGTTAGTGAGAGCGCGTCTGAACAGTCTCGCGGGCGGCTCAGTTTGACCGGCGCGCGCGGTCTCTGTTATCATAGATTGGTCCAGCGCGAGTCTCCAGCGATGCGCACGCTCCCACAGCAAAGCGGCGCTCGGCCATCATGCGTGTCTCTCAGGAGGGCGCCCCATGCCAGGCATCATCCAGTGGCTCTTTACCGACCCGATTTCAGCGGGCAATAATACATCGTCCGGCAATCCCGAGGCCTTCCACTTCTACGTCCCATGGATGATCTTCTGCGCCATCGGCCTGATCATCCCCATCTACTACTGGTTGGAGGGGCGCAAGCGCTTCGTGGGGCATCACGCGCTGAACAAGTACATCCTCGACCGCATCCTGCTGCGCCAGCTCATCCCCGTCGCTCTCGTGGGTTGGATGCTGATGGGCATGCGCGCGGCGATGGACTACAACCTGTTCTCATGGCGCATCTGGCGCTATATGTGGCTGGCGTGGGTCGCGGGGCTGGCGATCTACTGGATCTATTATTTCTCGTTCCGCTACGCGGGCGACCTCGCCTGGTACCGCAACAAGCGCACGCTGGAGAAGTACTATCCGCAGCCGCGCGCCAAGCGCCGCGCAGCCAAGGCGGGCGCGCGCTAAGGGCGCCGTATCAGATCAGTCCTCGCAGGTACATCAGCGCGAAGGCGGCGTAGCTGACAGGAACCGCGAGCCCTAGCGCGCAAGCCACGACGCCAGCGAACGCCGGAATGCCGCGTAAGCCGGTGGGACGGCGCATCCCGGCGCACACCAACCCGGCGATCGCGGGCGGCCAACCCAACGCCAGCATGGCGATGGTGATCACCACCGCGGGATTGTACTGGACCAGCGCCTGTGAGACAGGCTCCAGCAACGAGTAGAGCGCGGCGAGGAACGCGAGCGCCTCCAGGTCTAAAGCGATCAGCCCGAGTGACAGTCCCATCCACCCCAACCGCGACGACGATCCGCGACGACGGCGCGACCAGTCCTTCTGTTCGTCGCGCGCTGGCCGCCGCAGAGTCATGGATGGCATACGCGCGTATCCTTTCCAGTCCTTGCCCGGCATAGCGCCCCTCCCCGGCGATGACGGCGCACGGCACACTGGGTAGGGATCACGGCGCGGCCACTCAGGGACGCCCCGTCGCTCGTGCGATAACGCAACGCGAGGGCCAACCCACGAGTGGCCATGGGAGATCAGGAGAGCAGCGCCTGCTACTGGCCCAGGCCGGCGGGCAAGGGATAGCCCGCGCCCATCCATAGCGCCACAGCGACGGCGATCGCCAGCACGATCACCAATACGAGCGGCCCGATGGCGGCGCGCCCTCCAGTCGGCTTGACTTCGGACGCCGCCACAGCCGCAGGCGCGGGCGCGGGCTGAGGAGGCGCGGCGACCGCCGTAGCCACGGCCGCCTCGGCGGGCGCGGCAACTGGCGCCTCGGCGGGCGCGGCGGACGGAGCGGGCGCGGGCGTTGGGGTAGTAACAGCGGGGCGCGGCATACCGCATGAGGCGCAGAACGGCACACCATCACGCAGCGCCGCGCCGCAGAAAGGGCATCGCTCAGAGCTGGTCATCGGTCGGTGACCTCCATCATGGGGAACGACTCACCGGCGAGAATCCAGCGCGCTTGCGGGCGCGCCCAGACACGCCAGCGATAACGCCAGAGCGATAACGCCAGAATGAAAGCACTGACTCATCGCGCGTCTGCTCGCCTGATCACAGTATAGCAAGTCCCGCGAACGCTGTCGCGCGCATCTTTGCGGGGCCGAGGAACGATGCGCCTCGCGGGCTTATCAGTGAGTTGGCGACGCCTGCGGCGCGGCTGAAGCGGGCGCCCTTGCGCATGGCCCGCAAGCGTGGTATCATGTGCGGCGGAAGTGACGCGACATACCGCGCGCCTCAATACGGGCCTCTAGCTCAATTGGCAGAGCAGCTGACTCTTAATCAGCGGGTTCGGGGTTCAAGTCCCCGGGGGCTCACCACCTACCTCCTATCTCAACCGCGATGATCGGGCCGCATCCTCGAAAGGATGCGGCCCGATTGTATCTTGACAGCTCCATGCGACGCGACAGGCGCGGTAGCCAGAGATTCCGCGCGGAACTCCAATGCGCGCTCGCTTATGCCAGACCAGGCCGGGTGATATAGTACCCAGAGTACCCAGAGGGCTGATAGGGAGCCATGCGCCAGCGCGTCACAGCCTTGCGCAGCGAGAACAGGCGTGCCGCGATGGCCAAGAGCTTTCCAGGGAGCGCGACAAGGATGAAGACGACGAATATCAGCGCGACCACGACGCAGTGGCCTGCGCGGGCCGCGCGCGCGCAGGCGCTGGAAGCCGAACTGCGGAGTCGCATACAGGGTGAGGTGCGCTTCGATGCGGGTAGCCGCGGGCTCTACGCCACCGACGCCTCCAACTACCGCCAGGTCCCCATCGGCGTGGTTCTGCCGCGCGACGCCGATGATGTGGTCACAACGATCAACACCTGCCGCAGCCATAACGCGCCGGTACTGCCACGCGGCGGCGGGACGAGCCTGGCAGGACAGACCTGCAACGTTGCCGTTGTGCTGGACATGTCCAAATACATGAACGAGGCGATCGAGATCGCCCCGGAGCGCCGAATCGCTCATGTCCAGCCGGGAGTGGTCCTCGACGACCTGCGTGGCGCCGCCGAGGCTTATCACCTGACCTTCGCCCCCGATCCCTCGACGCATAACCGCTGCACGCTCGGTGGGATGCTGGGCAACAACGCTTGCGGCGTGCACTCGGAGCTGGGCGGCAAAACCGACGACAATACTGAAGAACTGGACATCGTGACCTACCGCGGGGAGCGCTTCACGGTCGGCGCGACCAGCGAGGAGGAGTTGGAGCGCATCATCGCCGCGGGTGGGCAGCGGGGTGAGATATACCGTGGGCTCAGGGCCATTCGCGATAAGTACGCAGACCTCATCCGCGCCCGCTTCCCCAAGCTGATGCGCCGTGTCTCCGGCTACAACCTCGACCAGCTGCTTCCCGAGAACGGTTTCCACGTCGCTCGCGCGCTGGTCGGCAGCGAGGGAACCTGCGCCACGATCCTGGAGGCGACGCTGCGGCTGGTCCCTAGCCCGCCCGTGCGCACGCTCCTGGCGCTCGGCTACCCCAACATCTACGCCGCCGCCGACGACGTACCCATCATTCGCGCTCACCATCCGATCGGGCTGGAGGGTACCGACAGCAGGGTGCTCACCGGCGCGTCGAGTTCCGGGCGCGCGCGTGAGGCGCTCGCCAAGCTACCGGAGGGCGACGGGGTGCTGCTGGTCGAGTTTGGCGGCGCGACGATGGACGAGGCGAACGCGCAGGCTCAGGCGCTGATGCGCGAGCTACAGCGCGGGACGCGCGCGCCCGCGATGCGACTGCTGGAAGACCGCGCAGCGCAGCGCGCCATCTGGGAGATGCGCGAGTCGGCCGTCGGCACGCTCTCGATCGTTCCGGGGTATGGGCGCGCGTGGTCCGGCTGGGAGGACGCGGCGGTCCCGCCAGAGCAGCTCGGCGCGTACCTGCGTGAATTCGACCAGTTGATTGACCGCTATGGCTACCACACGGCCTACTACGGCCACTTTGGCCAGGGCTGCGTCCACTGCCGCATCAACTTCGACCTGACCGCGCGCGAAGGCATCACACGCTACGAGGACTTCACGGCGGAAGCGGCTGATCTGGTCGCCTCCCACGGCGGCTCGCTCTCGGGCGAGCATGGCGACGGCCAGGCGCGCGCCGATCTGCTGGATAAGATGTTCGGTCCTGAGCTGGTCGAGGCCTTCGCCAAGTTCAAGGCGGTCTGGGACCCAGACAACCAGATGAATCCCGGCAAGCTCGGTAATCCAGCGCCGCGGACCAGTCACCTGCGGCTGGGACCCACCTACAACCCGAAGCCGCGCCGCACGCATTTCAGCTTCGCGCAGGATGAGGGCGCCCTCGCCGGGGCGACGCTGCGCTGTGTAGGGATCGGCAAGTGCCGCCGCCACGACGGTGGAACGATGTGCCCGAGCTACATGGTGACGCGCGAGGAGCAGCACTCGACTCGCGGCCGGGCGCGGCTGCTCTTCGAGATGCTACAAGGCGACGTCATCGGCGACGGCTGGCGCAGCCAGGAAGTGCGCGAGGCGCTGGATCTGTGCCTGGCCTGCAAAGGCTGCAAGGGCGAGTGTCCCACCCAGGTGGATATGGCGACCTACAAGGCGGAGTTCCTCTCGCATTATTACGCTGGGCGCCCGCGGCCGATGTCGGCGTATACAATGGGATTGATCCACCGATGGGCGCGGCTGGCGGCCTATGCGCCGCGGCTCGCCAACCTTCCGCTGCAGACGCCAGTGCTGCGAGATGTGTTGAAGCGGTTCGGAGGGATCGCGCCCGAGCGGCGCGTGCCAGCCTTCGCGTCGCGCACATTCAAGCAGCAGTTTCGGCAGCGCGCGTCTGCCGCCGAATCCTCCGCCGCTGGCGCCCTTGCCGCTCAGACGCCCGCGGACGCTACTGAGACGGCGCGCGGGCGCGTAATCCTCTGGCCTGACACGTTCAACAACCACTTCCACCCGGAGGTGGCGATGGCGGCGGTTGAGGTGCTGGAGGCGGCTGGCTACACAGTCATCGTGCCCGAACAGACACTCTGCTGCGGCCGGCCACTCTACGACTACGGCTTCCTCGACATGGCCAAGCGGCTCTTGCGCCAGATACTCAGCACGTTGGCCGCTGATATTCAGGCTGGTACGCCGGTCGTCGGGCTGGAGCCGAGCTGCGTCTCGGTCCTGCGCGATGAATTGGTCAATCTCTTCCCCCATGATGAGAACGCCCGGCGGCTGAGCCAGCAGACCTTCCTCCTCAGCGAGTTCCTGGCGCGCGAAGGCTACACACCACCCAAGCTGGAGGGCAAAGCCCTCGTGCACGGCCACTGCCACCACAAGGCGCTCATGGGCATGCGCGACGAGGAGGCGCTGCTGAAGGCGATGGGCCTCGATTTCACCACGCTTGACTCCGGCTGCTGTGGCATGGCCGGCGCTTTCGGCTTCGAGCGCGAGCATTACCAGATCTCGGTGGACGTCGGCGAGCGGGTTCTGCTGCCTGCCGTACGCGCCGCCGATGAGCGCACGCTGGTGCTGACCGACGGCTTTAGCTGTCGCGAGCAGATCACACAGGTCACAGGCCGCCACACGCTCCACCTGGCCGAGGCGCTGCAGATGGCGCTGCGTCAGCAGCGCGGCGGTCCAATGGAAAAGGCAGGCGAGCGCGGTGAGATACGCGAGCGCCAGCGAGGTCGCTGGCGCGCCGTCGTAGCGCCAGGCCTGGCGGCGCTGAGCCTGCTCGGCTCCTTACTGGCCGCTGGTCTATTGAGGCGCCGCGCTCGCGGCGAGTGAGCGCATGGGCAGGGCCCCAGTTCGTGCCAGCGCCCGCAAGGCGGACCGCGTCGCTGGAGCCCGATACCCTCAATTCAACGCCCTTCGGTCATGGCGCCGAAAAGCGTTTTGCGACCCATCGCAAGCGAGTATTCGCGCCACGGATTCAGATCCTCCGACCATACCCAGTTCTGCCGCGCATGAGTTAGACCGCACTCCAGGTTAGCCCTCCCGCTGGTCGCGCTGGTCCTGCTCAACGGGCCATGCGCGCCTGCGCGTACGCTCCCTCTCATTCATCACTGCGCCAGATGTGCCACCAGACTATGAAGAGCGATAGTCCTGCGCCGCATCCGCGTTACACAAACTGAGGGACGTCCGAGAGCGTTCGTAACCCACGGGAGGAAACAACGATCCATGTACAGCGCGACGTGCCCCAGGTGTGGGACGACCCTTTACTCCACTGTCCGCGGCCAAGCATGGTTGGCGTGCCAGACGTGCAAGTACTTTGGCCTGTTGCTGACGACGCCGCTGCCTACCTCGACAGCGCTGTCACAGGCCCCGGCTCACACCTCCGCGCCAACGGCAACCCCATCGCCCACAACTACGCTGGCGGAATCGCTGCTGGGCGCGCTTCAGCAGAATGCGCAGCTCTATGGCGAGGAGATCGCCGCCCAGCTCGCCACCTTCACACCGCACGACTACCGGCTCTCACTCACCCAGGTATGGGATCGCATGCAGCAGGCGACAGACACGCTCTTCCGCAGTCTGGGCGAACGGCGGATGGGCGACTACCCGCCGGACATTGAGAGCGTCTCCCGGGCGCTGGGACAAATCGGCGCATGGCACGTCATCGCCCTGCAAGTGGCTGGACGGCTCCACGAGCCGGGCGAGCGACATGATTGATGCGATGCGGAGCCTTAAACGAGAGGGCGTCCTATTGAAGGTGGCATGCTCACTCCCCGCCACCGAATTTCGATGACCCGGGGCGCCGCTGGGCGCGCTCTCTCTGGCCAGTACGACAGGAAGGCGACGGTGAGCCAGGCGGCGCTACGCCTGTCATGTCATAATGCATACGCGAATATCAAGGGCGCTCCGACATATAGGGACAGGCGACACGCCTATCCCGCCGTTTTGCGTTACGTCGCGCTCCCCGCTCTCCAGACGCGCGCAAACGCCAGCTACTCAGTTCTGCTGGACGCCGGTAACCCGCTGGTGGCCATCTGGTAGCTGCATGCATTCCCGCCACACAGATGGGCCGTTGCGTCTGTAGTGGCCCTCCCGCGTCTCCACCCCAAGCCATGAGCCCAGCGCCGCCTTGCGCGCGACATGTCTCGTTGCGCTAATAATCTATGGGGTCTGTGGCGTCGCCAGTGGACGACGCATATGGTCGCTGTCGTGCTCAGGGGCCATCCCATCGCCATGTTGCCAGCGCCACAGCGCGGCGGTAAATCCTTGTGGTTGATCGCCGTCATACGGTCGTTACGTTGGCGTCATACCTCCAGCTGCCGGGAACCATACCGTATGCTGTAACCAAGGAGAGACATGTGTCACGCTCTCCATCGGCAGGCGCCCAACGTCTAGCAGGCGACCACACAACGCTCAGTTTGGCAAACACCGATCTCGCGATGCCCATTTGAGGAGGCTGCATGACTTCCGCGACTTCGACGAGCGATCCCAAAGCGTACCGGCTGCCCGCCGTGGTTCGCCCGCGTCACTATGACATCGCGCTCGATGCGCGCCCAGGACGGGACACGTTCAGCGGGTCGCTGAGCGTTCAGTTGTCGATCGCGACGCCCACCAGCGCGATCGAGCTCCATGCGCGCGACCTCGACATCACGAACACGCGGCTGGTAAGCGCGAGCGGGCAGGCATTCGCGGCTACCGTCACGCCTGACGCCGAGCGCGAGATCACCATCATCACGCTGGATGGGATGGCGCCGGAGGGAGACGCCACACTGTCACTGGACTTCGCTGGGCGGCTCAGCCCCAGCCTGGAGGGCCTGTTCCTCTCGAAGGACGGCCCCGACGAGATGCTCTGCTCGCAGTGCGAGGCGACCGGCGCGCGCGCCATCATCCCCTGCTGGGACGAGCCATCCTTCAAGGCGGCTTTCGCCTGGACCGTCACCACGGCGCCCGGCCAGACCGTGCTGACCAATGGCAAGCTTCTGGCCACTGAGCCGAGCGCGGACGGGTCGAGCGTAACCTGGCGGTTCGCGCCCACGAAGCCAATGGCCAGCTATCTCATCGCCATCGCGATTGGCGAATTCGCCAGCACGCCTGAACGGGTGGTCAACGGCGTGCCGCTGCGCATTTGGGCGCTGAAGGGCAAAGAGGCGCTCGGCGCCTTCGCGCTCGACATCACCGCGCAGCTGCTACCCTACTACGAAGACTACTTCGCCGCCCCCTATCACTTCGACAAGCTCGACAACCTCGGCGTGCCCAACTTCGGCGCGGGCGCGATGGAGAACGCCGGTCTCATCATCTCACAGGCGGTCGTGCTGCTGCTCGATGAGCGCGCCGCATCCCGCCGGCAGGAGCTCAACGTTTCGGGCGTCACCGCGCATGAGTTCGCCCATATGTGGTTCGGCGACCTGGTGACGATGCGCTGGTGGGATGATCTCTGGCTCAATGAGGCGTTCGCCAGCTGGATGGCCTATCATGCGATCGACACGCTGCGGCCCGAATACCATGTCTGGGACGAAGTACAGGGGGGAGCCGACGCGGCGCTGTCCGCCGATGCGCTGGCCAGCTCACATCCAATCTATAACCCGGTCACCACGCCGCGCGCCGTGTTGGAAAACTTCGACGTCATCACCTATCAGAAGGGCGCCGCCGTCCTGCGGATGGTCCATGACTTCCTGGGCGAAGAGGCGTTCCGCGCGGGGCTGCGCGCCTATATGGCGGAGTTCGCCGAGGGCAACGCGACCGGCGCCGACCTCTGGCGCCATCTGCAGCAGGCGTCGAATCAGCCGGTGAGCGCGATGATGGAGACCTGGATTCTCCAGGCAGGCCATCCGCTGATTGATGTCTCGCTAGAGGCTGGCGGCGCGAACGGCGAGGCGCGGATTCAGGCAAGCCAGCGTCGCTTCTATTCCTCCGCTAACGCGACGGACAGCGACCAGCTGTGGCAGGTCCCACTCCAGCTTCGCTACGAGGATGACGCTGGCGTCCACACAGCGCGCTACCTGCTGACGGAGCGCAGCGCCTCATTCCCGATCAAGGTCAGCGGCGAGCTGCGCTGGCTCTACCCCAACGCGGGCGAGATCGGGTTCTACCGCCAGCGGCTCGACGCGACGCTGCTCGGCAAGCTGCGCGCGAACCTCGGACGCCTTACGCCTGCCGAGCAGAAGGGCCTGCTGCGCGATCAGTGGGCGCTCGTCTCGAACGGCGACCAGGCGATCACGCCATATCTCGACACGGTGGCCGCGCTCGCCAGCAGCAACGACCAGACACTTATCAGTCAGATCACCGGTGAGCATCTCTCGCGCATCAACGACCTGCTGGAGATCGCGGGAGACGAAGGCGCGCTGGCGGGCTACCGCGCGTGCCACGAGCGCCTCTTCCATGACAAGATGGCCGCGCTGGGTTACGAGCCGCGCGCTGGCGAGCCGGTCGAAACCTCGCGCATACGGGCGTCCGTGCTGAGCGCGCTGGCGAACGAGGCGCGCGATCCAGAAGCCATCGCTCAGGCGCGCGCATGGCAGGAGCGCGAGGCGGAGAATCCGGCAGGCGTGGACCCCAACCTGGCTCCGGTCGCCGTCGGCGCGACCGCCCGCGCGGGCGACTCCGCGACATACGACCGGTTCCTCGCGCTCTACCAGGCGCGCAAAGGCGGCGAGTTCACGCCAGACCAGGTGGAGCGCTACGCCGGGGTCTTCGCGGTCTTCGAGCCAGAGGAGCTGACGCGGCGCACGTTTGACTTGATGGCCCAGGGCGAAGAGACGTTCCCCTTCCAGGCCCAGCTCCGGCTGCTCATCTCGCTACTGATGCAGCCGCGCACGCAAGCCGCAACCTGGATCTACCTCAAGGACCACTGGGACTTCATCATGCAGCGGGCGCCCTTCTTGACGCCTCGCATCGTAGAGTTCTCTGGCGTCCTGCCCGAATCCCTGCGCGCCGATGTGGTCGCCTTCTGGGACGCTCATCTCAACGGTGAATACGCCGGATCATTCGCCCGCGCGCTCGAGCGCATTGACCAGAACGCCGAGCTACGCGCCCGCACGCGCAGCGATCTGCTCGCCTATTTCACGCGCTAGCGTCTAGCGGGTTCTGACCATTTCCAGGCGAACCGGGCGCACGGGGTAAGCCATAGGAATATCAAGCTGAACGACGAAGGCTATTTCTCTTCTCGGGAGATGGCCTTCGATCATTTCTGGCTGCTGAGCGGACTGGCGCATCATGCCGTGGGCGACGTCACTCCGCGCGCTCGGGCGCTAGCCGCGCAGCCCCCGCATGTGCGACTATTGGAGGGAGTAGCGCCGTATACTCCTCTGCCGCGGGCCGATGGCAGTCTCGCGGAATGTAGCATGCGAAGGGGCATGGGTAATGCGAGTCAGCGCCGGCTTACCGTCCACGATTCCCGGCTGCCGTGGCGATCTGATCATCGAGTGGGCGCGCCGCGCGGAGGAGGGCCCGTTCTCCAGCGTCGCCGCACTTGACCGCGTAGTCTACGACTCGTACGACCCCTTCATCGCGCTCTCCGCCGCGGCGGCGGCCACCTCACGCGTCCGCTTGGCTACCAACGTCGCCATTGGTCCCTTGCGCAACACAACTCTGCTCGCCCGCTCTGCCGCCTCGCTGCACGCGCTCTCAGGCGGGCGACTCACGCTGGGACTCGCCATTGGCGCGCGGCAGGAGGACTACGAAGCCGCGGATGTGAGCTATACCAATCGCGGGCGGCGCTTCGTCGAACAGTTGAGCGACCTGCGCGACATTTGGGACGAGGCGCGCATTGGGCCACCCGTTGGCGACCTGGGCGCGCCAGAGCTGATGATCGGCGGGACATCGGACGCGACGTTCGCCCGCGTCGCGCGCTACGCCAGCGGCTACATGCACGGTGGCGGTCCGCCACGCGCCTTCGCGCGGGCGGCGGACAAGGCGCGGGCCGCCTGGCAGGATCTCGGACGGCCCGGCATGCCGCTGCTCTGGGGGCAAGGCTATGTCGCGCTCGGCGGCGATGAGGCGGTGGAGGCAGGCGCGCGCTACCTGCGCGACTACTACGCCTTCACAGGCCCGTTCGTGGAGAAGATCGTCGAGGGGCTGCTGACCACCCCGCAGGCGGTTGCCCAATTCCTGCGCGGTTACGCCGACGCCGGGTGCGATGAGGTGGCGCTCTTCACGACCGCGCCGAGCCTGGATGAGCTCGACCGGCTGGCGGATGTAGTAAGCGGATTGAGCACAGTCGAGGCGCGGCCATGAGAATCACGATTCTCGGCGGTGGCCCAGCTGGCCTCTACTGCGGGCTGCTACTCAAGAAAGCCAACCCGGCGCACGCTGTGCGCATCGTGGAGCGCAACGCTCCCGACGCGACCTACGGTTGGGGCGTCGTCTTCTCCGACCGTACGCTCGCCGCCTTCCAGGAGGCGGACTACAAGTCGTACCGGGCCATCACCAGCCGCTTCGTCTCCTGGGATGCGATAGATACATGGTATCGCGGTGAGCTGGCCCGATGCGGCGGCCACGTCTTCGCGGGGCTGGCGCGCAAGACCCTGCTCGGCCTCCTCCAGCAGCGCTGCCGCGAGCTAGGCGTCGCGCTGGAGTTCGAAGCCGAGGTTGCGAGCCTCGAAGCGCTGGGGGACGCGGACCTGCTGATCGCGGCGGACGGCGTCAACAGCCTCGCCCGCCGGACTCACGAGTCCACCTTCAAGCCGAGCCTCACGCTGGGCAAGGCGAAGTATATCTGGTTTGGCGCGGATAAGGTGCTCGACGCGTTTACCTTCATCTTCAAGGAGAGTGAGAGCGGCCTCTTTCAGGTCCATTCCTACCCCTTCAGCGGTGAGACGAGCACGTTCATCGTCGAGTGCGCCGAGGACGTCTGGCTGCGAGCGGGGCTGGATCAGGCGAGCGAGGAGGAGAGCATCGCGTACTGCGAGCGACTCTTCGCGGACGAGCTGCGCGGCGCCCGCCTCCTCTCGAACAACTCGAAGTGGATCAGCTTCGCTACGCTCAAATGCGCGCGCTGGCGCGCCGGAAACGTCGTCCTGTTGGGCGATGCGGCGCACACCGCGCACTTCTCCATTGGCTCAGGCACAAAGCTGGCGATGGAGGACGCCATCGCGCTCGCCAACGCTATCGAGCAGTACCCCGATCTGGAGCGCGCGCTGAGCGAATACGAGCTGGCGCGGCGGCCCGTGGTGGAGGTCTTCCAGGCGGCGGCCGCCGAGAGCCAGGCCTATTTCGAGAACGTGCGGCGCTACACCTCGCTGCCGCCCTCGCAGTTCGTCTTCAACCTGCTCACCCGTAGCAAGCGCATCACCTACGATGATCTGCGCCTGCGCGACCCGCGGTTCATCGCCTGGGTAGACTACGCCTCCGCCGCGCTTGCCAACCCGCTGCGCATGGAACGGGAAGCGCCATACCATGCCGCCCTCCAGGTCGTCCCGCCGCCCGCATTCACCGGATACAAGCTGGCTGGCATGCGGCCTGCAAACCGTATCGCCGCCCGTCTGGAAGACGCGGATGGCTGGGAGGGCGCCGCGCGGACAGGCGCCGCGCTCGCCGTTACCAGCCCTATCGCCATCTCCGCTGATGCGCGCATTGGGCCGTGCGACACGCGCGTGGATACGCCAGAATACGCCGAGGCATGGGGGATAGCCCTGCGGCGCCTGGCGGGAGTGGGTACAAGGGTCTGCGCCACACTCAGCCATGCCGGGCGGCGCGGCGCAGCCTACTCGCCCGCGCAGGGCGCGGGAATCCCCGACCGCCCGCTGCGCGAGGGCGCATGGCCGCTCGTCTCCGCCTCGCCCATCCCCTACACGCCAAAGAGCCAGGCGCCACGCGAGGTGGACCGCGATGGTATGCGCGCCATCCGCGACGACTTCGCGCGAGTGGCGCGCACGGCGGACGAGCTTGGCTTCGACATGCTCATGCTGCACATGGCGCATGGATATCTGCTAGCTAGCTTCCTCTCGCCGCTGAGCAACCAGCGCGGGGACGAATACGGCGGCTCGCCGGAGAACCGCATGCGCTACCCGCTCACAGTCTTCGAGGCGGTGCGGGAGGTCTGGCCCCAGGAGAAGCCGCTGGGCGTCGCGCTGAACTGCCACGACGGCGTCAGAGGCGGCCTCACGCTAGACGACGCCGTCACCATCGCCCGGGCGCTCAAGGAGCGCGGCTGCGACCTGATCCAGCCGCTGGCTGGGCAAACGATACCAGACGCCGAGCTACCCTACGGCAAGGGATTCCTCACGCCGCTCAGCGAGCGCATCCGCACCGAGGTCGGCGTCGCGACGCTGGCCGGCGGCTATCTCACGACGACCAATGAAGCGAACACCATCCTGGCGGGTGGCCGGGCCGACCTCGCGCTGATGTCGCCACTCGACGCGACGGCGGCGAAAGGATAGCGCATATGGCAGACACCGCATTGCCGCTGACCGGCAAGCGCGCCGTAGTGACTGGCGCGACCAAGGGTATCGGGCGGAGCATCGCGCTGGCGCTTGCTGGGGCCGGCGCGGATGTTGCCGTGAGCGCGCGGACCCCAGGCGATTTGGAGGAGCTGAAAGCGGAGCTTGATGGCATGGGGCGGCGGACACTCGCGATCCCATGCGATGTTACCGACCCCAGCGCCGTCACGCATGGCCTGGCGGGTGGCGTCGTCAGCGCATGGGGCGGCGTGGACATCCTGGTGAACAACGCGGGCAACGCGGGGAGCGCTAAGTTCGCCAACCATCCGGACGAGCTATGGCGCCGCATGCTGGCGATCAACCTCACCAGCGTCTACTACGTTACGAAAGCGTTCGTCCCAGCGATGATCGCGCAGCGGTCGGGGCGAATCATCTCGATCGCCTCGATCGCCGGAAAGGTTGGCGGCAAATACATCTCCGCCTATACCGCCTCCAAGCACGGTGTCATCGGGCTCATGCGGGCGCTGGCCGTCGAGCTGAATCCCCACAACATCACCGTCAACGCCATCTGCCCCGGCTATGTGGACACGCCGATGACCGATGCCAGCGTCGCTAACATGGTCGCGCGCACCGGCATGTCCGCTGAGGAGGCGCGGCAAGCGCTCGAGCGCATGAGCCCACAGAACCGCTTGATCGAGCCGGAGGAAGTGGCGTCGGTGGCCATCTTCCTGGCGCTCGACTCAAGCAAGGGCATCACTGGCCAGGCCATCAATGTGGACGGCGGCGAGGTCAACTATTGAGCCGCGGCTTGAGCCGCCTGGCGGCCAAGAGGCCCGCCCGCGCGAGCTGGGACGTGGGCGCTTGCAGGGTTTGTCATCGCTGAGTCGGCTCTCACCGCGTAGCGGCGGAGGAAAGCCAGGAGGGATAATCGTTGGCCTACGACTTTCTCTACGACGTGCGCAACGGTGTCGCCACCGTGACATTCAACCGCCCGGAGGTGCTGAACGCGCTCACGTTCGATGTTTACGCGCAGCTTCGCCAGCTCTTCGACGACCTGCGCTACGATGACGCGGTCAAGTCAGTCATCCTGACGGGCGCAGGCGACGCCTTCTGCTCCGGCGGCGACGTGCAGGACATCATCGGCGAGCTGCTCAAGCGCGACCTGAAGGGCCACATCGAATTCACCCGCATGACCGGCGCGGTCGTGCAACACATGCGCTTGCTGGAGAAGCCGATCATCGCGGCGCTCAACGGCATGACGGCGGGCGCCGGCTCGGTGCTGGCGCTCGCCTCGGACCTGCGCATCGCGTCGGAGCGCGCGCGTTTCGCCTTCCTCTTCACCAGGGTAGGCCTGACGGGCGCGGATATGGGCGCGGGCTACCTGTTGCCGCGCATCGTCGGCATGGGCCGCGCCTTCGAGTTGCTGCTGCTCGGCGACACGATCGACGCGCCAACCGCCGAGCGCTACGGGCTGGTCAACCGCGTCACGCCGCACGACGAGCTGATGAGCGTGGCGCGCTCCTGGGCGGAGCGGCTGGCGAACGGGCCGACGCTAGCGATTGGCATGACCAAGCGCATGATCACCAACGAGATGGGGATGGACATGGTCGCGGCGATCGAGGCCGAGGCGCAGGCGCAGGCGCTGCTGCTGATGGGCGAGGACCACCGCGCCTTCTACGAGGCGTTCACCACGAAGCAAAAGCCGCAGTGGACGGGACGGTGAGGCGTATGACCAAGCGCATCGTAACCCCGCTATCGCTCGTCAAGCCGCATGGCTTCAGCCATGGCATCGTCACCACCGGCGGGCGGACGCTCTGGCTCGGCGGGCAGGACGCGAGCGACGCGGATGGGCGCATCGTCGCGCCTGGCGACCTCGTCGCGCAGCTCGATCGGGCCCTCCATAACCTCCATGCCGTCGTCCATGAGGCGGGCGGCCAGATGGCGGACATCGTCAAGCTCACGATCTTCGTGCGCGACCGCGATGACTACCTCGCGAGGCTCAGCGCGCTCGGCGCGGTCTGGAGGCAATATTTCGGCGACTACTATCCGGCGCTGGCGCTCTTCGAGGTGACGGGCTTCTTCCAGCAAAACGCGCTCATCGAACTGGAGGGCGTGGCGGTGATCGAGGCGGACGGCGAGTAGGCGGCAGGACCTAGAGGGAGGCGCGGGCGATGGATTTCGAGCTTACGCCAGAGCAACGGCGCTGGCGGGAGGTGGCGCGCCAGTTCGCGCGGGAGGAGGTCGCGCCGCTAGCGCGCGAGTCCGATGAGAAGCGCCTCTTCTCGCGCGAACTCGTGCGACGGATGGGGGAGCTTGGCCTACTGGGCGGGACACTGGAGCGCGAGTACGGCGGCTCTGGGATGGACTACATCAGCTACGCGCTGGTGGCCGAGGAGCTTGGCTGCGTGGACTCCTCCGTGCGCGGCTTCCTCACGGTTCAGGTGGGCCTAGTGACACTCTGCCTGCGTGAGTGGGGCAGCGAGGAGCAGCGGGCGCGCTTCCTGCCGCGTCTGGCTAGCGGCGAGCTGATCGGCTGCTACTGCCTGACCGAGCCAGAGGCGGGCTCTGACGCCGCGAGCATCCAGACGACCGCGCGCGAGACAGACGATGGCTATGTCCTGAACGGCGAGAAGGTCTGGATCACGAACGGCGGCGTCGCTGAGCTCGCCATCGTCATGGCCACGCGCGACCCGGCCCAGCGCCATCGCGGCGTCTGCGCCTTCCTCATCGAGACCGATACGCCTGGCTTCGTGCGCGAGCGCATGCCGGGGCAGGAACTGGGGCATCGCGGCTCTGACCACGCGCACATCCACTTCCAGGACCTCCACGTCCCGGCAAGCGCGCTGCTGGGCCAGCCCGGCGAGGGCTTCAAGGTCGCGATGTCGGGGCTGGATCGCGGGCGGCTTGGCGTCGCGGCGGGGGCCGTCGGTGTGGGTCAGGCGTGCGTGGATACCTGTGTGGCGTTCGCGCGCGAGCGTCGCCAGTTCGGCAAACGCCTCGGCGACTTCGAGATGGTGCAGGCGACCATCGCCGACATGGCGGCTGAGGTGGAGGCCGCGCGCATGCTGACGTACCAGGCGGCCTGGCTGCAAGATCGCGGCGCGCCCGCGACGCGCGCGACCTCCATCGCCAAGCTCTACGCGACCGAGGCGGCGGCGCGGGCAGCGGACGCGGCGGTGACGCTGCACGGCAGCCGCGGCTACTCGAACGAGTATCCCGTCGAGCGCTACCTGCGCGATATCAAGGGCATGCAAATCTATGAGGGGTCGAGTAACATCCAGCGCATCATCATCGCCCGCGACCTGATTGGGCGCGAGGAGCGCAACTCGCAAGCCTGAGCGCCGCCGGGCGCGTGCTCCGGCCAATCCGATGCGCCGCTCGCGTTCTTCGTTGTTCATCCCACTAGTCCAGAGGGGGCAAGCATGGCGTACTCCGCATACTGGAACCCGAAGAATGAGACTCTGCCACGCGCGGACCTGGAGCGGCTGCAGCTCGTCAAGCTACGTCGCCTCGTCGCCTGGGCTTACGCCAACAGCCCGTTCCACCGCAGCCGGTGGGACGGCGCGGGCTTCCACCCCAACCAGATCACGTCGCTCCAGGACCTGCGGCGCATCCCCTTCATGACGCGCGAGGAGTGGATGGCCTCCATCGCCGAAACGCCCATGTTTGGCGATCTCCCGGCGACGGCGCAAGACAACGCCATCCGCTACCACCTGACCTCCGGCACAAGCGGGCGCACACCCATTCGCGTGCTCGACGGCATGAAGGATTGGGAGTGGATCGCGGAGATGTGGTGCTACGGGATGTGGGCGTTCGGCGTGCGGCCGGAAGATATCGTCTACATCGCCTTCGGCTATGGCCAGTTCATTGGCTTCTGGGGCCTGCACTACGCCAGCGAGAAGATCGGCGCGCTGGTGGTTCCCGGCGGCGCGCAGACGACCGAGGCGCGCGTCAAAATGATCATGGAGATGGGCGCGACCACCGTCGCCTCCACGCCAACCTACGCCCTGCGCCTCTGGCAGCAGGCGGCGGAGATGGGCATTGACCTGGCCAAGGACAGCAAAGTCAACAAGCTCATCCTCTCCGGCGAGCCAGCGGGCTCCATTCCGGCGGTAAAGCGCCAGCTCGAAGAGGCGTGGGGCGCAAAGTGCGGCGACACGGCGGGCATGACCGAGGTCGGCACGATCATGATCTTCGAGTGCGACAAGCAGCCCGGCGGCACACACATCATCGAGGACCACTACATCGAGGAAGTGATTGACCCAGTGAGCGGCGAGCCGGTCGGCTACGGCGAGCTGGGCGAGCGCGTGGTGACATCGTTCGGGCGCGGCTTCATCCCTGTGCTGCGCTATCGCACCAAAGACATGGTAGTGAAGGTCCCGCACACCAATTGCTCCTGCGGGCGCACCAGCGACCTCTACGACGGCGGCATTCGCGGGCGCTGGGACGACATGAAACTCATCCGCGGCACCAACGTCTATCCCCGCGCGGTGGAGGCCATCGTCCGCGAGTACGACGCCATTGACGAGTTCCAAATCTACGTCTGGCGCAATGACATCCGCGACGAGATCACGATCAAAGTCGAGCTGAAGCCGGGCCGCGAGGCGGACTGGCCAGCCCTGGGCGAGGAATTGCAGCGGGCGCTGGCCCAGGCGCACGAGAACCTACACTTCCTGGTAGAACGCATGGAGCCCGGGACATTGCCGCGCTTCGAGCTGAAGGCCAAGCGACTGGTGGACGCGCGCCCGGTCGCGATCTACCACGAGTAAGGCACGCTATCAGGCGAGATGGGACATTGCAAGCGCACAGGATAGAGGAGTTGACCATGGCGGATACAGACCTGCTTGGCAATCAGATAACGGCGGCGGAGAGAGACGTGCTGGCAGCCTACGAGGCGCTGAAGGCGCTGGCGGCGCGCGACGACCTGCCGCCATGCGCGGCGCGCAACGTGCGCAAGGCGCTGGCGGCCATGTGGCAGGCGACGAACGATCTGGACCTGCAATTCGAGCAACTCTACGAAGTCGGCGTGTGAGGAGGCTTTCGTGAGCGAAGCGGATCAGATCGTCGAAGCGATACGCCTGCTGTTCGCCACTGACGTCATGTCGCGCAGCGGCCATGCCAACGCCAGCATGCGCATGCCTGGCCCCGAGCCGCGGATGCTGCTGACGGCCCAGGGCAACGTGCGCGGTATAACCGCTGACCAGCTCGCGCTGGTGACCTTTGATGGCGAGGCCGTCGAAGGGGAGCTGGCCCCTGTGGCCCGCGAGATCGTCGCGATGCACGCGGCGGTGTACCGCACGCGGCCAGATGTTTCCAGCGTCATCCACACACACTCACCGCGTGTGACAGCCTTCGCGCTGGCGCACCAGCCGCTGCCCTGCGTCTATGAGGCGCTGCTGCGCTTCGGCGTGACTGGCGATATTCCCGTCGCGGCCTGGGCGCCACGCGGCTCGCAAGAGTCAGCCGCGAACATCGTGGAGCAGCTCACCGCGCACCCGCATACCCCAGCGGTCTTGCTGGCCAACCACGGCTTGCTGGCCTTTGGCGCGCATCCCCTCGGCGTCGCTCAATTGATCATCGCCATGGAGGAAGCCGCCGAGATGACGCTGGACGCGCAGGCGCTCGGCCCCGGCGCGCAGCCGTTCCCCACTGGCGCGCTCGAACGCGAGCGCGAGCACATGCGGCGCTTTGGCTCGACCTCGTAACAGCGCTGGCCAGACAATCACGCCAGACGGCTTTCTGAAATCGCAGCGAAAGTACACCAAAGAAACGCCGGGAGTGGACAGGTTTCGCCTCTGCGCCACTCCCGGCGCATGTCTGACCGACGCCACCAGCTCGCCGCTAGGTCGTCGAGCCCGTTGGCACGTCAGGAGGCGGAGCCTCAGGCGGAGCCACGCGAACGCCCATGTTATCCTGGCCGCCCTCCAGCCGCTCGCGCATCTGCGCGAACGTCGCGTCATCAATCTCACCCCGCGCGTAGCGCTGGCGGAGGATCTCCATCGCGGACGGCCCGCCCACTGGCGTGCTTTCCGCTGACGCCCGACTGCCAAGCAAGCGGACTACCGCGAAGATCGCCAGGCCCAACAGCGCGAGCCAGATGAGGCCGGCGAACCCCATCATCAGGAAGCCGGGTACGCCCCAGCCATATCCCCACATCATATCTGGCGCCTTCTTTCATCGCTTCGCCGCGTCAACCGCCAGTGACACCGGCGGTTGACGCGCTTTCCATGCCGCTCGTTACGCCGTCACCGTGACCTGCCCGACCATCGACTCGTGCAGATCACAGTAATACGAATAGACCCCGGCCTTGGTGAACGTGTAGCTGAACGTGTCGCCCTGGTTCAGGGTACCGCTGCTCTTGAGTGAGCTGTCATTGAACGTGACCGTATGCGGCGCGCGATCATAGTTCGTCCACGTTACGGTTGTGCCGACCTTGACCTGCAGGTTGGCAGGGTAGAAGCCGAAGTTGTGAATGGTGACCGCGTTGTCAGCCACTGGCGTCGCCTGACGCTGCTGATATTGTCCAGGGCCGTAGCCGTTCATCATCCCACCAGGGCCCATCATGTGGCCATTACCATACTGTCCAGGGTTCCCCATCATCCATCCAGGTCCGTAAGGCGTCTGCTGGCTCACAGCGTTCTGCCGGGCCGCAAACGGGCCGTATCCGTTGTTCGCGCCCATCGCCATCGCGACGCCCAGGCCGCCTATCGCCAGCACTCCAGCGATGAGCAGCCCGCCAATAACGGCGATCCATCCCTTCCTCATTGTCGTGTCTCCTCCGTGCTCTGTAATGCCCACAGGCCAGGCGGCATTCTAGCCGCCCGCGCCCAGTCTTCACGTCAGTCGTATGTCAGTGTGCGCAGCGCCTGCTGGTACTCGGCTTCCGAGATTTCTCCCGCCGCGTAGCGACGGCTAACAAGCTCGCGCGCGATCTCCGCGTCGCGGCGGCGCTCCCGCGGGAAGAAGCGGCCCACGGCCCACAGCAGAACCAGGAATAGCCCGATCCAGAAGAGCCCCATGAGCAGCATGCCGACAAATCCGGCGCCGCCGAATCCAAAGAGCCCCATCATCTTGTCGCTCCTTTACGCGCGTGCGCTGACGCCTCTCCAGGCAGTGGGGGCCGCTGCGCGCGTCCTGTTCCAGCCCTCTGATGAGAGGGTATCGCGGCAAGATCAAGAGAGAATTCGCGTGAAGGTCAAGATTTGCTCAAGACTGGGGCAAGCGCCGCTCAGGGGAAGCGGAAGGCGCGGTCATCCCGCGACGGGCAGTGTGAAGGTGAAGACACTGCCCTTTCCAGGGCCCGCGCTCTCGGCGCGTATGGATCCACGCATAGCCTCGACGAGCGCCTTGGTGATGGTCAGGCCAATGCCGGAGCCGCCAAGCGCGCGCGAGCGCGACTTCTCCACACGATAGAAGCGCTCGAAGACACGCGAGAGGTTCTCTGGCGCGATGCCCACGCCCGTATCGCGCACACGGAACTCTAGCATGGGTCCTTCCCGCGTGACGCTCACATCCACCGACCCGGGCGCTGGCGTATAGCGCAGCGCGTTCGTCAGCAGATTCGTCAGCGCCTGCGCCGCGCGATCCTGATCCGCCATGACATCGGGGAGACCCGTCAGCGAAGCGATCCGCAGCTCCAGGCCCTTCTCCGCGTACTCTGCCGCCACGCGGTCGCGGGCCACATTGACGATGCTCGCGGGCGAGACGCGCGCCGTCCGCATGGGGATCTGCCTGGCCTCGGCGCGGGAGAGCTCCTGCAGGTCATCCACGATCCGGCGCAGGCGCAACGATTCGGTATGCAGCTTGGCCCAGGTCTCGGGCGAGGGCTCGACCACGCCGTCCAGCAGCCCTTCCAGATAGCCAATAAGCGTCGCAATGGGCGTGCGCAGCTCGTGCGCCACGTCGCCGACAAGCTCCACCCGCCGCCGCTCGGTCTTCTCCAGCGCGCTGGCCATGTCGTTGAAGCTCACGGCGAGCTGGCCCAAATCATCGCCCGCATTGGCGGTCGGCACGACGACACGCTCGGCGTAGTGGCCGCCACCAATGCGGCGCGTGGCGGTGAGCATGCGCC
>DASTKI010000022.1:0-3087 GCA_035716045.1 Ktedonobacterales bacterium
TGGGCGGTCATGTTCTCGATGATGACGTTGTCGGCCAGGACGGTGAAGCCGTTCGTCATCTTGGACTGGCCGTCGAGCACGACGCTATTGCGGTCCTCGCCCCGGATGGTGATGTCGGCGGTACAGACTTTGACCGCTTCATGGTAGACGCCTGGCGCGACGAGCACCAGGTCGCCCGCGTGCGCGGCGTCAACCGCCGCCTGGATGGTCGGCTGGTCTCCGGGGACATGGATGATATCGGCGAACTGCGCGGGTGGAGCGCTCAGTGTGCCGCGGAGGGGCGAGCCCGCGGGGCAGAGCGCGTTGGCGGCGGCGCCCTGATCTTGCGCCTGCGCGATAGGGGTTGGGCCGGCAAAGAAGAGCAGCAGGGCAGCGATCAGCCCGGCGAGCGCAAGGAGGCCGGGCGCCGAGCGGCGCCGTCCTGGCGAGCGTGACAACCGGAATAGTGACATAGGGGTGACGCCTCTTCCCATACTCGTAGGATGGATAGGCGATGGCGCCGAAGCGGCGCGGTCAGGACGTCACAGTGACGACGACCTGCATGCCTGGATGAATGATGCAGACGACGTTGTACGTTCCAGCGGTAGGAAACACGATGTCTTTGGCGTCGCCGGTATTGAAGGACATGCCCTCAGCGGTGTTCAACTCAGGTGGCGCGCCGGTCTGTGGGATGCATTTCACGTCCTGGCCGACGCAGATAATGTGTGTGCCGCCGCTCGCCGGGTCCACGAAGTGGACCGCCTGGCCCGCCTTGATCGTCACGCTGGTCTGCTGGAACGCGGCGACTCCCATATCAACTTGATTGCTGCTTTGGCTGCCTCCGCACCCCGCCAGCAGGGGCGCCAGGAGCATCGTGACGCAGACAGGCGCCAGCAGGCGCTTGCTCATCCACATGATGTGGTCTTCCCTCCCATGCGTCCGGTACCCACCCCCAGCGGTCCCCGCCTGCCGGCCATCGCGACGTTGCGACGGCTGGTGGCGGCGCATGAGGCCGGTGGCTTTCCGGTCGGCATGAGTGTACGCGAGCCATGGGGAGGCTGTCTAGCCCTATCGTGCGTAGGAAGGCGTATCTATCCGGCCTTCGCCGCCTCCAGAATCTTGACGGTAGTGTGCGCGAAGCGAGAGGTGAGCTGGCTCCCAAGCGTCTTCTCCAGGAAATCGCCCGAGGCGGGTGGCCGCCCGTCCTTGAGATACCACACGACAAACGCCTCGCGCTCGGTCACCTGCCTGATCTCCATGTCGCGCTTGGTGGACCACGCCGGCAGGGTGAGCGTCGCGGGAATCGGGCTGGCGGCGAAGACGATGTTTAGCCGGGTGTCGGGCGCGATGTCCGCATCGGTGAAGGGGGAGCGAGCGAGCGTGCGCTCTAGCTCTGGGACGGTGCGCAGATAGGTGGGAACCTCGAAGCCCAGCGCCGCGCGAAGATGTCGCTCGATCGCGCGCGTCAGCTCCGCGCGGTCCCCGTCAGCCGCCTCGAAGAACACGTTGCCTGATTGGATATACGTTCGCACGCCATCCAGCCCCAGTTCGGCGAACAGCGCGCGCAGCCGCTCCATCTTCACCATATGGCCGCCCACGTTGACGCCGCGCAGCAGCGCGATATACCGCATATCTCCACTCTCCATCGTCTCGAATGACCGCCAGCCAGCCGATGTCCCCCCTGATTGTATTGGCCGCTGGTCTGTTCCGTCCGCGGGAGCTGTTTTCGGAGACGCGGCGATGTATGCGCGCTTGGCGCCCGCTCGCGCGGCTCGCCTCATGAATTGGCGTCATATTGGGAGCTAGCTGGGCCAGTCCTCCAACTTCAGCGCCGTCCGCTCGCGCCTGACCGCCTGATACGCGACCTCTACCTCGTTCTTCAGCGGCATGAACACCTCACCGAACGCGACGACCTCATCGCGCGCCATGAGGGCGAGTTGTTCGGCGACCTGCTTGAAGCGCGCGGCGGCGTCATGTCCCCACCGCGTGACATCGCGGCGATAGCCAGGGGCGATGGTAGCCACCAGATCAGCGCTGGAGCGGAGGCTGTCCGTGAGCGCGCTTGTCTCCAGCGGGAGCGAACGCATGGCGAGCTGACGTAGCGCGTGGAGCGGTCGCTCACGCGCTTCCTCTTCGGATGGCATGCCGGCCTCCGCGGCGCTCAGCGCGTCACGCAAGGTCGCGGCGGCTTGCATCAGCCCTTTCGGCGCCCACGGACGCTGGGCGATCAGGTTCGCGCGCTCCAGCAGGCGGCGCGCATCCACGACGCAGGCGCCCATCTCATCGCGCAGCCGCAGCGTCGCCTCCGTCAGCGGCTGGGTGAGCGCGCCATCCAGGCGGGGCGCGTCGCCAATCGCGACGGTGTAGCGCTGGCGCGCGACCATGGTGGCGCGCCGCATGTGCGCCGTGGCCTCAGCCGCCGCCGTTACGCTTCCCTCATGCCAGCGGTCGAGCGCCTGCTGGTATAACTCCTCGGTGGCGCGCAGACGCCGCGCCTTGAAGGCGTTGGAGCGCCAGCGCAGGAACATCGCGCCGGCGACCGCGCCCACCATCGCGCCGACGGCGGCGCCCGCGCCGGGGAATACGATGGCGCCGATCATCGCCCCGATGTGCGCGCCGCCCCAGCCACCGGCGCCGGAGCCGATAAGGTCGAGGCCGATGTTCTCCACCGCCCGGTCGGCCGTCGTGGCGTTGGTCGCCAACAGGGACAGCTCGCGGTGGACCGACAGCACGGCGGTCACCCAGGGGACGTGGCCATGAACGCCGTCCAGCGCGCTGACGCCCGCCATCGCGCCAGCCGTATCGAGCAGGCGCTGACCAGCGGCGAGCGCCTCCGCGCGCCGCGCTACATGCTGGACGAGCGCATGAAGCGAGCGAGCGCCAATCTCCAGGCTGGCCTGCTCATTGAAGAAGCGGTGCGCTATCTCGGGGAGCGCATGCCCCCGCCCGGCTCCTTCGATGGCGCGTTCGAGGAGGTCGAGCGCCTGCCCAGGACGCGCCAGGTTCTCGTGGAGGATGGTCCTGACCGCGTCGCTGGCGGCGTCCAGCGCGCCAGCCGCCAGGCGCCCACTTTCGGCATACATGAGGATGCTCTGGGCGTGCGCGCGC
>DASTKI010000023.1:0-5072 GCA_035716045.1 Ktedonobacterales bacterium
GATGAGCAGGCCGCGGAGGCGTTAGGCGCGCGGGTCTATCGCGTCAGCGACGATGGGGCGATAGCGCTCAGCGGTGGAGCGGACGGCTGGGCGCTGGGATGACGGCGCCGGGTCGCGCGCGCGGTGTAGAATGCGGGGTAGGCGAGGCAGCGCGCCGCCCAGCAGAGCGATTGCAGCGCAGGGGCGGGTGGGCGCCGGTTGGGAAGAGGAGTCGCCTATGGGTCGCCTGTATGACACGCTCGTCATGTACCTGCAGGAGGACGAGTGGAAGTTTACGCGGCTTGAAGGTGAAGAAACGGTCGTACTGACGTTCAATTGCACGAACGCGACGTATCTCTGTTACGCACAGGCGCGTGAGGCGCAGCAGCAGATCGTGTTCTATACCATCTACCCGCTCCACGCTCCAGAAGAGAAGCGGCAACAGGCGGCGGAATTCACCGCGCGGGTGAACTATGGGTTGGGCCTAGGCAACCTGGAGTTGGACATGAACGATGGCGAGGTGCGCTACAAGACTAGCGCCGATGTTGGCGCGGCGCCCTTTACGCTGCCCCTGTTGCGCTCGCTGATGCAGATCAACCTCTCGACCGCTGATCGCTACTACCCCGCGTTTGCGGCCATGCTGTACGCGAATGCCACACCGGCCGACGCGGTGGCCAGCGTGGAGGGGCGCATCCGCTTGCAGGACTAGGCAGCGCGCGCTCAGCGGCGAGTCAGCGGCCGCCGAGGCGCTCCCAGAGGCCGAGACGCTGGAGCTCCTGGCAGGCCTCGAAGCCAAATACCTCGCGGTCAATGCGGTGGCCGACGCGAATGACGATGCCGCGCAGCATCTCGATCAACTCGGCTTTGGTGGCCAAATCGGTTTCGAAGGGAATGTGCTGCGCTAGCCGCTCGATGGCTTGCTGATCCAGCCAGAGCTGGGGATCGCTCATCGGTCGCCTCCGTAGATGACGCCTTGAAAGCGCTGCCGCGAGCCACGAACCGTTTTCCGCACGTCACGGATGGTAGCACGCGCCGCCAGCCGGAGCAACAGTACGCCTTGTGGCGCGCCGCCGAACCAGCGCCAGGTCGCCACCGGCCCAATGCTCCTACGGAAATGGCCCATTCTTGACCCTCTTAGGGGCGGCGTGTATGCTGCGTTGGCGGTGGGGCGCCAGGAGCGGAACGCGGGAACGCGGGCGGCGCCACCGCCGACGCAGGACGAGACGCGAAGCAGATGCGGGAGAGGTGTGTTCTATGGAGTGCGACCGCTGCGGCGCTGAACGGCCACGAACGGGACTCTGCCCAGAGTGCGGCGCTCCTCCTCCCGCGCCGTACTCGTCGCGGGGACGCTCACAGCCAGGTGGCTCCTCTTCCGCCGGCGGACGGCGCTCGTCTGGCACGAACTGGGGTGGCGGACGTGGTGGCTTATTGAGCCGCGGCGGCCAGGGCGGCGATGAGTGGGGCGATTGGGACGATGGGCGCTCAGGCCGTGGCCGCTCCGCCGGGCGCCAGTCGAGCCCTGGCTATGGCTACGAGCCAGACAACGACTCGCGCGCGCTCGTGCCGCAATACGGTCAGCCAATGCCGCCCGCCGTCGAGGATGAGATGGTCTCCATCCCCGGTCTGCCGCAGACCGATGAGGAAGAGCGGGCGATTGGCATGCGACGCCCCGCCTACATCCCGGCCACGAACGAGAAGCGCAAGCGCAAGCTCAGCTCCTGGCGGATCGTCAGCGGTGTGCTGAGCATGATGGTGGTTTGTGTGGCGTCGTGCGCCGGGGTGGGCTTCGTTGGGCAGCAGAAGGTCCTCAGCCTCCTTCCCGCTCCCATCCAGAATATCGTGCAGCCGCCGTCGGTGGATATCACCCAGGTGCCCGCGACTCCCGTCTCGACCCCGGGGCCAGCGGCCAAGAACATTACATCACTGGTGACCGCCAAGAATATTGACACCTCCTACAATGCGGTGGATGTCACGTCGTACTTCCTTGTGAAATCCACAGTCTATGCCGTGATGACGATCGTGGGCGTCTCGCAGAACCAGGCGAACACGCTCTCCTGCGTCTGGTATCTCAATGACCTCAATTTCAACCTGCATAACGGCAACGAGAAGACGCTGCAGCCGTCCAAGACGACGAACTTCCATGCGATGTGCGCGCTACCGTACAATCAAGTGGGCGTAGGCATGGTGCGCGTCTACTGGAACCGGCCTGCCAGTGACACCAGCGACAGCCCGAATGACCCCTATCTGGCCCAGACGATCAAGTTCGGGGTCTTCAACCAGCTTCCTGGCACGCCGACGCCGGGGAAGGGCACGCCGGGGGTAGGCAGTCCAACGCCCAAGAAATCGTCGGTAGGCGCGTGGCCTGGGGTGGCCTGGCGCGACACGCGCTTCAGCGCGGGATGACCGCGCGGCGCGCCGCCGCGAGTGGAGGCGAAAGTGGGAGCGTTCGATGACCGGCCGCCACCGCCGCGTGGCCCGCTGCAGGGCGCGCCCGGTGGCGCCAACTGGGATGATTGGGACCCGCTGAGCGCGCGCCGTGGGTATACGGAGCACATGGGCGCGCTGCGCGGTTTCAGCGCGCCGGCGCGCAACCCAATTGATCTGCCTGAGCCCACGCTAGCGCGCGTCCCCAGTGGGGAATCGCCGCCCTTGAGCCCGGCCGCGCTCGCGCTGAGCGCCCGCGCCGATACCGAGGACTACCTGACCGTCACCTATGACGTGCGTGAGCCGGGCTTCGCGGAGCTCTATGAAGCGCTGATCCAACCGCAGTGGTCGGTTCCGTTTGGGCGGCTGCTGCTGAGCGTCTTCCTCACCCTCCCGCGCGATACTGGCTGGCAGGGGCTGGATGTCGCGTGCGGCGCGGGCTATCCCACGCTGGAGTTGGCGCGCCACACCGGCCAGGACTGCGACATCGCCGGCATCGACATCTGGGAGGATGCGATCCTGCTGGCGCGCCGCAAAGCGAGCGAGAGCTGGCTGAGGAACGTCACATTTCTGGTGGCCGACATCATGCGGAGCGGCTTGCCGGAGAACTCGTTTGACACCATCACCTGCAACCTGGGGCTGACCAGCTTCTCGGACCGAGCTGGAGCGCTCAGGGCGATGTGGCGGCTGGCGCGCCCGCGGGGGCGCGTGCTCATCACTACGCCGACGCAGGCGGCGATGCGTGAGTTCCTCGACACCTATTACCTGACGCTGCGCGATCTCAAGCTTGGCGACTACCAGCGCGCCTTTGGCCAGCAGGTTGCTATGCGCCCGACCTCGGACGGCGTGCGGACGCTCATGGAGCGAGTAGGATTCCAGGTCGAGCGCGTCGTGACCGACACATTCACGCTGCGCTTCCCGACGCCGCAGGCATTCCTGCGCTCGCCGCTGATCCAGACGACATTCATGGCGGGCTGGCGCGGGATCATCTCCGATGTGACGGTGCGGCGTCTGGTATTCAACGAGGTGGAGCGGCGGCTGGAGGCGCGTGCGGCGGCGAACGGCGGTGAGCTGACGATGACGGCGCCAATGGTGTGCGTGGTCGGCGCTCGCGTCTGAGAGAGGACGGGCCGGCGCGGGCCGGCGGCGGCGAAGGAGGCGATCATTTCGTGGGTGAGCAGAGGCAGGCGGAGACGCATCAACTCTTGGCGCGCGCGTCGTCCTTGATGTGCCTGGCGGTTGTGGCATGCGTGGCGCTCTCCGCCTGTGCGCCGTCTGCCCCGTCTGCGCTGGCTGCGCCGGTTGGCATGCGCGCAGCCAGCGTAATGGCGCCCTCCGCCTCGTTGTCTTCAGCGGCGCGGTCGGACTCAATGGCGCGCGGAGCTGAAGCGCTGGCGGGCGCGCCGCCCATCAGCGCGCGCGCCGCTGAGCTCTATGACGCCACAACTGGGAAGACGCTGCTATCCGTCAATGCGAGCCAGGAAATGCCGATGGCGAGCACGACGAAGATCATGACGGCGGTCGTCGCGCTGACCTATGGGCGGCTCGATCAAACGATCCGCGTTGGCGCGGACGCGGTGAAGATCGAGAGCCAGGGGACGAGCATCTGCGGGCTGGCGCTGAATGAGACGCTGACTCTACGCGAGCTGCTGTATTGCCTGATGCTGCCTTCTGGCGACGATGCGGCCATCGCGATCGCCGACGGAGTGGGCGGCTCAGAGGACGGGTTCGTGGCGCTGATGAACCTGGAAGCGGGGCTGCTGGGTCTCTCACATACCCACTACGCCAATCCACATGGCCTGGACAAGGCGGGACATTATACGACCGCCGCGGACCTCATCAAGCTGACCGAGTACGCGGTGCGCAGCCCGACCTTCGCGAAGATCGTCAGCACGCCGACGATCACTTTGCCCGCGACCGCGAAGCACCACAAATACCTGCTGACCAATACCAACGAGCTCCTGCCAGGCGAGCCGTTCGCTTATCGCGGCGCGATTGGCGTGAAGACGGGATATACCGGCGGCGCGGGCTACTGCCTGGTGTTCATGGCGGCGCGCCCGCAAGGAACGCTGATCGGCGTGGTGCTGGGCGAGCCGGTGTATACCGCGCGCTTCACCGACGCGGCGGCGCTGCTGACCTGGGGCTACGCGCAGCTTCCCACGTCGGCTCCCCAACCCGCCGCGACCGCGACCGCGACCGCCGGTGGTGGCTAAGACCGACTCGCGTTGGGGGGTCGCGGCCCTTCCGCGCTGGCGCACGGGGGCGACGGCGGGGCTAGCGCGCCTCCGCAGGGGTGGACTGGCCTGTAACGGTTGTGATGGGGCCTGAGCCGGACGGCGTTTCTGGTCGAGACAGCGCGCGCACATCCGCCTCGACACGTGCCACGAGCGCGGCGACCTCGCCTGGGCGGGCGCGCGTGGTGATCGTGTGTGGCTCACCGTAGCGCAAGGTCACACGCCAGCCGTCGCGTCCCGGCAGGCGGGTGTAGGCGAAGCCCGCGGGGACGATGGCGACACGCGTGACGCCGTCGCGCTGGGCAAGCTGCGCCAGCTTGATCATGCCCGGCTCGAAGGGGAGAAAGTCGCGCCCATCGTCTTTGGGCGAAGGGTAAGGCTCGATGGTGGGATAGCCTTCGGGGAACATGACCAGCGTCTGGCCCGCGCGCAGCA
>DASTKI010000024.1:0-11029 GCA_035716045.1 Ktedonobacterales bacterium
TAAATAGTTTGTCCGCAAATGACTAAAGCGGACCTGCTCGCTGGCTGGCGTCGTCGGAATCACGTAATGGATCTCCACGTCGCCATCCGTGGCCACGACACGGTCAATGAGCAACTCAACCAACTGGCGGCGCTGCACAAAGGTGGCGTGGGCAAGGCCCGGGCGCACCCGCTGGCAGAACGCCTCAATCGAGGTCATGACCTGTGCGGCAGCTTGGTGCTGATCCATTTGCGCCTCCAGTTGCTGCCGCTGCCGTGCTAAGGCGCTGAGATGGTCGTCCAGCCGCTGACGCCGTCGGCGATACTCGACAAGCGGCATCGCTCCGGCTTGGTAGGCATCACCCACCCGGTCCACCTGCCGCTCGACCTGCTGGATTCCCTGCTGCAACTGCGTGCGTCGCGCTTGCAACTCCTGCGGCAACCACGCGCCGGCCTGCGCCCGCTCCAGCGCCTGGGCAAGGCTGTTGGGGTGTGTGAGCACGTCGCACAGGTCCTGCCAGACGAGGTCATCGAGCGCCTGGGCCGGAATGTAGCGGGCCGGACAGCGGCCGTCCGGATGCTCCGGCCGCCCCGGCGTCTTGCCCGCACACAGATAATAGGCGTAGCGTGGTGGTTCCTGGCGGCCCTTGCACGCGTAGCCACACACACCACAGCTCACCAAGGCCCGTAACAGATAGTCCCCTTTCGTGTTGTGACGCTGGGCCAAGCGACGATTCTCCGCCAACTTGACTTGCACCTGGTCGAACACCTCCTGCGAGACCAGCGGCGGGATGGTCGTCACCAGCAGCCAACTCTCAGGCTCCGTCAGTTCGAGCGTCGTCCCTTGCTGGCCAATGGGCTGCATCGCGGAATGCCGCTGGTGCGCAGGGCGGGCACGGGTGCGGTTGGCGTAGACCTGGCCTAGATAGACGGGATTGCGGAGCATCCAGCGCAGCGTGGAACGGTTCCACTGCTGACCCCCGTGGGGGGTCGGAACCCCTTCGCGCACGAGCGCGGCAACGACTCCTTGCAGGGTCGCACCCGGTTGGAGGTAGCGCACAAAGAGGTCCTGGACCACGGCGCCTTCCCCTGGGTCCATGCGCGCCCCAAGCGGATCGCGTGGCCGGTCGGGATCGACGCGGTAGCCATAGGGCACGCGCGTCCAGGGCAAGAGTGTGCCCGTCCGCAGCTTGGCTAGCCGTCCGCGCCGCATCCGCTCCGCAATGAGCGTCCGTTCGTACTCGGCAACAGCGCCACGGATCTGCAGCAGGAGTTGGTCGTGCGGGTCGCGGCTCATGGGGCGGTCGAGGAAGTCGACCACGCAGCCGCCGCGCTCGAGCTCCTCCAGCAAGAGCGCCTGGTGGACGTACTTGCGGGCAAGGCGATCCGGCGCCGTCATGAGCACGCGTTCCACGCGCGCACAGGCAACTGCGTCGCGCAGCGCGTCGAGGCCGGGGCGGTGTAAGCTCGCGCCGCTGTAGCCCGCGTCGCGGAACACCAGGCACTCCTCGCTACGTGACTGCTCCCCGGCGCTTGCGCCCGCCGCTGCCCAAGCGCGCAGGCGCTCCAGTTGCTGCTCAATCGTTTGTGTCTGGGCTTGGTGCGGGGTCGAGACGCGCGCATACAGAGCGACTGTCATGGCTGTCCTCCTGTCCTGGCTCTGGCTGGATCGGCGTTGAGAGCTGAGTCCACTGCAGCAGATACCGATACGCCCGATCCCAGCGCTGTTGTCCGTCTGGGCGAGGAGCTGGCTGACGGCGCAGGCACCAGGAGCGGGCGTGGCGAACTGGCATATCGTCCTCCTCGATGCGGTCGAGAGACGCGATCATCGGGAGGAGCATACTCAGGAGTTTCCGGCCTCCAGGCACGCGGCAGCGGATGGGAGCGGGGCCAGGTTAAGGACAATGCACTCGACCGCGTCCAGCAGAATTTGTCATTTGTGATTAGTCCATTTACACCGTAGACCAGGGGCCGTACCGTTGCGGCAGCATGCGCCACTGGCAGCCGCTGCGCAGCACGTAAAAGTCGCCATTGAGGATCACAGCCGCAGGTTGACGCTGCGGGGACGCCCACCGGGCCTGGCGGACGGCAACAACGGCGCGAGGAGCGCCCACTCGGCATCGCTCAATTCAGGCGGATAGGGGTCGCCGACCAGGACGAACAGCCAGGCATGAGGCGCCTCCAGTGCTCGTCGGACCGTGTATGCCCTTACCCTACCGCGTCTCGTGATGCCTGGCGCGCGCCGCCTTCAGGCCCGATGCCTTTGCGTACAACCTTTAGCGGGGACGCAGTCGGGCAGCCAGCACAGGCGGGATGCTGGTAAACTGCGCCCAGCTGAGCGGGCGCGCGTCCGGTTCCGGCTCCTCAAAGGCCGGCTCCTCCAGGCCATCGAGTGTGAAGCCAGCGGCGAACGCGGCGCCCAGCAGCGCGCTGAGCGGGCGGTGGAAGTAGTAGTGCGGCTGGGGCTGCCCGATCATGCCGAGGCCAAGCCGCGCGTCCGGCTCCAGGTAGCCGCTGATCTTGACCGCCCGCACAGTGCGCAGCTCGCCGCCGAGGTCGTCCTCCTCCATGACGAACCGCACTTCGCCGGAGTTGAAGCAGGGGTGCATCACCGAGAAGACAAAGCGCGCATCGGCGCCGGGACGCAGCAGCGCCCGCGCCGCGCGCATCAGCGGCTCGATCCGCGCCATATCCATCAACGCCATGTTGCACACGATGGCGTCGAATTCGCCCGCGCCCAGCGCCAGCAGCGCCTCCTCCGAGGTGGCGTCCACCACGCGATACTCGATGCGGTCACCCAGCGCGCCTGAGCGCGCGCGGGCGCGCTCGATGAACGTCGGGCTGACGTCGGTAGCGAGGACGCGCGCGCCTAGCTCAGCCAGCCGCCGCGCCATCACCCCATTGCCGCATGCGACCTCGAGGACACGCTCACCCACGCGCGGCGCCAGCAGCCGCTCAGTCGCGGGCGCGACGAGCAGGCGCTGGAAGCAGTTGCCCTCGCCCATACGCTCGTCCCAGAAGGCGGCATTGGCCTCCCAGATCGCGCTCGTCGTTGCGGCTAGGTCCGCGCGTTCCGCGCGCCTGCGCTCACGCTCGCTCACTGAGGTTCCTCTCACGCTGGCGAAGGCAAAGCCGTCTCAGTGGAGCGCGGCGGATTGCAGGATCTGGTAGTAGCGCAGCAAGGCGACCGCGGCGAAGAGCATGATGATCAGCAAGATAGCGATCACCACCCACAGGCGCGATGAGCGCGCTGGGGGCTGGGGAGGGAGATACGGTGGATCACTCAGCCGGCTGCCAGGCAGCGCCGCGCGCAAGGCCGCGGCGTCCGGTGGCTGCACCTGGAAGGGAGCTGGCGCCATCGTCGCTCGTACGCCCGCGAGGGGCTGCGCCAGGATGCGCGTCTCCTCCCCTGGCAGCGAGTGCTGCGCCTGGCTGAAGCCCGACTGCCGCTGTATCGGGCTCTGAGGCGGCAGGCTGTTCATGCGCCCGCTGAGCAGCGTTCCACCCGCGCCATGTCCGCCGGTGGTGACTTGCGAGCTCGCAAAGGAATTCCAGTTCCCCGAACGCGCGCCCTCTCCACTTGGGTGGTAGCCACCTGACGCGCCGGGCAGATTCGACTCGACATGGCTCGTGAACGGTACATTGAGGTCAGGAAGCAGGCCGCCGATTGATGAGGGGTGTGGCCTCTCTGGGAAGCCGGAGGGTGGGATGGAGGTGAGTCCATGGGCCGGCGGCGACGGCTGGCCGGAACTCCCGCTGGCGCGCTGGCGCCATGGTGGCGGCCCGCCGCCTGGCCGGTCGCTCGTTCTCGCGCCATCTGGCGGTCGGACGGCGGCCGATGGGCCTGTGGGCAGCGAGCCGCCACGTGATGGCGCGCTGGCGAACGAACGCGGCGTCGTACCATCGCCGGCGATCAGCGCGCCCAGCAGCGCCGCGCCCAGCTCACTGGCGCGCTGGAAGCGGTCGGCGGGCTGCTTGGCCATCGCGCGCATCACCACCACCTCCATCGCCGCAGGGATAGCGGGATTATAGCGGCGCGGCGGGGCAGGCTCGTCGCGCAGATGCGCCTGCATCACCTCATGCGAGCTGGAGCCAGTGAAGGGCAGGCGTCCCGTCAGCAGCAGGTAGAGCACCACGCCCAGGCCGTAGATATCCGAGCGCGCGTCGCTGCTGCCCACGACCTGCTCGGGCGCCATGTATTCAGGCGTTCCGGCGTCTGGGCGGTTGCGCGGCGCGTTCATCATGTTCGTCTGGCTGACGATCTTCGCCAGGCCAAAGTCGGAGAGCATCAACCGCCCATCGGCGTGGATCAGCATGTTGGCCGGCTTCACGTCGCGGTGGACGACTTTGCGCTGGTGCGCGTAGTCGAGCGCGTCAGCGATCTGCGAGCCGTAGGTGACGACCTCGCCGACCTGGAGCGGCGTGCGCGGCAGCATATCTTGCAGGCTGCCACCACTGACGAAGGGCATCACCAGAAACAGCGCTTCCTCGTCGCCAAAGTCGTAGAGCGGCACGATATTGGGGTGATCGAGCGCGGCGGCCAACCGCGCTTCCCGCATGAAGCGCTCCCGGAAGCCCGGGCGGTCGGCCAGCTTACGATCCAGCACTTTGACCGCCACATCGCGACGAAGGCGGACATCGCGCGCAAGGTAGACCTGCGCCATGCCGCCTTCGCCGAGCTTGCGCTGGAGCTGATAGGAGCCCAGACGCCACTCCGCCATGCTGCGATGCCTTTCTCTTCCCCTACTGACCGTCCCTGGCGAGGCCGTTCACCGCGTCTTCCGCTGTAGAGGATGCCCGTCGCCAATTATACTCTGCCGTGATACCGTTCGCTCACGCCCCCATGACCATGTGGCCACACCTACCGGGGGATAAAGAACGCGCCCACCGCGACGATCAGGAAGAACACGAGCAGCTGTAGCCCCTCTAGCCACGTAGATTCACCGTCCAGGCTGATCAGCGCGAAGACGCCCGCCACCAGGCCGAAAATCACCAGCTCCAGCAGCGTAAAATCCAGGTCCAGCGGATGCCCCACCACCGGCCCCAGCAGGATCAGCAGCGGCGCGATCAGCAGGGGGATCTGGATCGAGGAGCCAGCGGCGATGGCGAGTGTCGTCTCCATGTTGTCGGCCACGGCGGCGCGCATAGCTGAGGAGAACTCGGCGGCGCCTCCTATGAGCGGCAGCACGATCAGGCCGACGAAGAAGCCGCTCAGGCCCAGCTCGGTGGTGATCGGCTCGATGGCCCCGGTCAGCAGCTCGCTGACCACCGCCACCAGCGCTGTCGCGATCACCAGCACCGCGATATCGAACCACGGCCCACGCTTGCGCCAGCCAGCGATACGCCCTGCCAGCCCCCCGGCCGCCACCGCGGGCGAAGCCGCCTCAGCCTCCCGCGTCTCGGCTGGCGCGGGCGTGCGCTCGGCGGGCTCACCCGCTTCCGGGCCCCGCCGCCGCGCGCGGACGCCAAACACCGAGTACAGAATGTAGCCCGCGTAGCTGACCAGCAGCAGCGCCCCGACGAGATAGCTCATCTCATGCAGCGCCAGCCCGCGCACGCCGCCCCCACCCCCTCCATTGCCAATCGTCGCCAGCAGCGACGGGATCGAGAGGCCGATCACCGCTAGCGCCAGCATGAGTGAATACTGCCCGGCATTGCGCGACTCGAACCGCTGGACGCCGAAGCGCCAGCCGCCCGCCAGCATCGAGGTTCCCAGCGCGAACAGCGAGTTGCTGATGATCGCTCCAGCGATGGCCGCCCGCACGATATCCGGCAGCCCCTCCGCCAGCGCGGAGAGGCCAATGATGAACTCGGCGGCGTTGCCGAACGTGGCGTTGAGCAGCCCGCCCGCCACCGGACCGACTCGCTCCGCCAGTCCCTCCGTCGCGTCGCCGATCAGCCCAGCCAGCGGTACGATGCCCAGCGCCGCTAGCAGGAACGTCACCAGCGGCGGCGCCTGCATGGCCTGCGCCACGAGCGCCCCAGGGACGGCGATCAGCAGGAGATACAGCGGCCACGGCATCAGGCGGTCTCCTCACATGTGTACTGAAACGCCAGCGAGCGCGTGGTCTTCCTGCGTTCGCTGGCGTTTCACCTGCCAAGAGAGGGAGCCGTGGGCCATCAGGCTCCGTATCGCGCCCACTCCAGACCAGTATACACGAGCCGCTCTACGAGGTCGGCGCCTTCGGCTCGGGCGCTTCGGCCTCCAGCGTGTCCACCTCAGGCGCCTCCGCTTCAGGCGCCTCCGCTTCAGGCGGCGTCACAAGGGGCGTCACGGTCACGGACGGCGGCGCTTCGGACGCCTGCGCCTCGACCCTGCGCGGCGAGGCGCGACCCCACAAGGGGCGCAAGTACCGCTCCCGCAACTGTTCGCGCGCGCGCCGCTGACGGTCCGCGCTTAGGATGTCACTGCGCGTCAGGATGCCCACAAGTCGTCCCTGACCATCAGGGGAGACCACCGGCAGTTGGCCATAGTCACCCTCCACCATGCGCTCGGTCGCGTCGCTGAGCGCCTCATCTGGCGTAGTCGTGACGACTGTGCTGGAGGCGAAATCGCGCGCCGGTCTGGCGTGGTTCTTCTCGTCTTCGGCAGCCTCCAGCAGCTCGCCCCGTGTGGCCATGCCCACCAGTATGCCGTCAGCCGTCACGACCGGCAGCGCCCAGCGGAAGGGCTGCGCGCTCGCGCTGGTGATCGCGCGCACGACTGAGGACAGCGGCAGGTCCGCGATGACCGTCGCGGTGGCGCGGCTCATCACGTCGCTCACGTGCAGCGAGGCGATCAGGTTCGGCTCCAGATGCTGCGGCGTGCGCAGCCCGCGCTGCACCAGCCGCCCGGTCATGATGGATTCGCGGGTCAGCGAGCGTGCGGTCAGGTCGGCGAACATGCAGCCGATCATCAGCGGGACCACCGCCTGATAATTGCCGGTCAGCTCGAAGGCGAACAGGAAGGAGGTCAGTGGCGCGCGGGCGGCGGCGCTAAAGACGCCGCTCATCGCCACGACGCCGCACAGCGCCGGGCTCAGCGCCACGCCTGGCGCGATCAGCGCGATGCCGCGCCCGTAGCCAGTGCCCATCGCCGCGCCGATCAGCAGCATCGGCGCCAGCAGGCCACCGGATGTGCCCGCGCCCAGCGAGAAGAGCAGCGCCACTGACTTGCCAATCGCCAGCAGGAACAGGGTAGGTGAGGTATAGTCGCCGTTCAGGGTATTCGTGATGACGGTGTAGCCCATGCCCAACACGCGCGGCTCGACCAGCGCCACCAGCCCCAGAACGGCCGCACCCAGCGCCGGCTTGAAGATCATGCTGATCGGCAGCTTCTCGAAAAATTCCTCGATGACGAAGAACGACTTGCTCAGGATCGCGGCGGCAATGCCGACGAGCACGCCCAGCGGCGCGAGCCAGACCAGGCTAATCGGTGAGCCGTAGGTGATGGGCGCGGTGACATGAAACATCACCGCGCTACCCAGCAGTAGCGGGCGGCAGGCCGCCGCCACCGCCGCGGCCACGATCACGGGCGCCAGCGAGCGAATGTGAAACTCGAAGAGCAGCAGCTCCAGGGTCAGCGCCACCGCCGCCATCGGCGTATTGAAGATGCCCACCATGCCCGCCGCCGCGCCACAGGCCAGCAGGATGCGGCGCTCGCTGGATGTCAGGTTGAACGCCTGGCCAATCAGCGATCCGATAGCGCCGCCGGTCTGGATGATCGGCCCTTCCGCGCCGAACGGCCCGCCGGTGCCCACAGCGATCGCGGCGGAGATCGGCTTGAAGATCGCCACCTTGGCGCTGATGCGGCTGCCCTGCGTGAGCACCGCCTCCATCGCTTCGGGAATGCCATGCCCGCGGATGCGATCTGTGCCGTAGCGGGCCATCAGGCCGACGATCAGCGCGCCCGCCACCGGGATGATCAGCGCCCGAATTCCTAGGCCCTCCGTTGGCGGATAGATCGGGGTCTTCAGCGTGAACTCGCCATAGAACGCCAGGCTGGTGAAGATCATGATGAGGTGATATAAGGCCCATGCCACGACGGCGCTGAGGATACCCATAGGGATGGCCACCAGCGTAAAGATGACGGTGCGCCAGATATCGCTCGAAAAGTAAGAAGGAGCGCTGGTTCGCACGGGCGTTCTAGAGGCCGACGCGACCCGCGCCGGCGCGGTTTCAGTCGCCATGATGATCCTTTGAGATGTTGCTCGCCCGCTTCATCCGCTGCCCGCCCATACGAGGCGCGTGGCGGATTCGGCGCGGGTCTATCACAGTATGCCATGATGCGTATCACTTCATGATAATACGACAGCGCACGGCGTACGCCAAGATTGGAGCGGTCAGCCATGCTATAATGGCGTGCGAGCCGGGCGGCGCCCGGCTGGTATTGAGTAGACGCTTTCGGTGGGAGGGCGCATGAGCGCGCGGAGCAAATACGCGGCTGAGCGTGCGGGGGATTGGGGCGCGCCAGCCGCGGCAGGCTATCAGACAGGGATATTCGCCGCGCCGGATGGCGTCAAGCTCTTCTACCGGCGCTGGCTGGAGAGCGACGCCGCCCCGACGCTGGTTCTGCTGCATGGGCTGGGCGCGCACTCCGGCTGGTTCATTGACATGGGCGAGGAGTTGCACGCGCGCGGCCTGGCAGTCTATGCGATAGACCACCGGGGCTTTGGCCGCTCCGAGGGGCCGCGCGGGCATGTGCGCGACGGCGCCGTCTATCCGCGCGACATCACCGCGTTTCTGACTCGCCTGCGCGACGAGCGCCCCGCCAGCCCCTTGTTCATCCTGGGGCATAGCATGGGCGGCATCTTCGCCTTGAACGTCGCCGCCGAGGATGCCGCTCGACCTCAGCCGCTGCTCAGCGGCGTCGCGCTGATGAATCCATGGATCGGCGATGAGGCCAAGGTATCGCCAATGGCCGTCGCCGGTCTCATCCTCTCCGGCATGCTCGGCTCGACGAAGCCCTTCGCGGCGGCGGGTGGCGCCGAGACGATGACCGCCAATCCCGAAGCGATCGCGATGCTTAACGACGACTCCTACTGGGTGCGCGCCGAGAGCGCGTCGTTCCTGTATCAGATCACCCGCATGCGGCTGGCGGCGATAGCCCGCGCCCGGCAGGTGCGCGCGCCTGCCGTCGTGATACAGTGTGAAGCGGACAAGGCGATCCTACCCGCCGCCACCCGGCGGATGTTCGACGCGCTGGGAAGCCCAGACAAGACGTGGACGACCTATCCCGGCTTCGCCCATGACTGTGAGTTCGAGCAGGAGCGCGCCGTTCTCGACGATGACCTCGCCCAGTGGATCAAAGCGCACAGCGCCTGAGGGCGGCGGGAAACGCTCAGGCGGCGCTGAGGCCGGTCTTTCCCTTCGGATGATGCTGAATACGCACGGATAACGAGAAAACACCACCTGGCATGCTTGAGACGATCATCGCTCTCGCGCGGGTCTTTCGCGCCCAGCGCCACGAGCTCTACATGGTGGGCGGCTGCGTGCGCGATCTGCTGATGCGCCGCGAGTCACCCCCTGATATTGACCTGACCACCGACGCGCGCCCCGACGAGATCAAGCGGCTGGTCGCGCTCACCCATCCGCTCACCGTCACGACGGTTGGCGAGACGTTCGGCACCGTCGCCGCTCACTATCCGAGCGCCGATGGCGCCTCCGCCCCAAGCGCCTCAGAGGCCGCGGCGCCCGCCGCGCTGGAGCCAGCGTTCTCTTCACTCACCGGAAATCACCCTCCTGGCGTGGATGTAGTCGAGATCACCACCTATCGCAGCGACATCTACCGCCCCGACTCACGCAAGCCGGAGGTCACCTTCGGCGATTCGCTCGAAGGCGACTTGCTGCGCCGCGACTTCACCATCAACGCCATGGCGCGCGACCCGCTCACCGGCGAAGTCTTCGATCCGTGGGGTGGTCGCGCCGACCTGGAGCGCCAGATCATCCGCGCGGTGGGTGACGACCCGCTGCGGCGCTTCGACGAGGACCCGCTGCGGATGCTGCGCGCGGTGCGCTTCGCCGCGCAGTTGGGCTTCCAGATCGAGTCCGCTACCGCCGAGGCGATTCGCGAGCAGGCGGCGACGCTCGGCAAGATCAGCCACGAGCGCATCCGCGATGAGCTGGTCAAGGCGCTGATCAGCCCACGCCCCGACCTCGCCTTGCGCCTGCTGGCGGACCTGGGGCTGGCGCCCTGGGCGCTGCCGGAGTTGCTGGAGCTGCGCGGCGTCAGTCAGCAGCCCGGCCACTCAAAGGATGTCTACGAGCACGTGCTGCGCGTCGTCGCCGGGACGCCGCCACGGCCCGCGCTGCGCTTTGGCGCGCTGCTGCACGATATCGCCAAGCCGCGCACCCGCAGCGTCGAGGATGGCAAGGTCCATTTCTACGGCCATGAAGATGTCGGCGCGGTGATGGCGCGCGATATCCTCCGGCGCCTGCGCTTCGACCGCCCGTTCATCGAGTTCGTCTCTAAGCTCGTTCGCATGCACATGCGCGTCAACGCCTACCTGCCCGATTGGACGGACGGCGCCGTGCGGCGGCTAATGCTGGACGCGGGCGACGCGCTGCCCGACCTGCTCGACCTCTCGCGCGCCGATATCACCAGCTACCGCCCGGAGAAAGTCGCCCGCGCCGTCGCGCGCGTCAACGAGCTGGAGGCGCGCTGCGCCTGGCTGCGCGAGGAGGCGGAGCGCGTTCCCATCAAGAGCCCGCTCGATGGCAACGACCTGATGGCGATCTTCGGTCGCGAGCCTGGCCCCTGGCTGCGCGTCGTCAAGGACCGCCTGTTGGGGATGGTGATTGATGGGGCGCTGGAACCCGATGACCGCGAGCGCGCCACCAAGATCGCGCGTGAGACGCTCGCCGAGCTGGACGCCGCGGGTGATACGGACGCTCCCGCCCGGACCGCCCGCCACGCCGCGCCACCCGCGCCCGCCACCGACAGCGAGCCCTCAGCGCCGCCCGCGCCAGAGCATCCCGCGGGCCGCGACGCCCGGCTGGCCACCCGGCGCAAGTCGCGCGCGGCGGTGAACCCGCCCGCCTCGGCGCCACAGCCGCCGAGACCCACCCGCCCC
>DASTKI010000025.1:0-4129 GCA_035716045.1 Ktedonobacterales bacterium
CCTTCGTCGCCGCGCCCTTCGCCATCGTCGCCGCCCGCTCGGCGTTCGAGGCGGTCAATCCCGCCACCGAGGCCGTCGCGCGCACATTGGGCGCCTCCGGCTGGCGCGTCTTCTGGACCGTCAGCCTGCCGCAGGCGTGGAGCGGCGTCCTGGCCGGGCTGGCGCTGACGTGGCTGCGGGCTTTCGGTGAGTTCGGCGCCACCACCGTCATGGCCTACCACCCCTATACGCTCCCAGTCTACGTCTACGTGCAACTGACCGGCCTGGGCGTTCCCGCCGCCCTGCCGCTGGCGCTCGTCGCCCTCATCGCCTGCGGCGCGGTGATCGCGCTGGCTCTCATCCTCACCAGCCGCCGCGCCGAGCCTGAGCTTCCAGGAGGCCAGCCATGACCGCCACACACATCAATCCCCCCCTCTCCCCATGGGAGAGGGGGCCGGGGGGCGCCGCCGGCCTCCATGCCACCATCCGCCTGCGCCGTGGACGCTTCACGCTCGACGCCGCGCTCGCGGCCCCGGCGGGCGTCACCGCGCTGCTGGGGCCATCGGGCGCGGGCAAGAGTCTCACACTCCAGGCCATCGCCGGACTGACGCCCATCGAGGCCGGGCGCGTCATGCTCAATGGGCGCGCGCTCGCCGACACACAGACGGATATCGCGCTGCCGCCCCGGATGCGGCGTGTGGGCTACGTCCCCCAGAGCTACGCCCTCTTTCCGCATCTCAGCGTCGCGAACAACATCGCCTACGGCCTGCCGCGCGAGCTGGACCGCGCCGCGCGCGCGAAGCGGGTCGCCGATCTGCTGGCGCTGGGCCGCTTGGAAGGTTATGAGAATCGCAGGCCGCGCGACCTCTCCGGCGGCGAGGCGCAGCGCGTCGCGGTCCTGCGCGCGCTGGCGGCGGAGCCGGAGGCCCTGCTGCTCGACGAGCCCTTCAGCGCGCTCGACGCCCCCACGCGCGCCGCAGTGCGCGACGACCTGGCCGCGCTGATCGCCGCCAGCGGCCTCCCCGCCCTGCTCGTCACCCACGATCTGGCCGAGGCGCGGACACTGGCGAGCCGCCTGGCGCTGCTGGTGGATGGCCGCGTCGTGGTCGAAGGCCCAACCGCCGAAGCGCTCGCCGCGCCGCCCACCCTGCGCGCGGCGCGGCTGCTCGGCTGGTCCGCCGCGCTCCCCGTCGCGGGCTATGAGATGGCGGACGGCGCCGCGTTGGTGACGCTCGCCTGCGGCCAGCGGCTCGCGCTCGACGCCAGCGCCGTCGCGCCTGATCTGCGCCATACGCCGTCCGCCGCCAGCGTAGCCCTCGCCCTGCGTCCCGAGCGCCTCACCATCGCGCGCGGCGCTGCCGATGAAGACGAAGAGCGCGAACCCGCCCCGCGCGCGGCGCTGCGCGGCATGATCGGCCTTGTCCGCGATGATGGCGGCGCGATCTCCCTGCTGGTCACGCTCGATGGCGCGGGCGCGGAACCGCTGCCTCTTGCGCTCAACCCGCGCGAGTGGGCGGCGCTGGCGCTCAGCCCCGGCGAGCGCGTCACGCTGAGGCCGCTGCCGGGCGCGCTGCGCCTCGTCGCGCGGGAGGATGCGCCATGACTGCTCCCGATCGCCTCACCCAGACCGCGAGCCGCGCCGGAGCCCAGGAGACGGGCCAGGAGACGCGGCATGAGGTGGCCGAGTACGCGCTGCTCGGCCTGCTGCGCGAGGGGCCGCGCCACGGCTACCGCCTCGCCGCCGAATTCACCGCGAGCGGGCGCCTGGGCGTGGCGCTGCGCCTGAAGATGGGCCAGATGTACGCCTACCTTCACAAGCTGGAGCGACAGGGCCTGCTCGTCGCCCACGACGAGTCCGGCGCGGCGGCCCGGCGCACCCGCCGCGTCTTCGCCCTCACCGCTGATGGTGAGCGAACATTCGACGCCTGGCTCGCGGCGCCGGTGGAGGCCACGCGCGAGGTGCGGCTGGCCTTTCTGCTGAAGCTGGCCTTCACCCTGGATAATCCCCAGGCCGCCCTGGCCCTGCTCGACCGTCAGCGCGCGGCGACGGCGGCCTGGCTGGAGCGGCTGCGCGCGCGCGATGCGCAGGCGGGCGGCAGCCGCGGCCCTCAAGGGCCGGCGCACGGGGCGCTGGGCCGCCTCGCCCTCCGCCACCGCATCCTCCTCACCGAAGCCGCCCTCGCCTGGCTGGACGAGACCCGCGCCGAGGTGGCGGCAAAGAGTGGCCGCGAATAGGACTGTGAGAAACAGGCGGCAGGCGGCGTACTTTCAGGCAAGGAAAGCCTGTGGCGCTCTTCGGGTAGGATGGCGTGCGAGGCAGGAGGTCTGCCGCGTGACAGCGCATGAATTTTGGGTTGGCTTCGCTGTCGGCGCCTTCGTCCTTGCAGGGCTGGCGCTAGCGTTCGCTGTGCGCGCCACCATCCGTCGCGCGCGCGCCGGGCAGCCACGCTCGTGGAATGGTCTGGTCTTCCGGGGAGTCCTGATCGCCGGGCTGCTAGCGGTGGGTGCGGCAAGCTTGGCTGGCTTGCCGCCGCCCGATCTGGTGAACCGCCCCGCGCCCGTGGCGGCGGATGCGACCATCGCTTTCGTCAAAGACGCAAGCGGCGGTAACCCGCGGACAGTCGTCGGCGTCAGCGCGCGCGATGGCGCGACCCGCTGGACCCAGACGTTCGATGAGCCGATCGGCGCGCTGCTATCTCCAGCGCCCAACATGATCCTTGTCACATTCAATTACAGCGTCTTCGCCTTGCGGGCGGCGGATGGGTCGGTCCTCTGGCGTAGCCAGGGAGCGCAGGATCTGTCGCAGATTGCGACGGATGGGGCGCGGATATACATGCAGACTCCCGCCGTTCCGGCGCGGGGAACGGACGCGACAGATATCATCGCGCTCGACCTGGCGACGGGCGCGCAGGCCTGGCGCGCGCCGCTACCGGTGAACGCCACGCTGCCACAGATAGCGGTTGGGGATGGGCTGGTGTTTGTGGCCAGCGCGGAACCTGACGCCGGGGACACGTTCACCCCATGGATCGTCACCGCGCTGCGAGCGGGAGATGGCGCGCCGCAATGGATGAAGCGAGGCGCGATAGTCAGGGCGATAGTCGTGCGGCAGGGCTACGTCATCGTCGTCCCCGCGACCGGCTCAGTGACGGCCCTGCGGGAGCGTGACGGCGCCATCGCCTGGACTGGGGCGCCCATACTGGAGACGCCGGACAACCCGCCTAAGATCCTGGCCGCCACCGCCGATAAGGACTCGATATACATGATGGCGCAGCCCTCACGCTGGACACCCGGCATCAGCGGCGCCTCGAATACGCCACCGCTGTCCGTTGTCGCGATGACCGTTGACGGGGCCATTCGCTGGCGCACGGCCATCCCGCCTTCCAACACGGCGTGGCCAACCTTCACGATCAGCGACGGCGTCCTGCTCAGTGGGAGCAGTGTGGTCACCGCAACAGCCTCTGAGGGCTACGATCCGCGCGGTAGTCTGCTCAGCGCCTACGACACGGCCAGCGGGCGCACCCTCTGGCGCGACAACACCCCGCCCACAGGGATGTCATGGGACCTATCGCCACAGATCAGCCCAGCAGGAGAGAGCGGCGTCGCCTATCTGATGGGCGTCCAGGCCTCTCCCTATCTGCCGCCATTTGGCGATTGCACCTCTAACTGCGGCTATACGTGGCTCTACGCCGTCAACGTCCGCACCGGCGCGCCCTGGTGGCGGGTGCGCATGGGCTACATCACTTGGCTGAGACTCTAGAGTTCCCATGCTGTGAAGGAGACACACTCGATGACCTATCGTGATCTCACGACGGGCGTCGGCGTCGGCGCGCTGGCCCTGGCGGCGGTGGCGCTCGCCTTCGCCATCCGCGCCATCCTCCGTAGAGCGCGCGGCGGGCGTCCCGGCGTCTGGGTTGGCCTGGTCTTCCGGGGCGCCCTGATCGCGGGGCTGCTGGCGGTCGGCGCGGCCAGCCTGGCCAACGTGCCGCCGCCCGACCCGATGAATCATCCCAACCCGGCGGCGGCGGATGCGACCATCGCCTTCCTCAAGACCTCACGCGACGCACACACCGCAAACGGTCGTCGGCGTCAGCGCGCGCGACGGGTCGACTCGCTGGATCCGGACGCTCGATGGCCCGATCGCATCGTTACT
>DASTKI010000026.1:0-17072 GCA_035716045.1 Ktedonobacterales bacterium
CTTCGCGGCCGCCAGGCGAGCGGAGCGAAGCGCCCCCGCGGGTTCGGGGTTCCCGCTGGGGCGCTTGGGCCCAGGTTCTCCCGCCAGCTATTTACACCCACCATTTGCGCCCTTCACGCCGCGCCCGCCCTTCACGCCCGCTATTTACACCCACGCCTCGCCCAGCGTGCGCCGGCCATTCATGGCCGCGCTTCCCAACAATCACAGCGTTCGCCTGCGCGGAGGCGCGTCCGTGCGTATACTTCGTATACCTGGGCAGGTAGGCGCGCGACTGGAGCATACGCGCCTGGTGACCCACGCCGGCCCGAGAAGGGCCTGAAATCTGGCAAGAGGAGCGTTGCGGCTATGTATGAGGGCTGGGGGACGGCGCCGGGCGGGGGATCGCCCGCGCCACGGCGCCGGACGGGCTGGATCATCGGCGGCGTGGTCGGGCTACTGGTGGCGCTATGTATCTGCGTGATCGCGGCCGTGCTGGCCCCGGTGGCGCTCCTGCGTATCACCGGGCGGGCCACGCTACCCGGGGGGCGGCAGGTTCTCCCCGCGTCCTGCGGGGACGCGATCGCCAGCGATGGTATCCCGAAGGACGCGACGGGCCAGTTCATCGTGCAGCCACTCTACGCCGAGGCGCTGGCCTACGCGGGCGACGCGCAGGGGCAGCCCGCCAGCCAGCGGGCGCGGATCTGGGCGCAGGACGTGCTGACCCCCTATCCTCCGATGAATGACATCTTCACCGAAGCCGTCGGCGGGATTGACCAGTGGACCAGCACCCTGCAAACGCTTGACCCGAACGCCTTCCGCTGCGTCGTACGCGACATGCAAGCCGCGCGCGTCACCGATCAGGCGCTAACCGTACTCCAGGCGGACGCCAAGGAGGTTCCTGGCCCGCAAACGCGCGCCTATCTCGTGCCGTGGTACACGACTACCTTTGGCGGCGCGTCGCAAGAGCAGAGCCTGCTGATTCCGTACTGGGAGGCAGACCCGCTCAACCGCCTGCTGCCGCGGGACAGCTCATCTGGCTGGCCCCATGTGGAGTTCGCGCTGGACCACGAATACCTGGAGGTCGCGCGCTACGACCGGCTGGGCAGCCTGGGCAACGCCTACCAGACGCTGCTCGACAACATGGTAACGGACGGGCTGGCCGACCAGTTCGCGGCGCACATGACAGGGCTAGCGCCGGGGACGGTGATGAGCGCCGGACAGGAGGCGTCGCTGTGGGCGCAGTTCAAGCCAGTGATGAACGACTACGCCAACCCCAACCAGAGCGCGCAAATGCTCGGCGATCCGGAACATGGCATTCCAAGCGGCGCGGGCTACCAGATCGGCGACCATATCGTGGCGGGCTATCTGGCGCGGCATCCGAAGGTCACCTTCAATCAGCTCGCTGGGATGGATGCCCGCACGATCTACGAAGGCAGCGGCTACGACGGCTAACAGGTCGCCGATCCTGGCGTAGGGCGCCAGCGTGACGCGACGCTGGCGCCCTGAACACGCAAGCCACTCAGCCAGACAGGCGCGACGGGCGGTATAGCGGGGAACGGTCAGTATAGCTGGGCGAGGTTCAGCCGCTAGCGCGTCTAAGCGGATCGGCGGATCGGCGGATCGGCGGAAGTCGTGATGTCGTTGGCTCAGGACATAGCCCAGGCTTGTGCTGTACGATACTCAAGGTCCGGAATGCGCGCCGGTCGCAAGTGAAGGCGCCGACGGCCGTTTCGATGAGGAGGAGCCATGTCCGCGCCCGAGCGTGTCTGGTATGACGAGGTGCGCCGCTACACCCGCGAGCTGGTCACCATTCGGGGCGTCAGCCCCAGCCGCGATGAGAACGCGGTTGGCAAGGCGATCCATCGCCTGCTGACCCAGGCCATTGGCGAGGCGGGCGGCGTCGCGGAGATCGGCTTCGACCCCATCCCCGGCGACCCATGGGAACGGCGCAACGTTTGGGCGCTCATCCCCGGCCAGTCTCCGCAAGCGGTCGTCCTGATGGGCCACTTCGACACGGTGGGTACCGGCGACTACGGCGCGCTGGAACCCTGGGCGCTCGACCCTGACGGGCTGGCGGAGCGGCTCGACACGCTCGCCGCGACGACTCCTGGCCTCGCCGCCGACCTCGCCGCGCATCCCGATGACTGGATGTTCGGGCGCGGCGTCGCGGACATGAAGGGCGGTGTCGCCATCTGCATCGCCTTGATGCGCCATTACGCTCGCCTCGCGCGCGATGGGCGCCTGCCGCTGACGATCATCATGCTGACCACGCCTGACGAGGAGAACGAATCCGCGGGCGCGCGGCAGGCGGCGCGCTTCCTTGCGGGGCTGCGCGAGACGCGCGAGCTGACCTACGTGGGCGCGATCAATACCGACTTCATCACCGCGCGCTTCCCCGGTGACGACATGCGCCCGATCTACACCGGCTCCATCGGCAAGCTGCTGCCCTGCTTCTACGCCGTTGGCCGCGCCGCGCACGCGGGCGAGCCGTTCGCCGGGGTGGACGCCAACTTGCTGCTGACCGCGCTGGTCAACGAGTTCGACATGAACCCCGCCTACTGCGAGCGCGTGCGCGGCCAGACCACGCCGCCGCCCGTGACGCTACGCGCGACCGACACGAAGACGCTCTACAACACGCAAATCCCCATCGGCGCGACGCTCTACCTCAACCTGCTCACGCTGGAGCGCACGCCCGCCGAGGCGCTGGCGCTGCTGCGCGCGGGCGCGGAGGACGCGCTCGCCCACGCGCTGGAGCATGTCGCCGAGTCCGCCAACGCCTGGGCGGCGCTCAGCGGCGGCTCGCCTCCCGGTTGGAATGGCCCGCTCACCGGCTCCGTCATCACCTGGAGCGAGCTGCGCGCCGAGGTGAGCGCATGGCAGGGCGAGGAGGTGGCCGCTGAGGCGCTGGCGGAGGAGTGGGCGCGCTGGCCTGCCGACGTGGATAAGCGGACGCTGGCGACAGCGCTCGTCCAGCGTCTCTGGACGCTCAGTGGGCGCGAGGGCCCAGCCGTCGTGCTCTACTTCGCCCCGCCATGGTATCCCGCCACACCCGGCGTCGCCTCGCCCCTGCTCGATGCCCTGCGCGAGGTCATCGCCGCGCGCCCCGAAGACCGGCTGGTCGAGGAGGAATATTTCCCGCTGCTCTCCGACATGAGCTACCTGCGGCTCGACTCCGCCGTTGACTCGACCGCGATCCGCATGCAGACGCCTACCTGGCGCGATGAGCCACCCGGCGGCGCGTTACCACCCGGCGCGTACAGCCTGCCGCTGGACGCCATGCGCGCGCTCGACATGCCCGTGATTGACATCGGCCCCTACGGGCGCGACCCGCATCAGCGCGGCGAGCGCGCCCTGGCCTCCTTCACCTTCGAGACCGCGCCCCAGGTCATCGCCGAGATCATCGAGCGCCTCACCGCCCGCCTCCAAGGCTAAACGCGCTTCCAATCGAGGGCAGTAGCCCCAAACCGCTCCGTGCCCCAGTCTTTCAAGGCTGGGAGGCGTTACGCCGTCGCGCGTCGCTGACAGTCAGGGCGATGGCGATGGCGGCGCCGGTGGCCAGGATAAGCAGCGCCAGGGCTACGCGCCCTGCGCTGGGGGCTGATCGCTTGCGGGCGCGGACGGCTGCGGCGTGTGCGGCTGGGGGGTGGGCTGTGGCTGGTAGTGGGATGGTGGTGGAGGATACACGCCCGGCGGCGTCCACGGCTGCTGGGGCGGGTAGATGGCGCCGGGATAGGGCGGCAAGCCAGCGGACGGGCGCGGGCCAGACGGCGCCCCGGGAGGCGTCCCCGGCTGGTAGCCTTGCGGTGGCGGAATCATCCCCCACGGCGCCGGGTACGCCACGAAAGGGTAGGGAGCCATACCCGCCGGGATGAGCGGCGGCGCCGGCTCGACTAGCTCCGCGCCCGCCGCGCCGCGCGCCCCAGCGAAGGCGCAGACCCCCAGCCCAATCAGCGCGGCGATCACTTCCTGCGCCACGAGGAACGCGATTTGCTGGCCCATGAACTCTGGCTTGCCCGTGCCAGCGAAGATGCCGCTGGCCGTGCCGTCCATATGCGTCAGCGCGACGACGACCACTGAGGCGACGATCCACACCGCCGTGCTGATGAGCCAAACCCACATCCCGGCCCGCGCGCCGCCCGCGCGCCGCCCCACGCCGATGGCGGCCAGCCGCCCGGCGCGTGAGGCCAGCCATGCGGTAATCAGGCCCGCCACCAGCATCGAGCCATAGGCGACGAGCAGCGTCGGGATCAGCCCCGGCAGTAGCAGCAGGAAATCCACCACCGGGCCGACGGTGTTGAAAATATTGACCGCCTGCTGCCATGCGCGGATCGAGGCGTAGCCGCCCGCCGCCGCGGCGTAGAGCAGCAGCGCCTGCGCGATCGCGAACAGCGCCGCGACCAGACCTACCCGGATCCCGTAGACGCGCGGGGCGTCTTGCTCTTTCATGCTTCACTCGCTCCTGCGCTCATCGCCGGGCGATGTCGCATGATTCTCGCCATGAGTCTCGCCATCCGGCCGGCGGCCTAATCGTCCGCGCCGGGCTCACCGTCTGAGGTCAAGCCGTCATCCAGCAGGCCGCCGATGGAATCGAGCGAGCCGAAGTCGTAGCTCTGGCCCGCGCCATTGCTACCGTTGAGCGCGCCAGAGCCGCCGGGATAGCCAGACCCCACCAGCCGGTCGTAGAGCAGTTGCAGCTGGTCCTCGTTCGAGAAGTAGAGCGTCAGCGAGCCTTTGCCCTTCGTCGAGCGCTGCAGGCGCGCCTTCATCTCGATGGCGCGGATGAACTCCTGCTCCAGCACCTGCGTGTCGTAGCTCTGCGGGCGGGCCGCGCCGCCGCGCCGGTCGGATGGCAGGCTGAGCGCCGCGGCGTTGACGCGCCGCGCCAGTTCCTCCGCGCCGCGCACACTCATCCCCTGCGCCACGATCAGCTTCATTGCGTTGATGCGCTCTTCCTCGCCATTGATCTGCAAGACGGCGCGCGCGTGGCCCTCGGTGAACGCCTTGGGCATCTCGATCAGCGCGTCCTGCACATCTTTCGGCAACTGCATCAGGCGCAGCTTGTTCGTGACGGTAACGCGGTCGCGTCCTACCCGCTCGGCGATCTGCTCCTGGGTCAGATGATAGTCCTCCATGAGCGAGGCGTAAGCGGTGGCCTCCTCGATGGGGTTCAGGTCGGCGCGCTGGAGGTTCTCGACCAGCGCGATCTCCAGCATCAGCTGTGGCGTCGCCCCGCGAATCACCGCCGGAACGCTGTCCACCCCGGCGATCTGCGCGGCGCGCCAGCGGCGCTCACCGGCGATCAACTGGTAGCGGGGCTGGTCTTGGCTATCCTCGTCATCGTCTAGCGGCGCGACGATCAGCGGCTGCAATAGCCCGTAGGTCTGGATGGAGGCCGCCAGCTCCAGCAGCTTGGCGTCATCCTCGACCGAGGCGCGCGGCTGCTGCGGGTTGGGGACGACGGCGCTGACGGGGATCTCGTAGAGCGCTGAGGATGAGAGGCTGGTGTCGAGCGCGCTATCGTCGCTGACACGGGTGGCGCCGGGGATAAGGGCGTCAATGCCGCGCCCGACGTCGATGTGGCGTCCCAAACCGAACCGCTGCTTAGGCATGGTTGCCCTCCGTCGTGGCGGCGCGGGCGATCACTTCCTCCGCCAGATTCTTGTACGCCAGCGCGCCAGGCGAGCGCGCATCGTGCTCCAGAATCGTCAGCCCAAAGCTGGGCGCCTCCGAGAGGCGGACGTTGCGCGGGATCAGCGTCTCGAACTTCTCCTTGGGGAAGTGCTGAGTGATCTCGTCCACCACTTCCGCCGCCAGCCGCGTGCGCGGGTCGTACATCGTCAGCACGACGCCGAACAGGCCGACGCGCGGGTTGAGCCGGTCGCGCACCAGCCGAATGGTATTGAGCAGCTGCTGCATGCCTTCGAGAGCGAAATACTCGCACTGCAGCGGAAGGATCACGCCATCGGCGGCGGTCAGCGCGTTGACGGTCAGCAGGCCGAGCGACGGCGGGCAGTCAATCAGCACGAAATCGAAGTCGCTCTTGACGCTATCTATGATGCGCTTGAGCCGGAACTCGCGCTGGTCGAGGTAGACAAGCTCGATGTCGGCGGCGTAAAGGTCCACCTTGGCGGGCAGCAGCGCCAGATTGGGCCGCAGATCGGCCTTGAGCACATCGGCGAACGCGGTGTCGTCGCGCACCAGCAGCTCGTAGATCGAGAGACCCACGCGATGCGGGTCCACGCCCAGGCCCGTCGTCGTGTTCGACTGCGGGTCCAGGTCAATCACCAGCGTCCTGCGCCCCGCGCCAGCCAGGCACGCGGCCAGATTGATTGAGGTGGTGGTTTTGCCGACGCCGCCCTTCTGATTGGCGATGGCGAATATCCGTGTCTCTGGCATTGGCGACCGCCCCGCTTTCCACCGCGAAAACCATGCAGCCCATCTATCGAGATGTTGGATTCCAGGAATAACTCTTGCGTCGCCCGTAAGGCCCGTGACGCCGTGCTATTGTACCCTACCGCCTCATCGGGCGCCAAGGTAACGGCGCCGTTCGGGCCATGCGGTTAACCCATTTGGCAGGAAGCGAGTGGAGTTCGTGGCGAGGGCAGCCTGAGGCGATTGATGAAGACGCCTTGGTGATGGCTGGCGCACGTCAGATGCGGGAGCGGCGCTGACGGCGGCTGGCTTGCGTCGCCTGCTCGGCCCGCCGCTGGCGCTGGCCTTGGGCCTCGCTGCGCTCAGCACGGCGGTGAGTATCCCGCTGCTGGCGATCTTCGCCCGCTGAGCGCGCCTCCCCAGCCTTGCGCTTGACGCGCCTGCTTCCCGGCGCTCATCATGTTGACGAGTGGCGCCGTCCGCCACCCGCCGGGAACGAGCCATCTCACCATCCAAGGAGACGCGCAGTGGAACTGAGCCAGTATTTCATTAGCCTGCTGCGGAAAGGACCCGCCTACACAACCCAGATGACGCCAGAGCTCGAGGACCTGCAGGCGCGTCACGTGGCGCACACGCAGCGCTTGATGGAGACGGGCGCGGCAATCGCCGCGGGACCGGTGAACGACGAGAGCGATATACGCGGCTTCACCATCTTCAGGACGGCGACGCTGGCCGAAGCGCAGGCGCTCGCCGAGGCCGATCCTGGCGTGCAGGCCGGCCGCTTCGTCGTCGAGCTCCATCGCTGGCTCACGCTATCCGGTAGGCTCCCAGCGCCCACCACTGAGGCTGAGTAACGCGCTCCTCGCTCTGCTTCCCTCCTCTGCTGGCGTGAAATGTGCGGGCGAGCGGAGCGAAGGGCGCGCCCCCAATGCCTCATGCATCTCGCCGCTTGACGCGCTCGAAGAAGGAAGTAACTCGCACAAAGGAGAAAGCCGCATGTCAATAGAAGACAACAAGGCGCTCGCGCGTCGTTGGATTGAGGCCCTTAATCAGAAGAACCTGGCAGCCTTCGATGAGTTATGTGCGCCTGACTTTCTACATCACAGCCCCTCAATGACGGTACAGGGTCTCGAAGCCTACAAACAGGCTATCTCGGGAGAATTCACCGCCTTCCCTGATATGCGTTTCACCATTGAGGACATTCTCGCTGAAGGAGATGCCGTCGCAGTCCGTCTAACGGGACATGGTACCCACCAGGGCAATCTGCAAGGTATTCCTCCAACAGGCAAACGGGCGACAATTCCAGGCATGACCATTTATCGGATTGCTGGCGGTAAGCTTGCTGAACAGTGGGAGAGTCTCGACGACCTGGGGTTGCTGCAGCAACTCGGTGTCATTCCTGCAATGGGACAGGCTGGCTAAGATCCATCCATAAGACGCGGGCACAATCACAGATCATTTCCTCGCGCACGCGCTTGACCTTCACCCACCGCCGCGCCTATCATGCGGTGATGGGCGCCTGAGCTATGCGCCGCGCGTGAAGCGGGCGGAGCGGACCAGGGCGTCTCACGCGCTCCACCACGGGAGCCCGCCGCGCCCGCCCTTGCGGGTAGGCGCTAGAGCGCAGAGCAGGAACAGGCATTCAATGAAGATTCACGAGTACCAGGCGAAGGAGATCCTTCGCCGGTTTGGTGTGCCCGTGCAGCCGGGCAAGATCGCCACCACCGCCGATGAGGCCGAGGCCATCGCCGCCGAGTTTGGCGTTCCGGTCGTCGTCAAGGCGCAGGTCTACGTTGGCGGGCGCGGCAAGGCGGGCGGCGTCAAGCTGGCCCAGACGCCCGCCGAGACGCGCGAGGTGGCCGGCCGCATCCTGGGCATGGATATCAAAGGGCTGACCGTCGAGAAGGTCCTCGTCACGCCCGCGCTCGACATCAAGGAAGAGTATTACCTCGGCGTGATCCTCGACCGCGCCTCGCAGACGCCCGTCGTGCTGGTCAGCGCCGCGGGCGGCATAGACATCGAGGAGGTCGCGGCGACGGCCCCCGAGAAGATTATCCGTTTCCCAATAGACATGCGCTGGAGCCTGCTCCAGATGGACGCGCGCCAGCTCCTCGCCCGCGCGGGTGTGCCGTCAGTCGTGGTCGCCAAGGGCGGCGCGATCCTCTCGCAGCTCGCGCGCGCCTTCATCGAGAGTGACGCCACCCTGGCCGAGATCAACCCGCTCGCGCTGACACCCGATGGCAAGGTGATCGCCGCCGACGCCAAGATCATCATTGACGACAACGCCCTGCCGCGCCAGAAGGAGTACGCCTCCTGGGCGGAGCCGGAAGAGGCCAACCCGCTGGAGTATGAGGCCAAGGCCGAGGGCCTGACCTACGTCAAGCTCGACGGCGATGTCGGCGTCATCGGCAACGGCGCGGGCCTGGTCATGACCACGCTCGACATGGTGGCTCGCGCGGGCGGCAAGCCCGCCAACTTCCTCGATATCGGCGGCGGCGCCAAGGCCGAAGTGATGAAGAAGGCGCTGCTCTTCGTCGCCCGCGATCCGCAGGTGAAGGGCATCGTCGTCAACATCTTCGGCGGCATCACCCGTGGCGAGGAGGTCGCGCGCGGCATCATCATGGCGCAGCAAGAGCTGCCCAAAGGTATGCCAATCGTCGCCCGCCTTGCTGGCACCGGCGAGGCCGAGGGTCGCGCGCTGCTGGCCAACGCCGGCCTGAACTGGGGCTCCGATATGCGCGACGCCTGCCAGAAGATCGTCGCCGAGATCGCGGCGAAGGGGAACTAATACCGTGAGCATCCTGTTTGATAAAGACTCGCGCGTCATCGTGCAGGGCATGACCGGCGCCGAAGGCAGCTATCACACCCCGCGCATGATCGAGTCGGGCACGCGCGTCGTCGGCGGCGTCACGCCCGGCAAGGGCGGGCAGACCTTCAACGGCCTGCCGATCTTCGATACTGTCGCGCAGGCCAAGGCGGAGACAGGCGCTAACGCCTCCTGCATCTTCGTTCCGCCCGCGGGGGCCGCCGAAGCCATCATGGAGGCCGCCGAGGCCGGCATCCCGCTGGTCGTCATCCTCACCGAGTTTGTCCCGGTGCTGGATACGGCGCGCGCGATGACCTACCTCAAGGAGCATCCCACTACCGTCATCGGCCCCAACTGCCCTGGGCTGGCCACCCCTGGCGCGGGCAAGGTGGGCATCATGCCGTACCATATCTTCAAGGAGGGTCGTGTCGGCTTCGTCTCGCGCTCCGGCACGCTCACCTATGAGGTCGTCTCGCTGCTGACGGAGGCGGGTCTTGGCCAGTCGAGCTGCATCGGCATTGGTGGCGACCCGATCATCGGCACGACGTTCATTGACATCCTGCGGCTCTTCGAGGCTGACCCCGATACCGACGCCGTGGTCATGTGCGGCGAGATCGGCGGCAGCGACGAAGAGGACGCCGCCGCCTACGCCGCGACGATGACGAAGCCGGTCATCGGCTTCATCTCTGGTCGCACCGCGCCTCCAGGCAAGCGCATGGGGCACGCAGGCGCCATCGTCTCCGGCACGACCGGTACGGCGCAGGGCAAGGTGGAGGCGCTACAGCGCGCCCATGTGCCCGTCGCCGAAACTATCTTTGAGATTCCCAATCTGGTCAAGCAAGCCCTCGCGGCCCGCTAGCCAGTCCACGCGCGAGGAGCGGGCGCGGAATTGCCCCGACCGCTCCTCGCGCCGCATCCGAGGCCCGACGCCCATGCCCATCCTGATCAAGACACCCGAACAGATCGCGCGGCTGCGTGAGGCCGGGCGCATCGTCGCCGAAACCTACGAAGTCCTGCGCCCGCTCGTCAAGCCAGGCGTCACCACCGCCGAGCTCGACCACGCCGCCGAGCAATACATCCGCGACAAGGGCGCGCTGCCCATGTACAAGGGCTATGGCGCGGCGCGCGACCGCGCGGGGCGCATGATACGCCCGCCATTCCCCGCCACGATCTGCGTGGCGATCAACGACGTCATCTGCCATGGCATCCCCAGCGCGCGCCAGGTCCTCCAGGAGGGCGATCTGGTCGGCATTGACATCGGCGCCCGTTACCACGGCTGGATCGGCGACTCGTGCGTCACCTTCCCTGTCGGTCAGATTGACGCCGAATCGCAACGGCTGATGGACGTGACCCACCGCTGCCTGGAGCTGGGCATCGAGGCGGCGGGCAAGCCCGGCGCGCACATCGGCGACATCGGCGCCGCCATCCAGGCCTATGCCGAGGGCGAGGGCTTCTCCGTCGTGCGCGAGCTGGGCGGCCACGGCGTCGGGCGCGATCTGTGGGAGGAGCCGTTCGTGCCGCACTACGGCGCGAAGGGCAGCGGGCCGCGCATCGAGCGCGGCATGGTGTTCACCATCGAGCCGATGATCAGCGCTGGGGGCAAGGAGACGAAGACTAGCCGCGAGGATGGCTGGACGATCTCGACCGCCGACGGCTCGCGCTCGGCCCAGTTCGAGCATTCGCTGGCCATTACCGACAACGGCGTCGAGATCCTCACCGCGCTCTAGCTCGCCGGCGCATCTAGCCCGCGCAGGCGAGCTTCGCGGCGGAACGCCCCTGGCCGCGGCTTGAGCCGCCCGGCTCCTCACAAAAAGGAGTATCGCGTGACGCAGTGGTGTGAGCTTGATGAGGCTGTGGCGGGCGTCCAGTCGGGCCAGCGAGTCTTCGTGCAGGGAGCCGCGGCGACCCCGACGGCGCTGATCGAGGCGCTCGTCGCGCGCGGTGAGGAGTTGCGCGATGTCGAGATCATCCACCTGCACACCCACGGCCCCACGCCCTATACCGATCCACGCTGGGCGGGCCGTTTCAGTCTGCGCGCGCTGTTCGTCGGCGAAAACACGCGCGAGGCGGTCAACGCAGGGCGCGCCAGCTACACGCCGGTCTTCCTCTCGGATGTGCCAGCGATGCTGGCGCCCGGCGGCCCGCTGGCGGTGGATGTCGCCGTCATCCAGGTCACGCCGCCCGACGCGCATGGCTATTGCTCGCTCGGCCCATCGGTGGATGTCACGCGCGCGGCGGTGCAGCACGCGCGCCAGGTGGTCGCGCTGGTCAACCCGCAGATGCCACGCACCCACGGCGAGAGCTTCATCCCCTTCTCGCGCATTGATCGCGCGGTTCACTGGGACGCCCCGCTCTATGAGGTAGCTCCCCAGGAGCCCACTGAAATACAGCTGCGCATCGGGCGCCATGTCGCCGAGCTGATCGAGGATGGGGCGACACTGCAGCTCGGCATTGGCGCGATTCCCGACGCGACGCTCCAGGCGCTCAGCGACCGCCGCGACCTGGGCATCCATACCGAGATGTTCTCTGACGGCGTGCTCGATCTCGTCGAGCGCGGCGTCATCACCGGCGCGCGCAAGGAGCGCAACCCCGGGCGGATCGTGGCGAGCTTTGTGCTGGGCTCGCGCCGCCTGCTGGACTTCATAGACGACAACCCGATGGTCGAGATGCGGCCCACCGATTACACCAACAACACGGTCATCATCCGCCAGTTCGAGCATATGGTCGCCATCAACAGCGCCATCCAGGTGGACCTGACCGGACAGGTTTGCGCGGAGTCCATCGGCACACGGCTCTATAGCGGCGTCGGTGGGCAGATGGATTTCCTGCGCGGCGCGGCCCTTTCCCGCCGCGGTCGTCCGATCATCGCGCTGCCTGCGACGGTGCGTCTCTCGCCGACCGGCAAGGCCAGGGATATCTTTGGCGTGGGACTGGTGAATGGCGAGATGAGCCGCATCGTGCCGATCCTCACGCCTGGCGCGGCGGTCACTACATCGCGCGCGCACGTCCACTACGTCGTCACCGAGTACGGCGTCGCGGCGCTGCATGGCCGTGATCTTGCGGAGCGCGCACGCGCGCTGATCGCGATCTCCGCCCCGCAATTCCGCGAGCCGCTGGAGCGCGCGGCGCATGCGCTACACCTCTTGCCCTGAGCGGCGATGAGATGGCGCCGCAGGGTGGTAGACCCAGGCGCGCGACGCGGGCGATCCAGCTTGTGTTCTCCATACCGCAGGCGCCTTCGGAACAGGGGGCGACGCCATGAATGAACCGTTCGATACATCCCAGAGCGCCGAGCGCGACGCCGCTCCGATGGGCGGCCAACCCGCCTCCATTCCGCCTTCCCGCATCGCGCTCGATCGAATGACGGGCAGCCTGGATCTGCTGACCGGCGAGCGCGTCCACGTGCGCCCGATCAGCCCCGATGACATGCGGCGCCTGCAAGACTTCCACGCGCAACTGTCGTCAGATTCGGTGGTGTTCCGCTTCTTCCGGTTCCTGCCGACGCTACCCGACGCCGACGCGGAGCGCTTCACGCACCTGGACTACAACAATCGTATGGCGCTGGTCGCCACGGAAGGCCCACCGGAGGACGAGCGCATCGTGAGCGTCGTGCGCTATGAGCGCATCGCCCCCGACACGGCGGAGGTCGCCTTCGTCGTCGCGGACCGCTGGCAGGGGCACGGCATCGCCACGGCGCTGCTGCACCGGCTGGCGCCCTACGCCCGGATGCGCGGCATCACGCGCATGCTGGCCGTGACGATGGCGGCGAACGCGAGGATGCTCGAGGTGCTCCACAACGCGGGCTATCCCTTCAGCACGCGCTACTCCGATGGCGAGCTCGAGGTGACGCTCGATATCAGCGCGCCGGCAAATGGCGAGGTATCGCTCGAAGAGCCGGCTTCCTGATCGCCCAGCGCCACGACGGCTATGCGCTCACGGATGCGAGCTGGTCGCATGAGGGCTGGTCGAAGGCGAGTGGTGTGATGTCGCAACCAGCGCGCGCAAGCTCCAGCGGCGTCACCGTGCGGCTGAGCGGCGTGATCACCCAGATATCGCCGAACCGCGCCTGGGCATACTGGACGCCCAGGCGCGTCATCGCCGTCGCCGCCCACGGCGTGCCGCGCGCGTCGCGGACGATGAAGCTGGGGCGATCGGCCTGGGCGACGCCGGCCATCGCTTCGGGGAAGCGGTCGCGACTGTGGAAGACCATGACATCGTAGTAGTCGGCGGCGACGATGCGCTCCTGTGTCAGGTACATCGTGACGTTGCCGACCCAGTGATCGGCCCAGACGTGCGTGATGTGGCGCTGCTCCAGATATGTGATCAGATCGGCGTGTTCGGCGGGGAAGCGCAGCCCCAGGGAGTACGTGGATTCCATCGCCTGCGCCTGATCGGTCATGACATAGGGCGCGCCATATGACGCCAGCAGGAGCGCGAAGAGCGCCAGCGGGAGGACACGGGCGGCCAGCGCCCTGCGCCGCTCGCTGTCCCAGCGCGGCAGCCGGGCGAGCGCACGGGCGGCGCGCGTAGGCAGGTAGAGGTAGGCGTACACCAGCAGCAGGCTGATGGAGGCCGTCAGCGGGACCGCATACCGGCCCACCGTGTCGAGCTGGCGGCCCAGCGCGACCGACGAGGGGCTGCGCCAGAAGACGAAGAAGATCACCACGGCGAGGATGACTGGCAGCGCGCTCGCCCAGACGGGCGAGGCGACCGCGTGGCGCTGGTCCGCTCGCGGCAGCCGCAGGACGCGCGCGGCGCCCACGACGATCAGCGCGGCGGCCCAGAGCGCCAGCAGCGCCGCCAGCATGGGAACGATCGCGACCAGGACATTGAGCGCCTTATGGGCGGTGAAAGGGTCCCAGGGGATCGCGATGCCCGCGACGCGGGGAGCGTCGAGCAGCGCGAAATAGCCAATGAGATTGAGGCGGAGCAGGCCCGTCAGGCCTGAGGGCGCTCCCCCACTGAGATAAGGCAGCGCCTGGCCAGGCGTCGTGGCGCCGGGTGTCGTGATGAGGTAGAGGATGGCGGGAAACGCGCCAACGACGGCGGCCCCGGTGAAGGCCAGCGCCCCTTTGAGGAGGCCGGGCGCCGGGCGAGCGCGGGCGAGCGTGGCGCGTACCAGGGCGGGGAGGATAAGCCAGAGCGCGCAGGCCAGCAGATAGTAGATGATGAGCGGGTCTATCCACCACGCGAAGCCGGTGAGCAGACCGGCGAGCAGCCAGAGCCAATGGGTGGGCTGAGCGAGCGCCCACCGGTCGGCGATGCGCAGCGTGACCAGCATCAGCGCCGCGCCGAGGACCAGGGTTCCCACATAGCCGCCCCACATGTGCAACTCGACGACGCCGACATAGACGGGCGGGATGGCGGCGAGCAGCATGGCGGGGAACCGTGCGCGCTCCGTCCGGAACATGCGCGTCGCCAGCGCGCCCATCAGCGGCACGAGCAGCAGCGACTCAAGCAGCGGGACGACATGCAAGATCGTTCCTGAGGGGCCGAAGAGGGCGATGAGCGGCGCCGTCAGGTAGGCGTCCCAACTGGCCATGTAGGCCTGGCCGTACATGTAGATCGGTCGCGCGCCATGCAGGATGCGCTCCGCCTGGATGCCGAGGATCGCCTCATCTCCCTCGACCATGCCCCTGGACTGGACCAGGAAGTACGCCCGGATGGCGATGGCCAGCGCGAGGGCGAGCGCCGTCTGGGCCAGCGGGCGCGCCGTCAGCCAGCCCGTGAAGCGCGCGAGCGCGCCGGACGCGCGAGACGTAGCGCCGCCCGCTTTAGCGCGCGTGTCGAGCGCGCCAGCCGGAGGGGCATCCTTCATGACAGGCTGTACTCCTCTCGGCTCTCATGTCGCTTCCCGCCATGGCGCGGGCGGCTGGCGCGTTCTCTGGCCTTCCCAGAAGGTATAACGTCCGGCCTGGCGGCGGCTTCCCACATAGGACTACCAGCGGAGCGCCGGCCTGCAACGCCGCCACACGCCCTGACGTAAGCAATACGGCGCACGCGCCTACCTGGCGTAGCGCGCGCTTCATAGCGGGTATGACGCCCGCTCACATTCCTCGGCATACCATGGGGAGCAGACTGGCCTTATGAGTGGCTATGCTATCCAGACGAGCCAGCTCACGCGCGACTTCGGCGCCATCCGCGCGGTTGACGGCGTGACGCTGGACGTGCCAGCGGGCATCGTCTTCGGCTTCCTCGGCGCGAACGGCGCCGGCAAGACCACCACCATCCACCTGCTGCTGGGCCTCATCGAGCCGACGGCGGGCTCGGCGCGCACGCTGGGCTACGATACTCGCGAGCAGGGGCAGGCCATCCGCCAGCGCGCGGGCGCGCTGCTGGAGTTCAACGGCCTCTACGAGCGCTTAAGCGCCGTGGACAACCTCGACTTCTACGGGCGCGTCTGGCATATGCCCGCCGCCGACCGGCAGGCGCGCATCCAGGAGCTGCTGACCCACTTCGGCCTGTGGGATCGTCGCAAAGAGCGCGTCGCGACCTGGAGCCGGGGCATGAAGCAGAAGCTGGCTATCGCGCGTGTGCTCTTCCACCACCCGCAGCTGGTCTTTCTCGATGAGCCAACCGCCGGGCTCGATCCGGTGGCCGCCGCCTCGCTGCGCGACGACCTGGACGCGCTGGCCCGTCGCGAGGGCGTCACCGTCTTCCTCAACACACACAACCTGGATGAGGCGCAGCGCCTCTGCGCCCAGGTCGGCGTCATCCGCTCCGGCAAGCTGCTGGCCGTCGGCAGCCCCGATGAGCTGCGCGCCAACACTGAGGCGCCCCGGCTGGAGGTGATCGGCGAGGGCTTCGACGAGGCGGCGCTGGCGGCGGCGCGCTCCGCTCCCGGCGTGGCGCGCGTCGAGCTGCAGCCTGCCCCGCGTGGCGCGGACGGCGCGAACGGCCACGACGGGCGGCTGCTGGTCGAGCTGCGTGGCGAGGCGCGCGGCGCGCCAATCGTCAGCGCGCTGGTCGGCGCGGGCGCGCATATCGAGGAGGTCCGCCGCGACCGGGCCAGCCTCGAAGAAGTCTTCCTGTCGCTCATGGAGGAGGGCCAGCGATGAGCGCGACGATTGTTCAGGACCTGGCCGCGATGATCTGGAAAGAGCTGAAGGAGTTCTTCGCCAGCGGCGGCGGTCGTGGGCGCTATATCGGCTTGATCGTGCTCGGAGTCTTCGGCGTCATTCTGCCGCTGACCACGGGCTCGCGCGGCTGGGCGGCCTCCCCAATCCCCGCCGTCGAGTACGGCCTGTACCTGCCCGTCATCCTGATCCTGAGCGTGGGGGCCGACTCCTTCGCCGGAGAGCGCGAGCGGCACACGTTGGAGACTCTGCTGGCCAGCCGCCTGCCCGACGGGGCAATCTTCTTCGGCAAGCTGCTCGCCATCACCATCTTCGGCTGGGGGCAGAGCCTGCTGGCGGCGCTGGTGGCGCTGATCGTTATCAATGTCAAATCGCCTGGCTCGCTGACGCTCTACTCCGGCGCCAACATGCTGGCGATCGTCGCCATCGGGCTGCTGGCCTCGCTGCTGGGCGCGGCGGCCACGTCGCTGGTCTCGCTGCGCGCCGCCACCGTGCGCCAGGCGCAGCAGATGCTCTCGATCGGGCTGCTGGTGATCATCCTGGGCACGAGCTTCGGCCTCCAGGCGCTGCCTGCCCCGACCCGCGCGCAGCTGCTCACGCGCCTCGCCACGACCGATCTCACCACGCTCGGCCTGGAGGTCGCCGCCGCGCTGGCCGTCCTCACCGCCCTGCTCATCCTCTGGGCGATGGCGCTCTTCCGCCGCTCGAAGCTGATCCTCAGCGGGTCATGAAGCGCATCACACTAGGTCGAGAGGCGAGTGAGGATGGCGTTGACGGCTCTCGATATCGGGAGATAAGGACGATCCGCTCCAACGACGCGGAGCGCAAAGGCGGCAGTC
>DASTKI010000027.1:0-3716 GCA_035716045.1 Ktedonobacterales bacterium
GTCTTGCTGCTCAACGAGAAACCGCAGGCGCCCAACTGGATGCCTCTCCTCATTCTGGTCGTCATTCTCCTGATCTTCATTCCGCTGTTGATCGTGACCTGGTTATTCATGAAGAGCGTGCGGCTCTCCCCGTCGGGAATCGCCGTCGGCAGGCCGTTTCAACGCTGGCGCGAAGCCCCGTGGCAGGAGATCGTGCGCGCCGAGCGACGCGGGATGTTCCTGCGCATCGACACCTCTAGCGGCGCCTCCATCGCCTTCGCGCCACGCCTCCTGACGGATGGCGATAAGCTCATCACGGTCATTCTCGCCCATCTGCGTCCCCATATTCTCGATGGCTCGCTCCGCACAGAGGCGCTGGATCAGATGGACATAGGCGAGCCAGAATCGGATGTGATGGGCATGCTTCGTGTCCGTCCCCGTGGACGCTGGCCATTCAGCGGATTTGCGCTGGCGCTGGCTGGTATCTCTGGCGCGGTCATAGCGCTCTTCCTGCTACCGCTGGAGTTCGCCATTGCGCTCAGCCTGCTGGGCGTGGTAGTGGCGCTGTTTGGCCTTGCCGCCGCCGTCTGGCTGCTTCAGGAAGTCATCCTGACAGGGGAAGGTCTGACCATCATCCAGCCCTGGCGTCGCAGCCCCGTCGAACTGGCCTGGGGTGAGATCGTCGTGCTCGATCATTCGGCCAACTGGCTGTTGGTGCGGTTTCGCGCGGGACGTTCGGTGCGCTGCATCGGCCCGGCGTTGTTGCGCGGACCAGAGCGCATGCGTATGCTGGCCTTCATCAACCACTACTGTCTCGATCGCGACGTGTTAAACTATCCGCATAAGTGGCCGTTTTTTTAGCGCGTGTGGCGCTTCGACCAGAATGGCCTCTGGAGACCCGTCCATGATAGATTCCGCCGCGACCGGCATCGTTCTGGCGCTCGCCATCGGCTCGGTTGCGCTCTTCTCGCTGCTCTTCGTCGCCATCCTCTTCTCGATGCGCAAACGCTGGGACCAGTTGGGCGACCCAAAGCAGCCGCACGATCAGCAAGACGCCTGATCGCGCGGGATTGTCGCCAACATGTCCGCCACATCCAGCCGTGCGTTCTGCCTCAAAGTGTGTGGGTCAGCCAGCCAGGCGCGCAGATGGGTTCCCCGGTCATCGGCGGCCAGCGTCTGCTTCACCAGTGTCGAGAGCGGCGGCAGGTGGCGCGCGGTTGTCGGCGGCAGCGTAGCCAGCGCGTCCAGCCAGCGCGCGCGGACCGTGTAGGGATTATCGACGGTTGGCATCGTTGGCCGATACGCGCCCGTATGGAGGGCCAACGCCAACCCGGCGGGCGGAAGCAGCCGTGAGAGCGCCGCAATGTCGGCGGGCGTTTCGGCTGCGAGGGCGCGCGCCTCGGTCGAAGAGTCATGCGCGTAGCCCGCTGGGACGTCGAGGTAGCGCACATATCTGGCGAACGGGCGGTTCTCCGGCTGGGCCAGGAGCGCGGCCAGAGCCTCGGCGCCTTCACCCTCACGCGGGGCCACCAGCAGCCGCGCCAGCGAGAAGAGCGCGCGCAATGCGGCGTCACGGTCGGCATAGTATTTGGGATCGAAGATCTGCACGATTTTGTCGTAGCCCACGATAAGCGTCAGTTCGGTTGAGGGCGCCAGCAACGCGCGAAGCGTCCGCGCCTCATCGACATAGAGGCCGCGATTCAGCAGCGCCAGCGCCTCGCGCCGCCGACCCACGACGAACGCGCTCATCTGCGCCAGCCGGTCCACCAGCGCCGCCCGCTCCACCCGCTCTTTATCCACCGAGGCCGCCGCGCATGCCCAGATCAGCGCGTCCAGGCCAGCCGCGCGCCGGGCGGCGTTGGCCAGCGCCACATGCGCCCGCGTCAGGGGGTTGAACGACCCAGCGAAGACGCCAACCCGCAATGCCGCGCGCAATCGTCGCCCACCCGCCAACTCCACCGCGCGTGGCTCATCGCTGGCGACTACGGTGGCGGCAGCACGCGCCAACCTCGCCAGGCGGGAGCAGTCGTCGAGCAGCGCCACGGCGGCATGATAGCGGCGCGTTTGTGTTATCTGCTGGGCCATGTATTCAACCCTAGTGTCCAGTTCTTTACCAGCGCAATACAGACACGATAACACGCGGGCGCATGTGCTACGCTATCGAGCGAAGGAGGGCCGAGATGGACGTGAGACCGGTCATTGCCGCGATTGTGCTGGCGGCGGGGAGGTCGTCGCGGATGGGCGCGAATAAGCTCCTGTTGCCGCTCGACGGTCATCCACTGGTGTGGCATGCGGTTAGCGGCGCCTGCGCCAGTAGCGCAGACGTAGTGCTGGTGGTGTTGGGCAACGAGGCCGAGCGGGTCGCCGCCGCGCTGCCGCCGGGACGTTACCAGCGGGTGGATAATCCGCGCTTTGCCGACGGTCTCTCCACGTCACTTCAGGCGGGACTGGATGCGCTGCCTGACAACGTCGGTGGCGCGCTCATCCTGCTGGCCGATATGCCGTTCACCTCGTCCGCGACGCTGGAGGCTTTGCTCGCCGCCGCGCGTGCGGCGCCGGAGCGGATCGCCGCGATGAATCAGGGTGGCAGGCCCACCCCGCCGGTCTACTGGCCGCGCGCGCTCTTTGGCGAACTACATGGCATCCACGGCGACGAGGGTGGGCGCTCGCTGCTGATGCGGGCGCCAGAGGCGGTGCGCTTGGTCGAGCCAGCGCAAACTGACGAGACACTGGATATCGACGCGCCTGCGGACTACCAGCGCATTGCGGGGCGAGGTCAGTCCTCAATCGGGAACGATTGAGCGGCCCGCCACGCGGCAAGGTCGGCGTCGTCCGGCTCCGGTACCCATGAGCGCAGCAGACGCGCCTCGCCATCGCCGCTGATGAACGTGTGCGCGCCCATCGTCGCGGGCAGCACTGCCGTCTCGCCCAACGCCAGCGTCACGCTTCCCTCCTCTGACGCAATCTCGCAGTGGCCTGAGAGCGCTGTCACGATCTGGCAGCTCGTCGAGTGTATTGTGCCTGTGCGCTCGCCGTTCAGGGTGATCTCGTCCAGCACAAAGTAGTGGCAGCCGACCAGCACCCGCCGCTCGTCACGCGCCAGTGGGGTCACGCGCTCCAGCGTCTGCGGGGCGTAGCGCATCACCGCCAGCCCTTGTTCGACATGCAGATCACGCGGGCGTCCGTCCGCCTGCAAGCGGCCATAGTCATACAGCCGGTAGGTGATGTCGGAGTATTCCTGAAGCTCGTAGAGGACGACCCCGGCGCAGATCGCGTGGACAGTACCCGCAGGGACAAAGATGACTTCGCCCGGCTTCACCTCAACGCTATGCAGCGCATCTTCCAGCGTGTTTGACGCGATGGCCTGGCGTATCTCCTCCCGCGTCGTCTCCCGGCTCAGCCCGTAAACGACCCGCGCGCCCGGCTCCGTCTGGAGGATGTACCACGTCTCGGTCTTACCCAACTTGCCGTCCTCGTGCGCGGCGGCATATTCGTCGTTGGGGTGAACCTGCACCGAAAGCTGGTCATTCGCGTCGAGGAATTTGGTCAGCAGGGGGAATCGCAGGCCGAAGACCGCCTCCGCGCGCGCGCCGATCAGATCGGCGCCGTAGTGTTCGGTGAGCGCGCCGAGCGTCTGGTCAGCATAGGGGGGATTCGTTGCGATGGCGTCGAGCGCCGTCTCCCACGATTCACCAATGCGCGCGCCCTCTGGCACGTCCTTGCCCGCGAGCGCGCGT
>DASTKI010000028.1:0-15523 GCA_035716045.1 Ktedonobacterales bacterium
CGGCGCGCTCGTCAGTATGGGTGGCATTCATGCCGACTGGCCCCGTGTGCGGGCCATGAATGGCCGCGCGCCCTGCGCCCTGATGTGGCGCCCCTCCCCCTTGACTTCTATTCGCCAATACGATATATCTTGATATAACTGTTGTGGAGTAGTGAGTCATCTGACTCACAGGAGGGCATACGCATGGATAACATGATGTATGGTGAGCCTGCCTGGGGCGGCGGGCCATGGCGTGGCGAGGGTCCCGATGAGGGCATGCCCGGTCCGCGCTGGGGTGGGCCGCGTGGGCCGCGTGGGCCACGCGGGCCGTGGGGGTGGGGAGGCCCGCCCTGGGGGTACGGTCCCGGTCCGCGAGGCCCATGGTGGGGTGGACCGGCAGATGAGTTCGCGTGGTGGGGGCCTCCTCCCATGCGTAGATGGCGGCGTGGCCCATGGGGCGCGCCAGGCGGGAGGTTTCCAGGTATGGGACGCAGGTTCCCCTTTGGCGGCGGGCCAGGCCCGCGGATGTTTGAGCGCGGCTACCTGAAGTATGCGCTGCTGGAGCTGCTCAAGGAGCGGCCCAAGCATGGCTACGAGATGATGAAGGAGCTGGAGGAACGCATGGGCGGCTTCTACGCTCCCAGCGCGGGCGCCATCTATCCCACCTTGCAGCTGCTCGAGGATCGCGGCTGGGTGACGAGTGAGCCGGTCGAGGGCAAGAAGGTCTACAAGATTACTCCCGAAGGCTCTCAGGCGCTCGATGAGGTCGCCGCCCGGCGTGGGCCGCAGTTTGGGCCGGAGGGTCCGGAGCATGGGCCGCATGGCCATCACGAGCATCACGAGCATCATGGCCAGCGCGAGCGCTTCGAGCGCGGCCCATGGGGTGGTCCCTGGGGAGGCCCGGGACGGGGCGGCCCTGGCTTCGGCTGGCGCGGCCAGCCTGAAGCGCGCGACCTAGCCCGCCAGGCGCGCGAGCTTGGCCGCACAATGCTCATCGCCGGTATGCAGTCTATGGGAGACCCGGAGCGGCTGACCAAGCTGCGCGGTATCGTCGAGCGGACGCGCGCCGAGCTGGACGCCTTCATGCGCGAGAATGGCGGATCGTCGGGCGCGGGTGGTCCAGCCGAGAGCGGCTCGGGTCCCATCGAGCAGTTCTAGGTCACCATGCGCAGCGCTCAGGCCCATCACACGCGAGCACGCGGATGATGGGCCTGACCATGACACGAATGCTATGCTTTTGTTGTTGAGGCTACCATTGTGTGAATTTGGCGAGGCAAGCCCTTTATGATGCGAGGCATGGGCGGCGGTGGCCGCTACGGGCGCATGATGCGGACACCCCCCGACATACCGCCTGGCCGCAAGGCTGACGCGCGCACGATCCGCCGCGTCGCCGCGTCATTCAAACCCTACTGGCGCTCGATACTGATTGTATTGGGCGCGATTCTGCTCGTGAGCGTGCTGGGGCTGATCAACCCGTACATGCTCAAATACTCGATCTCGATTGGCTTCGGGCAGCAGAACTTCCATGCTCTGGCTATCTTCGCGGGCGTCATGCTGGTGACGCCGGTCATCAGCGGGCTGATCGGCGTTGGGCAGACGTATCTCAATACCAAGGTCGGCCAGAACGTCATGCGCGATTTGCGCAACAAGCTGTACGGCCACATCCAGGGGCAGCCGCTCAAGTTCTTCACCGACACACGCACCGGAGAGATCCAGTCGCGCATCTCCAATGATATCGGCGGCGTGCAAAGCGTCGTCACCGATACCGCGACGTCAGTTGTCTCGAACATCACGGTCGCGCTCTCGACCATAGTCGGCATGCTGGTCTTGTCGGTCCCGCTGACTGTCCTCTCGCTCGGCTTGCTGCCGCTGTTCCTCTTCCTCACCTATCGTGTGGGCAACGTCCGTCGCGACATCTCGCGTAACACGCAGATGTCGCTGGCCGAGCTGACGGCGCTAGTCGAAGAGACGCTCTCGGTGAGCGGCGTGCTACTGGCGAAGGTCTTTGGCCGTCAGAGCTACGAGCGGGGCCGCTTCCAGACGGAGAATGAGCGCTACGTCGCCTTGCAGATCCGGCAGCAGATGGTCGGGCGCTGGTTCATGATGTTCATCTCGACCTTCTTCTCCGGCCTGCCAGCGCTGGTCTACCTGGTGTCAGGCTACATGACGTTCGGCCAGGGCCAGCATGTCTCTCAGGCGCAGCTGACCGAGACGATCGCCAATCTGGTGGCGTTCACGACGCTGCAGAGTCGCTTGTTCTTCCCCATCGGACAATTGCTCAATGTCCAGGTCGAGATTCAGGGCGCGCTGGCGCTCTTCGATCGCATCTACGAGTATCTCGACATCAAAGCGGACATCGTGGACAAGCTGGACGCGCTGGCGCTTGATCCCCACAAGATCCGGGGTTCGGTGAACTTCGACCACGTCATGTTCAGCTACCGCGCCGATCAGGAGACGCTGACCCTCAACGACATCTCGTTCGAGATGCGGCCGGGCCAGCTCACGGCGCTGGTTGGCCCCAGCGGCGCGGGCAAGACGACTATCACCTACCTCATCCCGCGCCTCTACGATGTGATCAGCGGCGCCGTGACGATTGACGGGCATGACGTGCGCGACGTGACGCTGGAGAGCCTGGGGGCCTCGGTCGGCGTCGTCACGCAGGAGACGTATCTCTTCCACTCCACCATCCGCGAGAACCTGACGTATGGCCGCCCTGACGCGACTGAGGACGAGCTGATTGCGGCGGCGAAAGCGGCGGCGATTCACGACCGCATCATGGAGCTCCCCGAAGGCTACGACACGGTGGTCGGCGAGCGGGGCTACAAGCTATCTGGAGGCGAGAAGCAGCGCATCGCCATTGCGCGCGTGATCCTGAAAGACCCGCGCATCCTGATCCTGGATGAAGCGACCAGCTCGCTGGACACGCACTCCGAGCGGCTGATCCAAGCAGCGCTGGAGCGGCTGATGCGGGGGCGCACGACCATCGCCATCGCCCACCGCCTCTCCACCATCCTCGCCGCCGACCAGATATTGGTGGTGCGGCGCGGCGAGATCGTCGAGCGCGGCGCTCATGCGGAGCTATTGGCGCAGGGCGGCCTCTACGCCCAGCTCTACAACGAGCAGTTCGCTGCCGCCTCAGAGGTGGCCGGCGCCGAGGTGGACGAGCTGGCGGCGGCGGTCAACGAGTAGCGCCGTCAGCTCAATATGCTCGGCGGATGGGGCTAGAAGACCATCGGCGCGAGCCAGCAGTACACCCGCGGACGCTGTGCGCCGTCTAGCTCACTCTCCACCGGAGTGGCTCCGTCGCCAGGCGCGCCGGGGAAATCCAGGCGCATGATGAGGTCGTCTTCGATGGGCGCGGCGCCGATCGTATCGAAGAGCGCCAGCGCGCGCGGGTTGTCGCCGGCGATGGTGGCGGAGAGGATGCGGCTCTCCGGCGGTCCCTCGCGCTCCAGCGCGGCGGCCAGCAGCGCGGCGGCGGTCGCGTCGTCGCTGGCTACCAGCGGACCGACGCGCATGCCCTTCACGGGGGACTCTGGTGGGCGGGTCATCAGGTAGCCCAGCGCCGCTCCGTCCGCCGATTCGGCGATCAGCAGGTCATTGCCCGCTAAGCGCGCCAACTGATCGAGCAGGTCGAGCCGGTCGCCGCCATACGCCAGTTGGTCAAGCGCGGCGATGCGCGGCAGCCCTTCCGCGCCAACCGCAGTGACGGCGGTGACGCGCGCGATCTTCCCACTCCGAGCCAGAGAGCGCAGCGCGTCCATGTTGATTGCCGTCTGCCAGGAGCGTGTGTACCAGGAGCTGGCGATATCAACGAAGCCCAGGCGACGATAGAGGGGGCGTCCGGCTGGGGTGGCGTCGAGGTAGACGCGGCGCACGCCCTCACGCGTCAGCCACGTCAGCGAGTGCTCCATGATGGCGCGTCCCAGGCCGGCTCGCTGGAACTCAGGGCGTACCATCACGCTGCCGATCACGCCGATTGGCGGGGCGGCGGTAACGACGATGGCGGCGGCGGGACGCGCGGCCGCCTCGCCTGTGGCGGCGCTCAACTCACCGGCCCGGATCACGAAGATGCGCCCGCCGCGCCAGCGCAGAATGGCGCCTAACAGTTCCTCGCTGCGCGACCAGTTCATCTGATGACGCAGGCGCCCCAGCGCCTCGATGTCCGCGGTGGTCGCCTCCTCGATAAGTGGCGCGCCTATCACAAGCTCCTCCCAGACTCCAGGCCGTGAGCGCGCGGTTGTGGCGCCGGATGGGCCGCCTTGCGCGCCTGGTAGCATCGTACAACATGGTGAAAATCGTCTCTCCGCCACCTCCCAAGGCGCGCGCAAATAGGCAAAAACACGCTTGTCAACGGACTTTGTGGGGTCTTCGCCTGATTGACAGTCTCCCGGCTCCATGTTACAGTATCAGATGGTATGCGAAACTGAGGGACATTGACAGTAGACGCGTCACACGCGTCGCGTCATGGCTCGGAGGCGTTGCGGAATGCCTGAATACGCTCCGGCGTTGATCATGTTCGGCCTCGCGCTGGTCTTCGGTATCGCGGTGATCGCAGTCACGTTCATCCTCGGCCCGAAGCGCCCCACGCCAGAGAAGCTCGCTCCCTATGAGTGCGGCATCGAGGAGATCGAGCCGCCACGGCAGCGCTTCCCTGTGAAATACCTCGTGACCGGCATGCTCTTCATCATCTTCGATGTCGAGGCGGCGGCGGTGCTGCCGCTAGCGATACTGATGCGGCGACTCCAGATCCTCGGGCTGGTCGAGTTGGTGGTCTTCACGGCGATCCTCGCCATCCCGTTTATCTACATCTGGCGTAAGGGAGCTTTCGCATGGGAGTAGACCCTGAGGCCGGGACACCCAAGCCGGTAAATCCCTGGGCTCCTGTCCAGTACTTTAGCAACACTCAAGCGCCACGGCTGCCGCGCGGGCTCGCGCAGCCTGATGGCGGCAACATCCTGCTCACCCAGGTCAACAAGCTGATTGACTGGGGACGCAGCTCGTCGCTCTGGCCGGCGACCTTTGGCCTGGCCTGCTGCGCGATCGAGATGATGTCCGCTAGCGCCTCCCGCTGGGATATCTCGCGCTTCGGCGCCGAGGTCTTCCGCGCCAGCCCACGCCAGGCGGATCTGATGATCGTCGCCGGACGCCTGTCCACCAAGATGGCTCCGGTGCTGCGGCGCATCTACGACCAGATGCCCGAGCCGAAGTGGGTCATCGCGATGGGGGCCTGCGCCTCGTGCGGTGGCGTCTTCAACAACTACGCGATTATCCAGGGCGTGGACAAGGTCGTGCCAGTGGATGTCTATGTGCCAGGCTGCCCACCGACGCCTGACATGCTGCTGCAGGGCCTCAACATCCTGCAGGAGAAGATCCAGAAGCACATTCCCAATCCCCCCGACCCGCTGGCGTTCGCCGAGTCCCGGTATCTGGGCAGCGAAGACTAGCGGCGGGACGCGAGCGGTAGCGGCGCCACGCCGTCACGATGAGGAACAGGGGCAGTCATGGCAGACCAAACGCCGGAGAGCAGCGCGCCCGCGCTCGATTTCCCCCCCAACCCTTTGGCCGAAGCGTCCGTCACGCTGCTCAATGAGCGGCTGGGTGGCGGCGTGCTCGCCGTGACAGAATATCGCGGCGAGACGACCGTCCTGCTGACGCCTGATGCGCTGGTTGAGGCGTGTACGGCGCTGCGCGACGCGCCACGGCTGCGCTACGATTTCCTGGAGGATGTCACGGCGGTGGACTGGCCAGAGCGCGAGCCGCGCTTCGATCTGGTCTACCAGCTGGTCTCTACCGAGACGGGAGCGTCGCTGCGGCTGAAGATACAGGCTGGCGGCGAAGATGACCCGGAGCCGGAGGTTCCCACGGTGTCGGAGGTCTGGCCCACGGCGAATTGGTTCGAGCGCGAGGTCTTCGACTTCTTCGGCGTGCGCTTCGCCGGCCATCCCGAACTGCGTCGCATCCTGATGCCATCGGACTGGGTGGGGCATCCCCTGCGCAAAGACTATCCGCTCACTGGCTTCGCGCTGCCCGAGCCGCACTGGGGCGGGCTGATTCCTTTGAATGAGCCCCTTGACCCGGGCGAAGGTGAGCTCACACTGCGGACGACCGATGGCTCGGAGCGTCCGAGCGCCCAGATGCGTAGCGAGGACGAGAAGCCCGAACTGCCTGAGTGAACGTCTCACGCGCTGGATAGCGCCTGATTCCCGGCACACTGGTGGCACACTGGTAAGGTTGAGAAGATATGAGACTCGACGAGTCGGCAAGGCTGGAAGTCGAAGAAAGCGTGCGGCTCGACGACCATACCCGCCGCGACACCATGACGATCAACATGGGGCCGCAGCATCCCTCCACCCATGGCGTGCTGCGCCTCGTCCTGACGCTGGACGGCGAGACGATCGTCAAGGCGGTTCCCGAGATTGGCTATCTGCATACCGGATTCGAGAAGACCGCCGAAGCCAAGAGCTACTACAAGGCGCTCGTCCTGACCGACCGCATGGACTATCTCGCGCCGCTCTGCAATAATCTCGCCTACTCGCTCGCGGTGGAGAAGCTGCTCGGGATCGGCGTGCCAGAGAAGGCGCTCTACGCGCGTGTCATCCTGGTGGAGTTGCAGCGGATCGCCAGCCACCTGGTCTGGCTCGGCTCCAGCGCGCTGGACCTCGGCGCGCAGAGCGTCTTCCTCTACTGCTTCCGCGAGCGCGAGTTGATCCTCGACATCTTCGAGCTCTGCTCGGGCGTGCGCATGATGACTAGCTACATCATGCCCGGCGGCCTTGTGGCCGACCTGCCCCCTGGCTTTGACCGCAAGGTGCGCGACTTCCTGGCGCTCTTCCCCGCCCGCCTGCGCGAATATCACGATCTGCTGACCAACAACCGGCTGTGGATTGATCGCACCAAGGACATCGCGCCGCTCAGCGCTCAGGACGCGCTGGCATATGGCTGCACCGGGCCAACATTGCGCGGCAGTGGCGTCCCGTATGACGTACGCAAGGTGTTCCCCTACGGCGGCTATGATCGCTTCGACTTCGACATCCCGATTGGCGCGAATGGCGATGTCTACGACCGCTACCTGATCCGTATGCTGGAGATGGAACAGAGCCTGCGCATCATCCAGCAGGCGCTCAATGGGCTGCCAGAAGGGCCATGGCAGGTGGAGGATCACAAGATTGTCCCGCCGCCGAAGTGGGAGGTGTCCTCCAATATGGAGGCGTTGATTCACCACTTCAAGCTCTACACCGAAGGCTACCGCCCGCCCGCTGGCGAGGTCTGGGTGCGCACCGAATCGCCTAAGGGCGAGTTGGGCTTCTACCTGGTGAGCGATGGAACGGCTCGCCCGTATCGCTGGCGGGTGCGCGCGCCATCGTTCGCCAACTTGCAGGCGCTGCCGCGAATGATCGAAGGCATGTTGCTGGCTGATGTCGTGGCCGCGATCGGCAGCATTGATATCGTGCTGGGTGAGGTGGACCGCTGATGATAAGCGAAGCGTTGATGGCGCGTATGCGAGAGGCGGTCGCCCGCTACCCATCTCCACGCTCGGCCATGCTGCCCTGCCTGCATCTGGCGCAGGACGAGCTGGGCTACATCCCCGATGAAGCTGTGGTCGCGGTCGCGGAGGTGATCGGCGTCAAGCCCGACGAGGTGGAGTCCATCATCACCTTCTACTCGATGCTCCACAAGCATCCGCAAGGGCGCTACGTCCTCAAGGTGTGCGCCAGCGTCTCCTGCTACCTGTGTGGCGCCGATGACACCCTGGCGATTCTAGAGGCGCGGCTGGGCGTCGGGCGCGGCGAGACGACCGCCGACGGTCAGTTCACCATCGAGTCGGCTGAGTGCCTGGCTGGCTGTGGGATGGCGCCGGTGATGCAGGTCAATGGCCTGTTCGTTGAGCAGGCGACCCAGGAGCGCGCTGAGGAGGTGGTGGCTTACCTCAAGGCTGGCGGCGATGTGGCGGAGATTCGCAACCGCTGGCGCGCGACGGATGGGGCGAAGGGCATGACCACCGAGACGACCATCGGCGCGGAGCCAGCGAACGGCGCGTCGCCAGCGAAGAATGCGCGGTAAATCATGACCGATTCGACTGTGAACCAGACTCCGATGGCGGCGCTCCCGCTTGGCCCGACGCCACGCTTCGTCACTGAGACCTTCGATGTGCCCAACATTGATCAGATCGAGGTCTACACGGCGCACGGCGGTTACGAGGCGCTCAAGAAGGCGCTGGTGGCCTTCCAGCCGGATGACCTCGTCGAGGAGGTCAAGAAGTCCGGCCTGCGCGGGCGTGGCGGCGCGGGTTTCGCGACGGGCGTGAAATGGGGCTTCCTGCCGAAGACGAGTCCCAAGCCGCGCTATCTGGCGGTCAACGCCGATGAGAGCGAGCCGGGCACTTTCAAGGACCGCATGATCATGGAGGTCTGCCCGCACCTGCTGGTCGAGGGCGCCCTCATCACCTCGTACGCCACTAAGGTCCACCACGCGTTCATCTATGTGCGCGGCGAGTTTCTCCACGCCGGCCTTCAGATGGAGCGGGCGGTGCGCGAGGCCTACGAGGCCGGATTCCTCGGCAAGAACATCCTGGGCAGTGGCTTCGATCTGGAGATCACCGTTCACCATGGCGCGGGCGCCTACATCTGTGGTGAGGAGAGCGCTCTGCTGGAGTCGCTGGAAGGCAAGCGCGGTTATCCCCGATTGAAGCCGCCCTTCCCGGCAGTGGTCGGCCTCTACAGCGGCCCGACGGTTATCAACAATGTCGAGACGATCGCGACCGTCCCGGCGGTCGTTCGTCACGGCGCGGAGGTCTACGCCGCCTACGGCACAGAGAAGAGCAAGGGTACGCGCATCTATTGTCTGAGTGGGCACGTCAACCGTCCGGGCAATTATGAGCTGCCATTGGGTGTCCCGCTGCGCACACTGATCGAGGACTACGGCGGCGGCGTGCGGGCGGGGCGTCAGATCAAGGCGATCATCCCTGGTGGCTCCTCGACGCCGCTGCTCACTCCCGACAAACTGGACGTCCCGCTCGATTATGAGGCGGTGGCGGCGGCGGGCTCGATGCTGGGCTCTGGTGGGGTGATCGTGCTCGATGACCAGACCTGCATCGTCGCCGCCACGCTGCGGATGACCGAGTTCTACCGCGATGAGTCATGTGGCAAGTGTACCCCCTGCCGCGAGGGCACTTTCTGGCTGTTCCAATTACTGGAGCGGCTGGAGGAGGGCGAGGGGCGCGAGAGCGATATGGACCTCCTGCTGGATATCTGCGACAACATGTTCGGCAGGTGCTTCTGCCCGTTGGGCGACGCCGCCACGATGTGTGTGGTGAGCAGCATCAGACTCTTCCGCAATGAATACATCCATCACGTGCGCGAGCACGCCTGCCTGGTGGGCCCTGGCGCGCATCGCGTGCACGCTCATGCGGCGGCAAGCTGATCCCGCGGATCGGGCGTGGGAGTGACTTCATCGCACTCCGAGGCGTCTGGCAGTGAGGGCGCGGGCGAGCTCAAACGTGTAGTAGACGAGAAAGCGAATCATGGCCGAGCAACAAGAACAACTCGTCAACCTGACCATAGATGGGCAGCCAGTGAGCGTCCCGAAAGGCACGCTCATCTGGGCGGCCGCGAAGCAGCTCGGCATCGAGATCCCCATCTACTGCTACCATCCCAAAATGGACCCGCTGGGCGCCTGCCGCATGTGTTTCGTGCAGGTCGAGAAGATGCCCAAGCCGATGACCGCCTGCACGACCGAGGTCACGGAGGGTATGGTTGTCTCGACCACGTCGCCGATGGTCAAGAAGGCGCGGGCTGGCACGCTCGAATTTCTGCTCATCAACCACCCGCTCGACTGTCCCATCTGTGACAAGGGGGGCGAGTGCGACTTGCAGGACTTCACGCTGCGCTACGGCCCCGGCGTGAGCCGCTTCGATCTGAGCAAGCGCCACTACCTGAAGCCCATTCCCGTGAGCGAGGAGATCCTGCTCGACCGCGAGCGCTGCATCTCCTGTCAGCGGTGCGTGCGCTTCTGCCAGGATGTGGCGATGGAGGACGGCCTGGTAATGCTGGAACGTGGCTTTCGCACGGAGGTAGGCGTCCAGCCGGAAGCGCCGTTTGACTCGATCTTCTCGGGTAACGTCGTCGAGATGTGCCCGGTTGGCGCGCTGACCGCCAAAAGCTATCGCTTCGTCAGTCGCCCGTGGGAACTGAAGCGCGCAGCGACTATCTGCGGCCACTGCTCAGTGGGCTGCAACGTGAGCGCCGATGTGCGGGTGGACAAGCTGCTGCGCCAGTACTCACGCACGAACGACGACGTGGAGGAGGGTTTCCTCTGCGACCGTGGCCGCTGGAGCCTCGATCTGGCGAACAGCCCGGAGCGCCTGCGCACGCCGCTGATCCGGCGCAATGGCAAGCTGGAGCCAGCCAGTTGGGATGAAGCGATTGCGCTGGTAGTCGGACGCCTGCGCGAGATCGCCCAGCGCGACGGCCCCGCCGCTGTGGGCGGCGTCGCCTCCACGCGCACCACCAACGAGGAGACGTATCTCTTCCAGAAGCTGATGCGCGCGGGCCTGGGAACGAACAACGTAGATCATCGCCACGGCCGCTTCCCCAGCGGGGCGGGCGCGTTGCCCTGGGCCTGGACGGACTCCCTCGCTGGACTGGATCGCGCCTCGACGATTGTGCTGCTGGGAACCGACACGTATGACCGCCAGCCGATCATAGACCTGCGCATCCGCCGGGCAATCCGCAAAGGCGCACGGGTGTGGGTCGTCACGCCAGAGGCTAACCGGCTCGACCGGCTCGCGGCGGGCGTCATCCGTTACGCCCCCGGCCAGACCGGCGCCATCGCGCGCGCGCTGCTCCAGGTCATCCTGAGTGAGGGGCTGACGCGGGGCTCCTTCGCGGAAGAGCGGGTGGCGGCGCTGCCGGCGCGCCTGGCTGCCCTTGCGGACGCCTCGCCGGATGCGGTAGCAGGCGCCGCGCAGACCGACGCGGACGCGCTGCGGGTCCTGGCGCGTGAGATCGCCACCGCCCCGGGCGCCGTCATCCTCTATGATGAGCAGGCGACGCTGGAGCCCACCGGCGCGACGCTGGCGCAGGACGCGCTCGACCTTGCGCTCCTGACCGACAACTTCGGCCGTCGCGGCGCGGGCGTCGGGCCGCTGATGGCGGATGCCAACGGGATGGGCGCGCGCGATATGGGCGCGCTGCCCGACATGCTCCCTGGCTACCGGCCCGTGAGCGACGGGCGGGCGCGCGATGCGCTCGCCGTCGCCTGGGGCGCGCCCGTTCCTGACGCGCCCGGACTTGACTACGCCGCGATGACGAGCGGTGGCGTGAAGGCGCTGTACATCATGGGCGCCGACCCCGCGAAGCGCGCCACGCCCACCGAACGGGAGGCGCTGGCGAAGCTGGAGTTCCTCGTCGCGCAGGACGTCTTCCTGACGGAGACTGCCAAACTGGCGACGGTCGTTCTGCCTGCCGTCGCCTACACCGAGAAAGACGGCACATTCACCAGCGTCGAGCGCCGCGTGCAGGTCGTGCGCAAGGCGATGCTGGAACTGCCAGGCGCGCGCGCCGACTGGCGCATCCTGACCGACATCGCCGCCGCGCTCGGCCTCGACTGGTCATATCGCAGCGCGGCGGCCATCCTCGCCGAGATCGCCCGCTGCGTTCCGCTCTACGCGGGCGCCTCGCGGCGTGGGCTTGGCATGTCCGGGGTTCAGTGGCCGCTGTCTCCCGGCGCGGACGCCTCTGCGATCAGCGGGTCAACCTTCCTCACGTGGGACATGCTGGCGCAGGGCGTCACGCACGGAAGCCCAAACACCACACTCGCGGCGTCAGCCGGAGGGGAGGAGCGCGCCCGATGAGCGATCTCGCATGGTTCCTGGTCGGCGCGTTGGTCAAGAGCGCCATCGCGATTGTCGCGCTGCTGACCGCCTTCGCCTATATGACGTTGATCGAGCGGCGCGTCATCGCCCGCTTCCAGCGGCGTATCGGCCCGAATCGAGCTGGCCCGCAGGGCGTCTTCCAGCCGCTGGCCGACGCCCTGAAGATGGCGTTCAAGGAGGAGATCCTCCCGACGAAGGCCAGCCGCCTCGTGTTCCTGCTCGCGCCCGCCATTTCGGTGATCGTTGCGCTGACCGCCTTTGCCGTGGTGCCGCTGGGTGGCCCCACGACCTGGGGTGATAACACCATCGCCCGCGCCTGGGCGCCCTACGTCTCCGACCTCAATGTCGGCGTACTGTATATCTTCGCCGTCGCCTCGCTCGCGGTCTACGGCATCGTGCTGGCGGGCTGGTCATCGGGCAACCACTACTCGCTGCTGGGCGCGCTGCGCTCGGCGGCGCAGATGGTTTCCTACGAGGTCAGCATCGCGCTGGCCATCGCGGGCGTCCTCATGTTCGCCGGCACGCTCAGCATGATCGGCATCGTTAACGCGCAGGTGAATCAGGGCATTTGGTTCGTGCTGGCGCAGCCGCTGGGCCTCATCTTGTATGGCATCGCGGCGGTGGCTGAAGTCAACCGCGCGCCCTTCGACCTGCCGGAGGCGGAGCAGGAATTGGTGGCGGGCTATCTGACCGAGTTCAGTGGCCTGCGCTGGAGCCTGTTCCAGATGGCCGAATACATCAACATGATTACCGCCAGCGCGGTCGTGGCGACGCTCTTCTTCGGCGGCTGGACGCTGGGTGGTCTGGAGGGTATTCCCGGCCTGCCGTTCATATGGTTCTTCATCAAGGTCGCCCTCTTCCTGTTCGTCTTCATCTGGCTGCGCGCCACGCTGCCGCGCATCCGCTACGACCAGCTCATGCGCTTCGGCTGGCAGACTCTGCTGCCGCTCGCCGCGCTGAATGCGCTGGCGACGGCGGTTGTGGTGGCGCTCGGCTGGCCCTGGTGGGTGAGCGGGCTGTTCGGCCTGGGCATTATCCTCATCGGGGGCGCTATTCATTACTCGCGCATGCGCCGCGGCAAGCCTGAGGTGAGGCGCATTTCCAGCGTGAGCGTGGAGATGCCGGCGTCCGTGCGGCTGGTCTCGGGCCGCATCACGCCAGCCGCTTCAGCCGAGCCAGTCGAGCCGGGAGCCTCTGGCGCGGATGGCGCGGCGCGCGCGGCGGCGGGCGCTAGCGCGGGCGGCCAGTAACGGAAGTCACAGGGAGAACACATAGATGGCGATGGAGATGATCAAGGGCCTGGCCACGACGTTCAAGGAGCTGGGCAAGAAACCCACTACAGTCTCATACCCTGAAGAGAAGCGCCAGCTCCCCGCCCGTTTCCGCGGACGTCACGTGCTTCACCGCTACGAGAACGAGCTAGAGCGCTGCGTCGGCTGCTTCCTGTGCGCGGGGGCCTGCCCGGCGGACGCGATCTACATCGAGGCGGCCGAGAATACCGAAGAGAACCGCGTCTCGCCCGGCGAGCGCTATGCCCGCATCTTCGATATCAATCTGCTGCGCTGCATCTTCTGCGGCTACTGTGAGCAGGCCTGTCCGACTGGGGCGATTACCCTGGAGAACATCTACGAGCTCTCCACGATGCGTCCGGAAGAGCTCGTCTACCACAAGGAGCAGCTGCTCGAGCCGGTCGGCTCGGCGACGCGAGGCTCACTCGAGGCGTGGACGTCTCCGCCGCCGGACGAAACCGTTACGCCGGTTCCCGGTCGCCAGGGCTTCTTTGATGGCTTTGAGGCGACGGCGGCGTCGGTTGGCCAGGCCGACCTGCCCGACCAGCAGGCGGTCGAGCTTGGCGACGAGCAGGCCGCGCGTGACGCCGCTTCGGTGGAGGAAGAGTAGCCATGCTCTTCTCACAGATATCGTTCTTCGTCCTGGCGGCGGTGGCGCTCGCCTCGGCGCTCGGCGTCATTCTCAACCGGAACGCCGTCTATAGCATGCTCAGCCTGATCGTCAACTTGCTGAGCCTGGCGCTGTTCTTCCTGCTGTTGGGTGGCCTGTTCATCGCCACGATTCAGATATTGATCTACGCGGGCGCGGTCATGGTGCTATTCCTCTTCGTCGTCACCATGCTCACACCTGGCGGCGCGCCAGCGGGCGAGGGCGCCGATCCGCTGCGCTGGCAGTGGGGCGCTGGCATGGGGATGGCGCTGATTCTGGCGGGCGGCATCGCCTATGCCGCGCTCACCGGCGCGCTTGCCGTGGACGCGAAATCCACTGGCGCCTCCGCCCTCAGCTCGACCCTCTCGCTAGGCAGCACAGAGACGTTCGGCCTGGCGCTTTTCCATGGCTACGCGTTTCCGTTCGAGGTCACCGGCCTGCTGCTGGTGGCGGCGGCGCTGGGCGCGGTCGCGTTAGGCCGCCGCGCCAACCGCGCTGGCGACTAGCGCCTGGAGGAGCCTGTCATGCCACTCTCAGCCTATCTGATAGTTAGCGGCCTGCTCTTCGCCATCGGCGCGCTGGGCGTGCTGGCGCGGCGCAATCCGCTGGTGATGTTCATGTCCATCGAGCTGATGCTCAACGCCGTGAACCTCTCGTTCATGGCGTTCGCGCGCTTCCTCGATTCCGTTGAGGGCTGGATCTTCGTCTTCCTCGTGCTGACGGTCGCCGCCGCCGAGGTCGTCGTCGGGCTAGCGATCATCGTCTCGATCTTCCGCAGCCGAACGAACATTGATGTGGACGAGCTGAACGCATTGAAGGGCTAGTATGCTGAATCTAACCCCGTTCATACTGCTGGCCCCGCTGGTGGGATTCCTCGCGCTCGGCCTCTTTGGCCGCGCGCTGTCGCGTCTCGCCATCTCGATCATCGGCTGTGGGACCATCCTAGTCGCGTTCGGGCTGGCAGTGGCCGATTTCGCCTACCTGCTTGGCCAGCCCACCGCGCTGCGTGAGGTGGATACCAGTTATTGGACGTGGGTCCATGCGGGCGCGCTGAACATCAGCTTCGGGCTGCTCAACGATCCGCTCTCGGCAGTCATGTTGCTGGTCGTTACTGGCGTCGGCTTTCTCATCCACGTCTACTCCATCGGCTACATGGAGGGCGATCCCGGCTACTGGCGCTTCTTCTCCTACCTGAACTTCTTCGTCTTCGCCATGGCGCTGCTGGTCGCTGCCGACAACTTCCTCATCCTGCTCGTCGGCTGGGCGGGCGTCGGCCTTGCCTCCTTCCTGCTGATCGGCTTCTGGTATTTGCGCCCAACCGCAGTCGCCGCCGCGCGCAAGGCGTTCGTGGTCAACGTCATCGGCGACTTTGGCCTGATGATCGCCATCTTCTTGCTCTTCAATGCTGGTTCGGGTGACCTCTCATACTGGCATATCCTAGGGTTGACGCCCGCCAGCGTTGTCCTGGCGAGCCCTCCGGCCCTTCCCGCGCAGTCGCTCGCCGTCTCGCTGGCGATCCCGCTACTACTCTTCGTCGCCGCCGTCGCTAAGTCCGCCCAGCTTCCGCTGCACGTCTGGCTGCCGGACGCGATGGAAGGCCCGACGCCGGTGAGCGCGCTGATCCACGCGGCGACGATGGTGACCGCGGGCGTCTACCTCGTCGCGCGGGCGCACACGCTGTTCCAGGCGCAGCCCATCTCGCTGGCGGTGGTCGCCATCGTTGGCGGCGCA
>DASTKI010000029.1:0-12973 GCA_035716045.1 Ktedonobacterales bacterium
GTAGAACACGGTAGAACACGGTAGAAAGCGCGAGGGGCCTGGCGCAGGGCGCAGCCAGGCCTCTCGCTGGCTCATCAGCGCGCGCTGGAGAGGGAGAGGGCGAAGCCGCGGGCGACGATCGGCTCCAGCTCCTCCCATTCGACGCTGGTCTGCCGCCCGTTGTCGAACTCGGCCGTCAGCCAGGCGTAGACGGATAGCAGGCGCGGGTCGTCCTTGGCGACCTCCAGCCCGAGGCGCTGGCGAATGACGAACACCAGCCCCGCCAGCCCGCTGTCCTTGGTTAGCGAGACCTCCAGCGGGCGGCCGAGCAGCCGCGGGACATCGAAGGGCGCATACATCCACCAGAACTTGTTGAGCCCGTCGGCGTGCACGCCTGCGCGAGTGCGGTGCGCGTCGCGGCCGTAGAGCGGGTACTTGGGCGGGATAGCCTCGCCCATCCGGGCGTAGACGTCAACCAGCTCGTTGAGGGTGGTGAAGTCGGGCTGGCGCTCGCGGAAGTAGCCCATGCCGATCAAGTGGAGCAGGACCGCCTCGATGGGCGCGTTGCCGGTACGCTCGCCTTTGCCCAGCGCCGTGCCGTTGATGACGCCGCAGCCCGCCCTGACGGCAGCCAGGCAGTTAGCCACGACCAGCCAGGTGTCGTTGTGTGGATGGAACTCCAGGTCGGCGGCCTCCAAGCCTAGCGAGCGCATCGCGCGCACCAGGCGGGGAACGCTGCGCGGCAGTGCGACGTCATCATACGGCAGCCCCAGCCCCATCGTGTCGCAGAGGCGGAACTTGGGGCGCAGGGCTGGGCCGTAGGGGAGGCTCAACACCTGGACCGCCTCGACGAACCGCGCCATGAAGTCCATCGGCGCACGGGTGGCGTCCTCCAGGTGCAGCCGGGGGCGGATGCCCGCGTCCAGCGCCACCCGCACGGCGTCCAGGTAGGTCTGCGCCGCCTGGTTGCGGCCGCCCGGCGTGAACTTGTGGAAGGTGTGGTAATCGGAAGCGGAGGCGAGCATGCCCGTCTCGCGCACACCCAGGCTGCGGATCAGCGCGACATCTTTGGCGGCGGCGCGAATCCAGGTGGTCGGCTCGATAGGCGCGCCGCCGTGATAGCGTTCGAGCGCGGCTTCGAGCATCGCGCGGTCCGAGGACCGGTAGACGAAGAACTCCGCCTGGCGCACGGCTCCCGACTGGCCGGTGAACCGGCAGAGGAGATCGTAGATCGCCAGGCCCTGCTCCGTGGTAAGCGGCAAGCCGCCTTGCTGCCCGTCGCGGTGGGTCGTCTCGGTGGTCCAGACCTCGGCTGGCAGCTCGGCGGGCCGCTCTGTCCAAACGTAGGCCGGGAAGCCCTCACGCGGGAAACTCTCGAGGAAATACTCTGGCTGTGCGGGATCAATCATGCTAGCCATATCCACCTCCACGCCGTTGTGGCGTAAACAGGGGAGCCTCGCGTCAACTAAAATCAACTATAGTCAATATATGTGCAGCCGTCAAGAGGCGCCACTGTGAGATCTGGCCGGATCGCAATTGGGTGGCGCGCGAGTTGTGCGCCATGAATGCTCCAAATGATGGACGTGTTGCGGACGAAACGTATCCTGGCTTCTCGTATCAAGCAGAATCATGGCATGTCAATATTTATCAACTCATTTGCACAGAGCGAGGCCGCCTGGCGGCTCAAGCCGCGGCTAGAGTCTGTAAGGGACTTGACAATGGATTAGTGATAAGATGCAGGATATCTGCTCGCACCCCAATGCGAAGGCGATGATGCGCAACCTGGGTGCGCTGCGGAGTGGGGCCGAGCCGCCAGTGACGTAGCTGACACACACCGGAGTATGTCATGAGAGGATGCGCCCGCCTGCTGTGCATCGTCGGACTCCTCCTGATTGGAGGTGGCATCTTTGTTGGCGGCGCTGCGGTCGGTTTCGCGTGCTTTGACGTTTGCCCCCCGAATCTCACGGCCTATTCGGCCTTCTACGTGTTCGGCTCTCTGCTCCCTGGACTCATCGCCGTAGGCCTGGGCTAGGCCCTCACACTCCTGCTGCTGATTCACGAGCAGCAGCGATGGCGCACGGTGGTGACTCTGGCCGCTCTCCCTATCTGTCTCATGGGGAGCGCACTGGCTGTGCTTGTCAACAATTCCGGGCATTTGCTCCCAGGAAGTGAAGGCGAGATTATTCGCTGGGAGCGATCCCTGACCGCCGTGCTCATCCTCCTGCCCGGCTGGCCCCTCGTCACTTTCCTCTGCACCATTGCCGTGCCACATCAGGAATCCACCAACGTGTCGGCGCCGCCCATGTAGACGGATGGTCGGCGCCAAGGTAGTAGAATGCCACCTGTGCGGCCAAAAGCGTGTTGTGTCCTAACAGGACAGGGATCAGCCGATGGAGCGTGAGGCAGGCGAACGCGATAAAATGCAGCCCTGTCAGCACTGGCGGCAGACGCTCATAGTCGCGAGCGAGGAGCCGAAAGCGCGAGGCCCAGGCGAAGTCGCGTTCAACGACCCAGCGCCGCGGCAACAAGACGAAGCCGCGTTTGGCTTGGGGGCAGCTTGACGCCCTCCAAGTGGATACCCTGGGCGGCAGCGTCTGCAGCGGGTTGTTGCCCAGGGTAGGCGTAGTCGACGTGGGCCAGTTCGACGCTGTCGCCGGTGGACTCTTGCACGGCAGCCGCCAGGGCGGCGACTTGGGCGCGGTCCTGTGCGTCGGCGGGCGTAACGAGCAGCGCGAGCAGGTGGGCTAGGATATCGACGGCAGCATGCAGCTTGGAGCTGCGGCGGCGCTTGTGGCCATTGTAGCCGGCCCGCGCGCCACTTTCGGGCGTCGATCGCAGCGTGCGGCTGTCCAGGATCGCCGCACTCGGTTGGCCCGAGCGGCCCGCCGCTATGCGCAAGAGCCGCCGCAGGTCGACAACGAACGCCTCGAAGACGCCGGCATCCACCCAGCGCCGGTCTGTTGGTAAACGATGTCCCACGGTGGCAGGTCGTGCGGCGGCCAGCGCCAGGGCGCACCGGTATGCGCCACCCAGCGCACCGCATTGAAGGCCTCGCGCAGGTCGTGGCGCCGTTGGGGCGTGTCGGCCCGCACCAAGGCGAGATACGGGGCGACGAGCCTCACTCCTCGTCGCTGACGTCGGTGGGATAGGGTTTGCGGGCAAGGGATAAGTTCGGGTAGGTGCTCGAAATACCCACACGCTACCGTCCCCTCGACCTCGAGTTCACAACACGCTCCAGGGGCTTGCCGGCCACCAACCTCGCCTTCGCGGGCTAGGATGCGGGTGATAGCCCGGAATACCGGGGCAAGTCACAGGCCCTGGGATATCGAGCGATGACAAGCGCTGGGGCGCGCGGGGAGGAGTATAATCAGAGATGGGCCTTCGGCGCCGGTGAGGCTCCGGGTGGCTGCAACCACCACGTCAAGCTCCGGGTTGTCCTGGCCTCTCCTGATTGAGCGAAAAAGGTGGCGCCATCGTGGCGATACAGACTCCTCCCTCCAGCGGCGCGCGCTCCGCGAAGCGGCGCGGCCCGGCGCGCCCGATCACCGTTGGCACGCGCGGCTCGACGCTGGCGCTCTGGCAGACGACCTGGGCGCTCGACCGTGTGCGCGAGCGCGCGCCCAGCGCCGAATTCGCCCTCCAGACGATCACGACCCAGGGCGACCATACGCAGGCGCATGAAACGCCGCTGGCCCGCCTGGGCGATAAGGGCGTGTTCGTCGCCGAACTGGAGCGCGCGCTGCTGGAGGGCGCGCTCGACATCGCTGTGCAGCCCATGAATGACCGCGCGCTGGTTGAGGCGGAGCGTGCGGCTGATCGCCCTGGGGTGGACGCCGCCATCCATAGCCTCAAGGACCTGCCGAGCGCGATCACGCCGGGGCTGGCGCTGGCGGCCATTCCGGAGCGCGAGGACGCCCGCGACGCGCTGGTCTCGCGCCACGGCCTGCGTCTGCGCGACCTGCCAGAGGGCGCCATCGTCGCCACCAGTAGCCTGCGCCGCCGCGCGCAACTGCTCGCGCTGCGCCCCGACCTGCGCATCATCGAGATGCGCGGCAATCTCGATACCCGGCTGCGCAAAGCGCTGGCGGGCGACGGCCCCGACGCGACAATCCTGGCCGTCGCGGGCATGCGCCGTCTGGGCCTGGATGGCCACATCACCGAAATCCTGCCGGTCGAGACGCTGACCCCCGCCGCCGGACAGGGCGCGCTGGCGATCGAGACGCGTGCTGACGACCACGCTACCCGCCGCCTGCTGCGCGTGGTGGACCACCTACCCACCCGCCGCGCCGTCACCGCCGAGCGCGCCACACTGGCCGGACTCGGCGCGGGCTGCCTGGCTCCCATCGGCGCGCACGCCATTCCCACCGCTAACGGCGAGCGGCTGCGGCTGCTGGCGGTCGTCGCTACGCCCGACGGCCAGCGCATCATCCGCGCGGAGCATACTGGCCTGGCGAACCGCCCTACGGCGCTGGCGCGCGCAGTCGTCGCCGATCTGCGCCGCCAGGGCGCGGACGAGATCATCCGGCGCGTGCGCGAGGCGCTGGCGATGGAAGCGGGGCGGGCGTGATGAGCGAGGTTTCCACGACACAGCCCCTCGCGGGCAGGCGCATCGCCATCACCCGTCCGCCGGAGCAGGCCGCCGCGCTGGCGAAGCGGCTGGAGGCGCTGGGCGCGCGGACCGTGCCGCTGGCGACCATCGCCATAGCGCCGATCGAAGACCCCAGCGAGCTCGACGCCGCCAGCGCCAGCCTGGCGAGCTACGATTGGCTGGTGTTTACCAGCGTCAACGGTGTGGCGGCCTTCGCGGAGCGGCTGGCGGCGACAGGGCGCGGCTGGGGCGAGCGCGGGCTGGCGCGGGTGGCGGCGATTGGCCCGGCCACCGCGCGGTCGCTGGAGGACCATGGCGTCCAGGTGGATTTGACGCCGGACGAATATGTGGCCGAGGGCATTCTGGAGGGGCTGGGGAATGTGGCCGGGCAGCGGCTGCTGCTGGCCCGCGCCGACCTCGCCCGCCGCGCGCTGGCGGATGGCCTGCGGCTGCGCGGCGCCGAGGTGGACGAGGTCGCCGCCTATCGCACGGTCATCCAGCCCGCCACGCCGGAGATGATTCAGCGCGCGCTGCTCGGCGATGAGCGGGTGGACGCGATCACCTTCACGAGTTCTTCAACGGCGCGCGGCCTCCTGCAGGGGCTGGAGGGGCTGGGCCTCGACCCACGCGACACGCTGCGCGGCGTGGCGCTGGCGGCCATTGGCCCGATCACCGCGGCGACGCTGCGCGAGGCGGGGCTGGAGCCAGCGCTCATCGCGGAGGAGTACACGATTCCCGGCCTGACTGAGGCGCTGGCCGCCTATTTCACCGCCCGCGCCGGGGCGAGCGGTCACGACACGGCGGGCGGCGCCAGCGATGGCGCGTCCGCACAGGGAGCGAGCTGACAGCGAATATGAACGGGACTGCGCTCTTCACGGCGCTGGCGGCGGTGTGCGCGCTGCTGGCGGCGATCTTCATCTTCGATCAGCACCTCAACCGCCCGCGCCCGCACAAGCTGATGTGGACGCTCGGCTTGCTCTTCTACGGCCTCGCCGCCGCCGCAGAGTCCTTTGGCGCGGCCAGCCACTGGACGGTGGCGGAATACAAGGCTTGGTATTATTTCGGTGGCGTCCTGACCGCCGTGTTCCTGGGCCTCGGCTCGCTGTTCCTGCTCGGCCCGCGCCGCGTGGCCTGGGTGGCGACCATCATCGCGGTCGTCATCGCCGTCTACGCGGCCATCCGCATCGTCTTCTTCGCGCCCTTCTCCGCCGCCGATATCAACACCCTCTCCACGGCCTCGACGGACTACATCATGACAGTCAAGGTGTTCAAGCCGCTGCCTGTTGACATGCAGATCGTGGCCATCGTCATGAACATCCCTGGCTCGCTGCTGCTCTTCGGCGGCGCGCTGTGGAGCGCGTGGCAGTTCTGGCGCAAGAAGGCGCCTGGCTACCGGCTGGCCTCGATGGCGCTGCTGGCGCTGGGAGCGCTGTTCCCGAGCATCGGCTCTGGCATGCAGGCGCTCGGCAATGCGAGCGGCGCGGCGATTGGTGAGCTGCTCGGCGCGGTCTGCCTGCTGGCGGGCTTGCTCATCAGCCACGACGTCTTCACCGTCTTCCGCGTCCCCTTCACCCACATCACGCTCTACCAGCGCCGCGCGCCCGCCATGAGTGGGCAGCCCAGCGCGCGGTGAGAGGCCGCGCGCTGGGCTGAGGCTTACTTGGCGCCTGCGACGAGTAGATCCTCTGGCTCGTGAGCGGGCGGGGCGAAGGCCGCGGCGAGCCGGGAGTGATGGATCTTGCCGCTGAGGCCGAAGAACTCGCAGAAGTTCATGATGAGTGGGTTCCACTTCTCAGGATCAATGTGGTTCTTGTGGTCTGGCATGAGCAGCGATTCGTCTATGTGGGCGCGCAGGATGCTTGCCTCCATGGCCATCAGGTGGTCATCCACCGGGCCGAAGGGATGCATCTTCTCGATGACGGCCTCGAGCTGCACCGGGCACTCGGCCACACGCGGCGGCGCGACGAGCGTAGATGGCTGCGGCGTGAGGCGGGCGGCGCCAAACTTGTCGGGCTGGTAGATGTAGCCCATCTCTTGCTTGTACTCGGGGACGGGGTTGCGGCCGGTGAGCAGCGCCAGCCGGTCTACCGCGCCGACCAGATCGGCGGAGGGCAGGTTGAGCACGCACTGCGGGTTGCGGCGCAGGTTGATCACCGTCTTTGAGCGCGAGCTCATGCCGAGCATGACCGACTGGCCCAGCCACCACGCGGACGACATCGGCGCGAGATTGGCCGAGCCATCTTCGTTCACAGTGCTGATGAGGACCACGGGGGTACCGAAATAGAAGATCTTCGGCTCGACGGTGAGATGCATCGAACGGATTCTCCTGCACTAGCGCGTGTGTGCGCGTCTGTTTCCGCCTGGCCCATCTCGCCTGGCTCATGCGGTTAAACACCGGTCCCTGGGCAATGGTTGCACTCAATTTGCGCGAGGGGCGGCGCGGAGGCGCCCAGGAACGGTTGGGCGCGCCGCCGTAAGTTCACCGCCAGGGGCTATGGCGAAGCGCGGAGGGCATGCGCCACCACCGGCCAGTGTGTTGTACAATCGCCATGAATAGCGCGCGGCGATGGGGCCGCGTGCGATGACATGCGCTGCGAAAGGGGGAAGCGGGAAAGAGTCCGCCTGAAGATGGTTCGTGGACCTCCCGCGCTGCATATATGGCTGACGAACGCAGGATCAGGGTGCTGGTGGCCAAGCCTGGCCTCGATGGGCACGACCGAGGCGCCAAGGTGATCGCGCGGGCGCTGCGCGACGCCGGGATGGAAGTCATCTATACCGGCATCCGCCAGACGCCGCCGATGATCGTGGAGGCGGCCATCCAGGAGGATGTGGACGCCATCCTGATGAGCATCCTCTCCGGCGCGCACATGGCGATCTTCCCCAAGGTGATGAATCTGCTGCGCGAGAACGGTGTGGATGACGTGCTGGTGATGGCTGGTGGCATCCTGCCCGACGAGGACATCCCCGCCATCGAGGCGATGGGCGTCAAGGGCAACTTCGGCCCCGGCACGTCGCTCGCCACGATCATCGAGTTCGTGCGCGCCAACGTCAGCCCAGAGCGCATGCGCCAGAGCCTGCCGCCGCTCCCCGGTGAGAGTGCGCCCGTTGATGCGCCGCTCGCGGCCGACACAGCCAGAGAAGCGACGCGCTAGCATGACTTCCTCACAGACCCCGCCGCCCGCCCAGCCCGACCTGGTGGAGCGCCTGCTGGCGGGAGACCGCCGCGCGCTGGCCCGCGCCGTCTCGCTGATTGAGAACCGCGCGCCTGAGGCCCGCGCGATGCTGGCGCGGCTGCACGCCCACAGCGGACACGCGCACATCGTCGGCTTCACTGGCTCGCCCGGCGCGGGCAAATCCACGCTCGTCACCCAGCTCGCCCGCGAACTGCGCAAGCGCGACCAGCGCGTGGGCGTCATCGCCGTTGATCCAAGCAGCCCCTTCACCGGCGGCGCCATCCTGGGCGACCGCATCCGCATGCAGGAGCTGGCGGGCGACCCCAATGTCTTCATTCGCAGCATGGCCAGCCGGGGGAGCGTCGGCGGGCTGGCCGTCGCCACGCGCGACGCGGTCCGCGCGCTGGACGCCGCCGGGTTCGACACGATCATCATCGAGACGGTCGGCGCCGGGCAGGCGGAGGTGGAGATCGTGCGCGCCGCGCAGTCGGTGGTTGTCGTGACCGTGCCAGGGATGGGCGATGACATCCAGGCGATCAAGGCGGGCATTCTAGAGATCGCCGACATCTTCGTCGTCAACAAAGCCGACCGGCCCGACGCCGACCGCGCCGCCGCCGAGCTGCGGATGCTGCTCAGCCTGGATGAGAAGCGCGGCGAGCGCGCGTGGCGCATCCCGATCATCAAGGCCGTCGCCACGACCGGCGAGGGTGTGACGGAGCTGGCGGACAAGCTGGCGGCGCATCTCGAATCCCTGCGCGAGACGGGCCAGCTGGCGGCACGCAGCGGACGGCAGGCGCAGAGCGAGATGCTGGCGCTGCTGCACCAGGCGATGATCGAGCGCATCAGCCATACCATCGGCGAGGAGGAGTGGAAGCGGCTCGTCGCGGCCGTCGTCGAGCGCGAGCGTGACCCGTACACTACCGCCGACGAGCTGGCGCGGCGCATCGGGCTGGCGCCAGAGGCGCCAGAGGCGCCAGAGGGGCGCTGACCGTCCGCCAAGGCATACGTCGGTAGTTTGTCACGGAGGGAACACCCATGCTTCAAGGCGAGCGCGTGCTGCTGCGGCCAAGGCGGCGCGATGATTTGCCGCGCGTCTGGCAGTTTACCAACGACCCGGAGTTCAAGCGGCTGATCGGTGACTGGCCGTTCGAGCCGCAGTCGCTGGAGCGGCTGGAGGCGCGCTTCGAGGCGGCCTTGCGCGAGGGGGAGCGCGACGGCCCGCGCTTCGCTATCGAGGCCGACGGTCAATATATCGGCCATGCTTTGCTCCACAACCTCTCCGAGGCCGATGGCGTCTGCTGGTTGAGTATCGGCATCGGCGATCCTGCTTACCGGGGCCGGGGCTACGGGCGTGAGGCGCTGCGGCTGCTGTTGGACTACGCCTTCCGCATCCGTAACTTGCGCCGTGTCTGCCTGCATGTTTCGGCGTTGAACGAGCGGGCGGTGCGGACCTATCGTGCGCTGGGCTTTGTCGAGGAAGGCCGCCTGCGCCAGCACGGATGGGACGGCGAGCAGTACGAGGACGTGCTGTGCATGGGCCTGCTGCGGGACGAATGGAGCGCTACACAGCACGGCGCCGCGCCACTCAGCGAGTGACGCGGCGCTCGACGCGCGCTGTTGGCCCTATTTGGCCGCTACCGCCACGCGAGCCTTCTTCATCCGCATGGTCATCATCTCACCCACGCCGATGACGCCCAGCCCCAGCAGAAGATGAAGAACCTGGATCACCCAGTGGGCGTCCGACAGCAGCCCTTGCTGCGTCATGCCGAGGACCGCCTGCGCCAGGCCGACGACCACCGCGGAGATGACCAGCGGCATGGTGTTCCCGCCAGTCATCGCATAGCCCGCCGCCAGCAGCCACAGCGCCAGCACAGCCAGGATGCCGAGCAGCATATGGAAGTTGATCAGGCTCGCGCTAGCGCCGCTCCACGGCGTCATTGTTGACGACCCGATCCAGATCATGACGCCCAGGATGAGCGCCAGCGAGCCACCGTAACGCACAATGCCGGACATCGCCGGGGCGATACGCGCCATCGTCAGTATCCCTTCTTCACACTGGCTTGAGCTACCGCGCGCCCGCGAGCGCACGGGCATATAGTCAAGGCTGACTAAATGGAGTCTAGCACGTGGGCGGGGCAATAGTCAAGACTGACTATAACTGCGCGCGTTGACCCGTTCGGCGGGCCTATGCTACACTCGTGAGGAACGCCCTGTGGGCGCGCGCTGTCGCGCCGCGCGGGGCCGACCGCAGCGAGAGAAGGGCTTTGCCCTCCCAAGAAGCGTCAGAGAAGAGGATGAGCGCCGATGCCCAAGGTCACGTTCGTCAATGAGGGCAAGACCATCGAAGTCGAGCCTGGCACGTCATTGCGCTATGCCGCGCTGGAGAATGACATCCCCCTCTACTGCATGTGGTTCGGCTTCTCGAAGCTCGCCAACTGCCACGGCAACGGGCTCTGCTGGACCGACCGCGTGCGTGTCTCGCCCGCCAGCGCCGTCACCGAGCGCAACATGCTCGAGAAGACGATGAACCAGATCGGCACGTTCCCGAAGAACCGCAGCCCCCAGACCCGCCTCGCCTGCCAGGCGTACGTGTGGGAGGACTGCGAGGTCACCACGCGCTGCAAGGCTCGCCGCTCATCGCGCTCCTAACGCTCTCATCATCCGTACATCATCTGTATACATCAGAACGCCAGCCCGCGCCCTCGGCGACCTGCTCGCGGCGGAGGCGGCGTCTCTTCTCATCCTTGCTCCCCTGGAGAGAACTCCCATGCGTTTAGATCGTATCTTCGCCGAGGGTGAGGCGGTTAACTCGCTCAAGCGGCTCGGCTTCGAGGTCAAAGAGGTCCCATACCGCGACGGGCTCTATGAAGTGTCGCACCCCAGGCTGGGCGGCGTGCGCGTCTTCACGGTGGCGCAGCTGACCAACTTCGCGGAAGGCGCCGCCTGCGTCGGTGAGCTCGTCCCGAGCGCGCCAACGACGGCCTGAGCGGCCTTGCTCCGGGCGCGAGAAAGGTGTTCGAGAGATGCTGAATCGTCACGCCATGCGCCCGGCTGCCGCGCGTGTCCCGCTGCCGTTCCCACACTTCGCCACCGAAGCGGTGGGGCCCTCCGGTATCGCGCCTGAGCCCGCGCCTGAGGCCATATCAGATGTGGGGTCCGAGCCCGCGCCAGAGGGACTCGCGCCAGAGGAACCCGCGACCCTCGATACCGCCCGCCAGGCGGAGGCTCGCCGCTACGCCCGCCAGCGCCAGGCGCTCTCGCTCCTCGGTCTGGGCGCAACCGCGGCAGTGGTAGCCATCTTCCTCTTCACTGGCCTCAACTTCTGGCTGCGCGACGCGCTGGCCTTCGTTCCGGCCTGGTCGCCCGCGTGGGGCTGGCAGCCGCTGCGCGTCGGCGCCTACGCGCTGGCGCTGCTGCTCGCGGCCTTCGTCCTCGGCCTGCCGCTGGGCTACTACAGCGGCCACATCCTGCCCCGGCGCTATGGTCTCTCAACGCAGACGCGCGCCGCCTGGGCGCTGGATGAACTGAAAGGGCTGGCGCTCTCGCTGGTCCTGGAAGTGGTGGCCGTGGTCGCGGTCTATGCGCTGCTCGCCGCCAGCCCCGACCTCTGGTGGCTCTGGGCGGGTATCGGCATGCTGTTCTTCACCGTCCTGCTGGCCAACCTCGCGCCGATCCTGCTGCTGCCACTCTTCTACAAGCTCACGCCGCTGCCCGATGGCGATGTGAAGCGGCGCGCGCTGGCGCTGGCCGAGCGCGCGCGGACGCGTGTGCGCGGCATCTACGCCATGAAGATGAGCGAGAAGACGACGGCCGCCAACGCGATGGTCATGGGCCTGGGCAATACCCGCCGCATCATCATCGGCGATACGCTGCTCGACCACTACACGCCTGACGAAGTCGAGGTCGTCGTCGCCCACGAGCTCGGCCACCAGGTGCACCGCGACATCCCCAAGCTGGTCGCGATGCAGACCGTCACGACGCTCGGCGGGCTGTACATCGCCAGCCTCGCGCTCGCCGCCATCCTGAGCGCCGACCCGCGCTATCATGGCCTGGCCGATCCCGCCACCCTGCCGCTGCTCGGCGTCGCGCTGGGCGTCTTTGGCCTGGTGACCATGCCGCTGGTCAACGGCGTCAGCCGCTGGGTCGAGGCGCAGGCCGACATCTACGCGCTGGAGACTACCGGCAAGACGGAGGCCTTCATCAGCGCGATGACGCGGCTGGCCAACCAGAATCTGGCCGAGCTGGAGCCCGCGCCTTGGGTCGAATTCCTGCTCTACAATCACCCCTCCATCGGCAAGCGGCTGGCGCTGGGCCGTGCGTACGCCGCGAAGCAGGAGGCGGCGGCGCGGCCATAAACGGCCGGCGCACGGGACGTGGGATGGCTGGCGCGGCCATCAATGGCCGGCGTACGGGACGTGGGGCATAAATGCCTCGGTCTTTCAGGGTCCGTTCGCGCGCTGCGGGCATGAATGGCTGGGAGGGCAGCGCGACTAGGCCATCCGAACGCCGCGTGCTATACTGCGTCGGATGCGCCGCATCCCCGCATAGTTTCCCCGGCGTCGCGCTCCTCCACATGCGATAGGCGCGCCTGGCGCCGTGTCATCCGCGCCCTACCCTAGGCGCGGCCCCCAAGCAGGAGAGCGATCCTCATGACCAGCGCACACCCGGCGTCAACGGAGACGCAGGAGCGAGCCCAGCCGCAGACCTATCTGAACTTCATTGGCGGCGAGTGGCGCCCCTCCGCTTCGGGCCAGACCTTCGACGACACCAACCCCGCCCACCGCGATGAGATCGTCGCGCGCTTCCAGAAATCCACCACCGCCGACGTAGACGCCGCGATCAGCGCCGCCGAGGCCGCGCTGCCCACCTGGCGCGCCATGCCCGCCCCCCAGCGCGGCGCGATCATCCTGCGCGCGGCGCTGCTGCTGGAGGCGCGGCAGGCCGATTTGGCGCGCGAGATGACCCGCGAGATGGGCAAGCCGCTGCGCGAGACGATGGGCGATGTGCAGACGGCGATTGATTTCGGCAAGTTCGTCGCGGGCGAGGGCTCGCGGCCCGAGGGCGACACCGTTCCCTCCGCGCTGCCGGACAAAATCTGCATGACGATACGCCAGCCCCTGGGTGTCGTTGGCATCATCACGCCGTGGAACTTCCCGATGGCAATCCCCGCCTGGAAGACCTTCCCCGCGCTCGTGGCTGGCAATACCGTCGTCCTCAAGCCCGCCAGCGACAC
>DASTKI010000030.1:0-7098 GCA_035716045.1 Ktedonobacterales bacterium
CGCCGCCGAGGCGCTAGACGCGCGGCAGGTCTTGCTGGCGGGCGGCGTCGCCGCCAACCTGCCGCTCCGCGAGCGCCTGGGCGCCATGCTCGCGGCGCGAGACGTCACCCTGCGCTATCCTCCCGTCGCTCTCTGCACCGACAACGCGGCGATGATCGGCGCCGCCGCGTACTTCCATGCCATGAGGGGCGAGCGCAGCGGCCTCGACCTCGATGTGCGCCCCAACCTCCAGCTCCCCTTCGCGCGCACGGTTGATCTCGCGGTAGAATAGATCGCTACCAACTATTCGCCTGCTATTCACGCCACTCGACCCAAGGAAAGCGAGCGCTCTTTATGCCGGTCACCGTCCGCCCCGTCCGCCCCGATGACGCCGCCGGAGTCCTCGCGCTGCTCGCACATGTCGTCGCGGAGCCGGTGAACAATCTGATGCGCGAGCCAGGTGAGCCCATGTTCACCGAGGAGCAGGAGCGCGAATTTCTGGCTAGCCAGATAATGCGGCCCGACTGGCGCGGCTTCGTCGCCGTCGCGGAGAGCGGCGAGATCATCGGCATGGTGATGATAGATGGCAAACAGCGGCCCGCCGTACGCCATCGGGGCGAGCTAGGCATCAACGTCGCCGCGAGCTGGCGCGGGCAGGGCGTGGGCCGCGCGCTGATGGAGCGCGCCATCGCCTGGGCGCGCGAGTCGGGCGTGCTCACGCGTATCGAGCTGATCGTGCTTGCCCGGAATGAGACCGCCATCCGTCTCTATGAGCGCCTCGGCTTCCAGCATGAGGGCCGACGCCAGCGCGCCATGCTGCGCAACGGCGAATACCTCGACGACCTGATGATGTCACTGCTGCTCTAAGCGACCTGGCGGCGCGGGCCCAGCTGGCCGAGCCGCCAGGTCGCCGAGGTTCTCATAGGCCTCATTGCGCCTACCGCGCTACGGATATCCCTCAAGGCCAGGCCTTGTGGGCGCCGCTCCGTCTCGTCGTCCTCGCGCCCGCCTCCGCGCCTGGCTGCCCGCGATCACGCTGAGCGAGCCGCTTCATACGTTTGAGCGCGACGCCCGCGGCCTGCAACGCCTCCTCGTTCACCAACTCCAGCCGCATCCGTATCTCGTACCATGCTCTGCCTCCAGACGCTCGCCATGGGGGCGCCTGGGCGAGCGCGCGGGGTGAGATGGCTAGCGGGAGGTCGCGCACGCGCCGCTCGATGGAGCCAGCGACGCGATGCGGGCGTATGGGAATCGCGGCGTGGTCGGCGATGCGGTACGATGGGCCGGGAATCGCGTCGTACCAGTCGTTGGGGACGCTCTTCTGCGCGGTGTCGCGCAGCGCCTCCGCGCCATACGTCCGCAGCACATCGTAGGCAGAGTCGGCGCAGTTCCGCCGCTGCACCGAGTACGGCATCCGGCTCACCCAGACCACCGCGCGCCAGGCGTCTGCGAACCGCGGCTCCTCCACAAACATCACCTTGAACTCGTCATAGGGCGTCTCTTGGCGCATCATCGTCGCCACTGGCTCCAGTGTGTGCGCCGTCCACATGCCCATTCTCTCGACCGGCGCGAACGGCGCGCCTGACGGGTTCTCCACCGATCCCGCATTGAACCACCCGTTGGACCACTCGAACGCCCACGCCGCATGTCCCAGCCCGTTCGCGCCGCCGCGCCGCACGAAGGCCAGCGCCCGCAGCGCCCCAGGTCGCTCAGGGTCGACCAGCGGAACCGCCGCGTCGTGCGGCGCGATAGGCGCCGGGCTGATATAGCCAACACCGCGCTGGCCGCGTTTCAGCGCCGCATCGTTGATCGCTACCAGCCCATCCACGATCAAATAGACGCCGAGATAGAGCAGCAGCGCGACGAAGATCAGCGGGGAGACCGCGATGATCGCGACGCCCAGGGCCACGCGACCAAGCCCGCCGAGCCAGAGAAACGGCTCGCCCGCGCCCACCGGCCGGCGCTGTCTGCGCCACAGTGATGAGACTGAGCGCCAGATCTCCGCGCCACCCTGGATGATGGAGCGTATTCCGAACGCGATAATCAGAAAGAATACGAAGGACTCGTGAGCCACAATCGCGCCGATGCCCGCCGTGACGCTGACCAGCCCGGTGAGCCAGCGCGCCCGCTCCTGTCCGCTGCCACGCGCCGCGCGCCAGGAGAGCAGCAGGTCAACGACGCCATCGGCCATCAGATAGACGCCCAGCGCCAGAAAGAACACGGCGACTACCGCTCCCCGTGTCGCTGACAGCACGAAGACGCCGAATAGCGTGGAGACATATCCGCGCGCGGCGTCCAGCGCCCATATGCGCCGCTCGAGCCACGGAATGGCTGGAGCAGCAGGATCCGATGACATCGCCGGACTCCTGGTCTGATATGGCAGCCAAGCCATGTGGCATTTACGCTGGCGAGCGGGCGTGAGCGTCGAAAGCGCCGCGCACATCGGCGCCATGCAGATAGAGCAGAATCCCGACCGCCAGCGTGAATATCGCGAAGCGCAGCAGCGTCACGCCGTCCAGCGTCATCAGGATGACATGCTCGATCATCACCACCCACTGCAAGCCGGCGCCGAGCGCCCAGGCCCAGGGACGTACCAGCCACGTTCCCACGCCAAACACCAGACTGGCCGCTCCGACCGCCAGCGTCAGCGCGCTTAGGGCCACCTCACCGCCAATTCCGGCCACGCCGTTCAGTCCATGTAGCAGTCCCGGCGTGGTAGCAAGCGGCTGCTCGATCACAGCCACGTTCGCGGCCTGCGCCGCGCCGCTGATGATATCCAGCAGTCCGGCGCACAACGCCAACAGGCTGGCAACTGTTATCCCGCGCGGTCTCTCCATGTCGTCCTGCTCCCCGTCGCGCCTCTGAAGCCATGTCCCGCGCTTTCGGCGCCGCTGGACAAAGCGCGCCACACAAGGCTAGAATTGTGACGTGCGCGGGCGCCCCATGATTGGTGGCCGGTGGAATCCCCTGTATACGCGCTGGCTTCTGGCATGCGCGAGATGACCCGCCGAGGAGTGTATGACTGCAGATTCCGCTTCAGGAGCCGCGCCGACGCCGCTTCTGCGTACACCGCTTTACGAGGCGCACAAAGCGCTAGGCGCCCGTCTGGTCGAGTTCGGCGGCTGGGAGATGCCCGTCCGCTACAGCGGAGACATCGCCGAGCATCAGGCCGTCCGCCAGCGCGCGGGGCTGTTCGACGTCTGCCACATGGGCGAGTTCATCGCCACCGGGCCGGGCGCACTCGACTTCCTCCAGTCGCTCGTCCCCAACAACGTCGCCCGCCTCACCGAGAATCAGGCGCTCTACTCGCAGATCCTGCGCCCTGACGGCGGCACGCTCGACGACCTCATCATTTACCACCTCGGCCCGGAACGGTACATGATCGTCGTCAACGCTGGGACGATGGAGAAGGATTGGGCCTGGTTCTCCGAGCACGCCGCGAGCCACAGCGACGTCACACTGGAGAACAAATCGAGCGCGACCGGGCTGCTCGCGCTCCAGGGTCCGCTCGCCCAGCGCATCCTTCAGCCGCTCACTGAAACGCCGGTGGGAGAGATCGCCTACTACCACTGCCTGCCCGGCGCCGTCAGTGGTATCGAATGCCTCATCTCCCGCACCGGCTACACCGGCGAGGATGGCTTCGAGTTGTACTGCGATGCGGGCGTCGTCAACGACCTCTGGAGCCGCTTGCTCGAAGTGGGCACTCCGGATGGCCTGCTGCCAGCGGGTCTTGGCGCGCGCGATACGCTGCGGCTGGAGGCGGGCTATTGCCTCTACGGCCACGAGCTGACTGAAGAGATCACGCCGCTCGAGGCGGGCCTCGGCTGGACCGTCAAGCTGGAGAAGGGCGTTGACTTCATTGGCCGCGAGGCGCTGCTGGCTGAGAAGCGCGACGGCTTGCGCCGCAAGTTGATCGGCATCGAACTGACCGAGCGCGGCGTGCCGCGCGCGGGCTATCCGCTGCTGCGCGATGGCGCGCGCGTTGGGGAGCTTACCAGCGGCACGATGGCGCCGACGCTGGGCAAGCCTATCGGCCTGGGCTATGTTCCGCCGGAGGTCGCCAGCGTGGGGGCCACCCTGTCCGTCGAGATTCGCGGCAAGCCGGTCGCCGCGACCATCGTTCCCCTACCGTTCTACAAGCGGCCCAAAGCCGCCGAATAGCGCCGCGACAGCGCCGCGCCGCCTGTAGGCGCGGGCTTATCGCATCACCATGAGTTGGAGAGGACCAGCGCCATGACGACGGACGAGCTGCCCAGCAACCTCAAATACACCCAGACGCATGAATGGGTGCGCCTAGATGGCGATATCGCGACGGTCGGCGTGACAGCCTACGCGGCTGAAGAGCTTGGCGACGTCGTCTTCCTCGACCTGCCGTGGGACGACGCTGGGACGCGCGATCTGGAGGCGAGCGGGCATTTTGGAGACATCGAGTCCGTCAAAGCGACCTCCGAGCTGTTCTCTCCGGTCAGCGGCGCGCTGCTGAGCGTCAACGACAGGCTGCGCGACCAGCCAGAGCTCGTCAATACCTCGCCCTACGATGAGGGCTGGATGATCACTGTCCGTGTCAGCGACCCCGCTCAACTGGACGGCCTGATGGATTCCGCCGCCTACGAAAAGTACACTGCCTCATTGCATTGAGGCGCGCTCGTGGCGCCCGCGCCATCCGCCTCGCCCATGTCTCATTACGCCGCCTGGCGGGTAACGTGGGCGATGTTTTTCGTCGCCCTGTATAATGAGAGTGATACCCCCGTCGGACGTGAGCGCGCACGCGGGCGGGGCGCGGGCGCCACGGAGCGCGCCCTGAGGCGAAAGCGCGTGAGCGAGGGCGAGTAAGCATGAGTTACGTCCCGAACACACCCGCGGAGCAGCAAGAGATGCTGCGGGCGATTGGGGCACGGAGCGTCGAAGACCTGCTGGCGGCCATCCCCGAGGAAGTCCGCCTGAAGCGACCGCTGGATCTGCCGCGGGCGATGAGCGAGGCGGACGTCCGCCGCCTGCTGATGCGCATGGCGGAGCAAAACGCCGACCTGGACCACTACATCTCGTTCCTCGGCGCCGGTAGCTACGATCACATCCAGCCCAGCGTCGTGCCGCATCTGGCTAAGCGCGCCGAGTTCTACACCTCCTACACGCCCTACCAGCCGGAAATCAGTCAGGGTGTCCTTCAGGCGACCTACGAGTTCCAAACGATGATCTGCCAGATCACCGGCATGGAGGTCGCCAACGCTTCGCTCTACGACGGCTCCACGGCGGTCGTAGAGGCCGCCTTGATGGCTGTCGGGCCAGATGGGCGCGGCGACGTCCTGGTCTCCCGCGCGCTCGACCCGCAGTACCGCTCCACGCTCCAGACCTACGCGCATGCGCGCGGCTTCACCCTACGCGAAGTCGGGCTGGAAGATGGCGCGACCTCTGTCAGCGAGCTGCGTGCGGCGTTGACGCCTGAGACGAAGGCCGTCATCGTCCAGCACCCCAACTTCTTCGGCGTCCTCGAGGATGTGCGTGAGATCGAGCGCGTGATCCACGAGACGAAGGCGCTCTTCGTCGTCGCCATCACCGAGCCCGCCTCACTTGGCGTCCTGGAGCCGCCCGGCGCCTATAGGGCCGACATCATCGCCGCCGAAGGCTCCAGCCTGGGCAGCCCGATCGGCTACGGCGGCCCCGCGCTTGGCCTCTTCGCCCTGCGCAATGAGTTCGTCCGCCGCATGCCGGGCCGCGTCGTCGGCAAGACCGTGGACGACCGAGGCCAAACCGGCTACGTGCTTACGCTCCAGACCCGCGAGCAGCACATCCGCCGCGAGCGCGCCACCTCCAATATCTGTACCAACCAGGAATTGCTAGCGATCTTCGCTACGGTCTACCTCTCCGCGCTCGGCAAGCGCGGCTTCGCCGACCTGGGCGCGCAGTGCCTGCGCCGGGCGCACTACGCGCAGCAGGCGATCTGCGCCATCGAGGGTTTCTCGCCCGCCTTCACCCGGCCCTACTTCGACGAGTTCGCGATCACCTGCCCCATGCCCGTCGAACAACTCAACGCCGAGCTGCGCGACCGCAGCTTGATCGGCGGCTATGACCTCAGCCGGGACTACCCCGAGCTGGAGAACGCGGCGCTCTTCTGTGTTACGGAGACGCGCTCGCGTGAGGACATTGATACGCTGGTGACAGCGCTAGAAGAAATCACGGGAGCGGCCGAATGAGCGTCGAGAGCCTGATTTTTGAGAAGGGCGCCCCTGGACGCGGCTCTGCGCTGCTGCCGGAGCTCGACATTCCCGAGCTTCCCCTGGAGCAGCTCGTGCCGACCGCATACCTGCGCACAGAGCCCGCGCCGCTGCCCGAGGTCGCCGAGATCGAGGTTGTGCGCCACTACACTCGCCTCTCCCAGCGCAACTTCGCGGTAGACCTCGGCTTCTACCCGCTCGGCTCCTGCACCATGAAGTACAATCCCAAGATCAATGAGGATGTCGCGGGCATGCCGGGCTTCGCGCGGCTACATCCGCTGGCCGACGAGAGTGAGACGCAGGGCGCCATCAAGCTACTCTACGAGCTGGAGCGCTATATCGCCGAGATCGCGGGCATGGCGCGCGTGACGCTACAGCCCGCCGCTGGCGCGCACGGCGAGATCACCGGCCTGATGCTCATCAAGGCTTGGCACGAGAGCCGAGGCGAGACGCAGCGCGACATCGTCCTTATCCCCGATGGCGCCCACGGCACAAACCCCGCCAGCGCGACTCTCGCCGATTATCGCACCGTCGAGCTGAAATCCGATGCGCGCGGCGGCGTGGACCTCGCCCATCTGGAGCAGACGCTCGCGGCGCATGAGGGCCGCATCGCCGCCTTGATGATGACCAACCCCAACACGCTGGGTGTGTTTGACGAGAATATCGTCGAGATCGCGCGTCGCGTCCACGACGCTGGCGGACAGCTCTACTATGACGGCGCCAACGCCAACGCGATCCTGGGGATCACCCGGCCCGGCGACATGGGCTTCGATGTCGTGCACCTCAATCTGCACAAGACGATGAGCACGCCGCACGGCGGCGGTGGCCCCGGCGCGGGGCCAATCGGCGTCGCGGCGCATCTCGTCCCGTTCCTGCCCGGCCCGCTGCCCGCGCTAGGTGAACAGGG
>DASTKI010000031.1:0-3328 GCA_035716045.1 Ktedonobacterales bacterium
ACGAACGGCGCGAATCACAGCGCCGAGAAGCGCGCGGAGAAGAGCGCGAGCAGCCCCAATAACAACCGCCCGACGCCAGCGCTCCGCAACATCCGCGCGCGCCGTCGCCCACCGCCAGTGTAGCCCCTCGGTGTATAGATAGGCGTCGAGAGCGCGCTGGCGGAACTCACAACTGTGACATGAAATGAGGGACATCATATGGCAGGTACGAAGATCGCCGTCCTGGGCGCTGGCAAGATCGGCAGCACGTTGGGGCGTAAATGGGTTGGCGCTGGGAATAGCGTGACGTTCGGCGTCTCGGATCCCAATGGCCAGCACGCGCAGGAGATCAAGGCGGACCTGGACAATCAGGCGGCCATCGGGACGATTGCGGAGGCGCTGGCTGATGCCGAGGTGGTTGTGTTCGCGATTCCCGGTCCTACGATGGCCGAGACCATCGCGGCAAACGCGCCTGCCCTCACCGACAAGCTGGTGATCGACGCGGCCAACCGGATGGGCGAGCCAGCCGCGAACAGCCTTGAGGACTTCCGCCGTCACGCGCCCAGCGCTCGCTATGTCCGCGCCTTCAACACGCTCGGCTGGGAGAACTTTGCCGATCCGCTGTTCGATGGCGTGGTCGCCGACCTCATCTATGCCGGGCCAGAGGCGGATCGCCCCTTGGTCGAGCGATTGATCGCCGAGATTGGACTGCATCCAGTCTGGCTGGGTGACGCCGATCAGGTCGGCCTGGTCGATTCGCTGCTGCGCGTCTGGTTCACCCTTGCGATTCAGCGCGGCCTGGGACGCCACCTGGCGTTTAAGGTGTTAACACGCGGGCAGTGATCCTGGCACACAACACCAGCTTGCCACAACGCGAGCAAATGGGCTTCGGTGAGCGTTCGCATAGGGCAGGTTCGCGGCATGAACGCCGCGGCTAATCCTCCACTCTTGACACGGCCTCTCGCGCGTCGCATGCTTGTGGCCGAGATATCGGTTTCTGTCTGTCTATGATTGGGGGAGACCTGTGGCGCGCATTTTGGCGCTGTACGCCAGCCAGGATAAGCCGTATGCCGATGCGTGCATCAGTGCGGCGCAAACATATGACCCAAGCCTCACCTTTGATGCTCGTGATGATGCTGGGGCTTCCACGCTCGATACCAGCACGCTCGCGCAATACATGAAGGCGCTGGCGTTCATTTCCCCTGAGGCGCTGAATTCGCCAGCGATCGCCAGGGCGCTCGAAGCTTGCGCCGCGCGTAGCGATAACCCGTTGCTGCTTGTCATCATGCGCCCCGTTGAGCTTCCGCCGTTCCTGGCGATGCAAGAGAGACTTGACGCCGAGACGCTCTCACCGCAGCAGATTGCTGAGCGCCTGTTTGAGTTACTCAATGAGTTCGCCGATCGGTCAGCCGCATATCCTGACGACACCGACAATGGAATAGTGTTACCGCCCGTTGGGGAAGTAGATGAGCTTCCATCCGACAAGCCCGCGCCTGAGCCTGAGATAACGGCTCCCTCGGCGGGATCATCCTCAAATGAGTGGTGGGAGATCGAGGAAGAACGCGCCGCGCCACCTCCGCCACCACCCGCGCCGGAGCCTGCGCCCGCGCCCAAGCCAGAGCAGCCCGCGGCCCAACCACCCGCGTCGCCTCCACCTCCCGCGCCTCCCGCGTCACCACCACCCGCGCCTGGCGGGGCGCCGCTGCCACCCGCTCCTCCGCCGGGGTCAATTGCTGGCGAGGTAGGCTCGCCTATTACTACTCCGCCCCAACGTTCGGGCGACCGCACACCCCAGGTGATGGAGACATTGCAGTTCACGGCCTTTCATCCCAACGAAGCGCCAGTCGAGACCTCGCAGACGTTGCTGGTCTATGCGCACCTCGGCCAGCATGTGTCGCAGGTGCAGCGCGACGCCGGAACATTCACTGAGCTGGGCAGCGCGCCCGCGATGGCGCAGGGCGCGTCGCAACGCAAGATCCCACGCAATATCGAGATTACCGTCGAGCCGCATGTGGAGGGCGTCACCTTCTCGCCCGCGCAGGATAGCTTTATCTGGCGCGGCGAGTGGCATCGCTCGCTCTTCCGCTATACCGGGGGAAGCGCACTGGCGGGTACGGCGCTGCGGGGGCGGATAGATATCTACGCCGAGCGCATTTCGCCTATATGCACCATCGAGGTGACGTTCTCGTTTCATACGGGCATCCCGTCAACGGCGCTGGTTGTGCCGCACGGCATCAACGTCACCTCCAACCTCTTCGACCGGGTCTTTATCTCGTACAGCCACAGCGACCAGGAGGCCATGCGCCAGGCGCGCGAGACCTACGAAAAGCTGGGCATCACTGCCTACCACGATGATCTGCTGGAGTCAGGCGCGAACTACGAGCAGCGGCTGGCCGAGATGATTCGCGCGGCGAACATCTTTCACTTGCTCTGGTCCGCGGCGGCGGCGCGCTCACCTGAAGTTCGCAAAGAATGGGCGCTGGCGCTGAGCGCCAACAACGCCGAGCGGTTCATCCGTCCGTGGTACTGGCAGCGGCCATTTGTCGCTCCGCCACCAGAGCTACAGGCGCGCAAAATCTCATTCCGTTACGAGCACCTGCGTCGCCGCCTCTTCAACCCTTCCACCTGGTTCTAAACGCAGCAACCGCTCCCATCACCGGGAGCGGTTCTGTGAAACCCGCGCAGGCGGGTTTTGTGGCGGAGCGGAGCGAGGCCAGTCAGGCGCGGTTTTAACCGCCAGCCTTACCGATCATCCCAGCCGGAGCCAGCGGGCGCGCCCCACTGATCATCCGGCAGCGCGCGTGATCGCGGGCCGCCCCGCCCATACGGATCGCCGTAGGCGTCCCAGCCATCAGGCGGATCATATTGGCTGGGAGGATTGCGCATTGAACGCGCGCCGGGGCCGCGCTGGGAAGGCGGGCCGCCCATCTGGCTCGCCGGACCCATCCCCGCGCGGGGATCCATCTGGCCAAAGTGTGTCGGCGCCTGGGGAGCGCGCCCCATCTGCCCGCCTCCTGGGCGCGTTGGCGGGGCCATCATGGGCTGCGGCATGTAGGGCTGCATGCGCCCATCCGGCGGGAGACCACCGCCTGGGATGGCGTGAGGCTGGCCGCGACCGCCCACCAGGTTCTGCAGGTCGTCCACCACCTGTTCGAGCCGCCCGGCGCTGCGATTCGCCGCCGTCGCGCCCGAGACCAGTTGATCGGAGACCTGCTGTGTCACCGTGATCGCCTTGTCCATACGGTCGTTGTTCGCCTGCTGGCGGCGCGCGGCCTCGTCGATGTAGTGCGCCAGCTCCATCAGATGCTGGACTGTGCGCCGCGCCTGCTCTTCCGTCAGCCGGTCCCAG
>DASTKI010000032.1:0-2354 GCA_035716045.1 Ktedonobacterales bacterium
CTGGCACGATGGGCGCACCCTGCTGTGTGTCGGGCTGGATCCCGATCTGGGACGCCTGCCGACCGCGCAGGGGGATACTCCCGCTGCGGTTGAGGCAGCGTTCGTCGCCTTCAACACCGCCATCATTGATGCGACCGCCGATCTCGTCTGCGCCTACAAGCCAAACGCCGCCTTCTACGAGCGCCACGGCGCGGTTGGCTGGAACGCGCTCGCCCGCACCATCGCTTATATCCACAGCCGCTATCCCGATGTACCCGTGCTGTTGGACGCCAAACGCGGCGATATCGGCAGCACCGCCGCTGCCTACGCCGATGCGATCTTTGACGGATTGGGCGCGGACGCCGTGACGCTCCATCCCTATCTCGGCGGCGATGCCCTGCTCCCCTTCCTGAAGCGCGCCGACCGTGGCTGCTTCATCCTGGCGCACACATCGAATCCTGGCGCAACCGAGTTGCAGGATTTGACCGTGCGCGCCGCCGACGGCACGGACGAGCCGCTCTATCTGGCGGTAGCGCGGCGTGTGGCGCGGCATTGGAACGCGAACGGCAACTGTGCGCTGGTGGTTGGCGCGCCGTATCCCGAGCAGCTCCAGATGATACGCCGAGTGGCTGGCGATCTGCCAATGTTGATACCAGGCATTGGCGCGCAGGGGGGCGACCTCGCTGCTGTGGTCAATGTCGGGCTGGATAGCCAGGGCGCGGGGCTGCTGATCAGCGCGTCACGGAGCGTCATCTATGCGTCCAGCGGCGCGGATTTCGCCGAGGCAGCCCGCCATGAAGCCGAGCGGCTGCGCGACGCTATCGAGGCGCTGCGAAATCGCTCATGAGAAACGTGTGAGCGAGGTCGAGCGGCTGGCGTCTAACGGCGTCTTAGCGATCGTCGAGGACAGTGGCCATGATGCGCGGGCGTATCCCGCGTAACATCGCGACGATTTTACGTATTGCCCATGATCCCAAGGGAGGGGTATATCAGGTGAGCGAAGAAATGACTGCGACACAACGTGCCTTTGCCGATGCGCTGCTGGCGTGTGGCGCGGTGAAGTTTGGCGCGTTTCGTCTGAAGCTGCATGAGCGCGAGCCGGATGCGCCGCTCTCGCCTATCTATATTGACCTACGAATATTGCGCTCATGGCCCGATGCGATGGATACGGCGGTGTCCGTTCTTGCCGAGATGATTACCGCAAAACAACTCGTATTCACGCGCTATGCTGATATCCCGATGGCCGCGACGCCGCTGGTTGCCGTTCTGATGCACTTGACGCGCGTCCCGATGATTACCCCGCGTGAGGCAAAGACGCACGGCATCGCGGGTACGATCAATGGCGATTTCTCGCTGGGTGAGACGGTGCTGGTGATTGATGATCTGGTGACGCATGCTGATAGCAAGCTCGAAGCGATTCGAGTGCTGGAAGACAACGGCCTGAAAGTGCACGATGTCGCGGTGCTGATTGATCGCGAGCAGGGCGCTTCTGAGCAACTCGCCGCAGCCGGATATACGCTGCACGCCGCGCTCCGGCTCGGTCAATTGCTGGAGTACTGGCGTGACTCTGGCGCGATTGACGAGGCCACCTTCGAGCGCGTGCGCGCCTATCAGTCCGCGAATCAGGCGAAATAAATAGTGATCTATCGTCGTGTGCTGCGCCCAATCCTCTTCAACGTCATTGGGCGCGATACAGAGGCCATTCACGAGCGCGTGCTGGGGATGTTGGCGCGCGTCTCGGCGTCGCCCTTGCTGACGCGGACGCTGGCGCGGACGGCGGCGGTTACCTGGGGCGGAGACCTGGGTGCCCCGCGTGATGTCTTTGGCCTGCGCTTTCCCCACCTCATTGGGCTGGCCGCGGGTTTCGACAAAAACGCTCGTGCCGTGCCCGCACTGGCGGCGCTTGGCTTTGGCTTCATTGAGATTGGTACCATCACCTGGCATGGTCAGCCTGGCAATCCACGCCCCCGGCTCTTCCGCGTCCCCAGCGATCAGGCGCTTATCAATCGCATGGGCTTCAACAATGACGGGGCGGAGGCTATTGCCAGACGGCTCTCCCGGCAGCCAAAGCCGCCGGTTCCGCTTGGCATCAGCCTGGGCAAATCAAAGGTGACGCCGCTCGAAGATGCCGTCGGCGACTATCTGGCCTCACTCGACCGGCTCTATCCCTGGGCCGATTATTTTGCCGTCAACGTCAGTTCGCCCAATACACCGGGGTTGCGCGCCTTGCAGGAACGCGACCGGCTGGATACGCTGCTGGCGGCGTTACAGGCGCGGCTACGCGAGCGGGCGCTGGCGTCTGACGAGCGGGTGAAGCCGCTGCTGGTGAAGGTGGCCCCTGATCTCGACGAGGCAGCGCTGGATGAGGTGGCCGA
>DASTKI010000033.1:0-16545 GCA_035716045.1 Ktedonobacterales bacterium
CTGCCCGGATACGGTGACCTATGACTGGGCGACGGCGACGCTCAAGGACAACACGACGGGCACGACGACGACCGTGCTGGCCAAGACGTGCACCAACACCGGCTCGTGGGCGTCGGCCTCGGCCTCGGTGACGGCGGGGCATTCCTACACCCTGACGCTCATCAGCCACGACGACAACTACACGGGCGACGCGACCTACACCCTGTATGATGATGTGAGCATCAGCTAGGGCGTTCGCCGCCTGATCTGATGACTATTGGGGAGCGGGGCTATCCTTCGGGGTAGCCCCGCTCTCTCGTTCTCCAGGGCGTCCTTCCTCAATCGCTGGCGTAGCGCCTCCGCGCCGCTTGCTCCAGGCGTGTGAGCGTCATGGGGAAGCGCGTGAGCGTCTCCGACGGGTCGAAGGTCATGTCCGCGGTGTCCATGACGACGCCCGCGCGCGACTGGCGGGCGAACATTTCGTTGAAGGGGCCAGCGAGCGCGCCCATCAGGCGCATCATCGGCAGGGGGATGTGGCGCATGGTGACGGGACGGCCGGTCACGCGCCCGACGGTCTCGGCGACTTGCGTCATGGAGAGGTTTTCCGGGCCGCCGATGGTGATCGTCTGGCCGCGCGCGGCGGGGTCTTCCAGCGCGATCATCACGAAGCTCGCCACATCCTCGACCGAGATGAAATTGATGGGATTGACCCCGCGCCCGAAGATCATGGCCGGCTTGTCCTGGGTGATAGGCTCCGCGATGATGGTCATCCACAGCTCCATGAAGGCGGTGGGGCGGAGGATGGTGTGGCTCAGACCAGACGCCTTCAGGCGCTGCTCGGTCTGATACTTGTAGCGCCACAGATCCACGGGGTGGTCGGCCCGCGCGCCTACGATGGATATCTGGACGACGTGGCCCACGCCCGCCGCGCGCGCCGCCTCGATCAGCGCCAGGTTGCCCTCCAGGTCCACCGCGCGCGCGGTGTTGGCGCCCTGGCTGGCGAAGCCGGTGGCGGCGTTCACGATGGCGGTCGCCCCTTTGCAGGCGCGCGCCAGCGAGTCGGGGTCGCGCAGGTCGCCGACGACGACCTCGGCCCCCAGGCTCTTCAACTCGCTCTGCTTCTCCGGCGCGCGGCTCAGCACGCGCACAGGCTTGCCCTCCGCCAGCAGCCGCCGCGCGACGATGCCCGCCATGTGCCCGCTCGTCCCAAGAATCAGGATCATCTGTGTCCTCCCTTCCGCGCCTCCGCGCCTCCCCGCGCCCGCGTGATGCCGCTGGCGCCGGGCGCCAGCTAGGCGCTATGCGAGCAAGTCGTTGACCAGCATATAGATGCGAGACGCTCCTAGGCTGCCGCGCCCTGGCGCGATGGTGGGATCAAGCTTGCCCTCCATCACGCAGACCGCGTTGTTGAGCCAGCGATAGCGCTCATCGTCCGCCATGAACGTCACATGGAACAATTGATTGCCAGCGCCCTCGCCTGGCTTGCCCGTCCATACCGTCAGCCCCTGGAAGGTGAAGAGCACGCTGGCGCCCTCGAGGGTCGTCAGGAGTCCACGCATATCGGGCTGCATCGCGCCATCGCTGCGCCGGTGGGGAAAATTGGACCAGCGCGCCGAGCCACTGAGCCGCGCGCCGCTGAACCGCCCCTCGCCTTCGGCGTAGCCCCCGCCCTCCTCCGTGCCGAAGGGCCGCACCAGCGGGGGCGCGCTCGTGAAGACGCCCTCGAAGTCACACAGATGCTCCAGTCGCATAGCCGTCTCCTCTGTTGGGTTGTTGCGCCGGGCCGATCACATATCCGCCGCTGAGGGCAGCGTACCTGGCGCGGCTGCGCGCGGCCATGAGGAAAGGGCGCCTAACACTCACATCTTCTCGTTCAACCTCGCGCTCCACCGGCGTGTCATTATCGCCGTCGTCGTGCGGCGCTGCCTGGTATACTCTGGGTGCGGCGCGGGCCGCGACGCGACATCCGGCGGAGGATGCGCTATGGGTGAGCAAACGAGCGTCAGCGCGTTGCTGAAGCGATATCGGCTCGCCGCGGGGCTCTCGCAGGAGGCTCTGGCGGCGAAGGCGGGAGTGAGCGCGCGCGCCGTCTCGGATATCGAGCGCGGCGTGCACCGGACGCCGCGCGGCGCGACGCTCGATCTGCTGGCCAGCGCGCTCGATCTGGCGCCGCAGCGGCGCGCTATGCTGCTGGCCGCGGCGCGCCCGGACCTCACCCCCTACCCTCTCTCCTTGGAAGAGAGGGGGACGGCGGCGCCTGAGCGAGCGGCAGGGTTCATGCCGCGGCCAGTCACGCCGCTGGTGGGGCGGGCAGGTGAGCGGGCGATGGCGGCGGCGTGGGCGCGTGAGGGCGCGCGGCGCCTGCTGACGCTGACCGGGCCTGGCGGGGTGGGGAAGACCCATCTGGCGCTCCAAATCGCGGCAGATCTGGCGGGCGCCTTCCCCGATGGGCGCTTCTTCGTTGATCTGGCGCCGCTGGGCGATGCGGGCCAGATACCCGACGCCATCGCGCTCGCGCTGGGGCTGAGCGTGGAGGCGGCCAGCTCAGCCGCCGAGCGCGTCAGCGCGTATCTGTGCGACCGGCGGGCGCTGCTGCTGCTGGATAGCATGGAGCGGGTGGCCAGCGGCGCGACCTCTATCGCCGGGCTCCTGGCGCACTGCCCCCAGCTATTCATTCTGGCGACCAGCCGGGCAGCGCTGCGGCTGCGTGCGGAGCGGGCGCTGCCGCTGGCGCCGCTACCGCCGGAGGAGGCGGCGGCGCTCTTCCGCGAGCGGGCGGAGGCGGCGCGGCCAGCGGACGCCTACGAGGAGGCGGTGGTGGCGGCGATCTGCGCGCGGTTGGATGGACTGCCACTGGCGATCGAGCTGGCGGCGGCGCAGGTGGGGGCCCTGCCGCTGGAGCGGCTGCTGGAGCGGCTGGACCAGCGACTGAGCGCGCTGCGCGGTGGGCCAAGGGATCTGCCCGACCGGCAGCGGACGATCGAGGCCGCGCTCGACTGGAGCTACGACCTGTTGGCCGGCGAGGACCAGGCGGGCTTTCGCGCGCTGGGCGTCTTTCCCAGCGGCTGGACGCTGGAGGCCGCTGAGGCGGTTCTCGCCTCGCCCGACGCGCTCCTGAGCCTTGCGGCGCTGGTGGACGCTAGCCTCGTCCAGCTCGATCACTCGGTCGGCGGGCTGGCGCGCTGGCGGATGCTCGATACGACGCGCGACTACGCGCTGGCGCGGCTGCGCGCGGCGGGCGAGGAAGAGCGGGCCATGCGGCAGTTCGCCGCGCATTACGCCACCATGGCGGATGGCGGCTTCCAGCCCGGCCCTGGCGGGCGCGGCGGCGACGTGCGGCTGGACCTGGAGCTCCCGAACGCGCGGGCGGCGTTGGAATGGGCCGAGCGGCGAGGTGAGGCGGAGATCGGGATGCGGCTGGCGGGGTTCGCGTGGGGGTGGAATGCGCGCGGGCAGGCGCGGGAGGCGGTGGACTGGATGGAGCGCATGCTCGCGCTGGACGGGCTCGCCCGCGCGGCTGGCGAGGCGGTCGCGCCGCCCAGGGTGCGCGTTACGCGGCTCTACGGGCTTGCCCGCGTTTTGCTGAGCTATGGTGACCCGCAGCGCGCCGAGGCTCGCCTGCATGAGGCGCTCGCCCTGGCGCAGTCCATCCAGGACCACGGGGGGATGGCTGAGGCGTTCGCGACCCTGGGCGACATCGCGCAGGCGGAGGGCCGGCTCGATCTGGCGGTGGCGGCGTACACCGCGAGCCACGCCCATGCGCTGCGCGCGCCGGAGGACTATCCCGCCCACCGCGCGCTGGCCCGCCTGGGGGAGCTGGCCCGGCTGCGCGGCGATCTGGAGCAGGCGGACCAGTATCTGGAGCAGGCGCTCGCCAGCGCACACACCAGTAATTCGCAGTGGGATGTGGCGGTGATCGTGACGCTGCTGGCGCACCTCGCCCGCGAGCGGCGGCGATACGCGCGGGCGCGGGCGTACTACCAGCAAAGTCTATCAGGCTTTCGCGACTTCGAAAGCCCAACGTTTATGGCATGGTCGCTGGAGGGGCTGGCCGCGACGCTGAGCGCGGAGGGACGCCACGCGCCCGCTGTGCGCCTCTATGCGGGCGCGGCCGCCCTGCGGCGGGCGGCGGATACGCCCGCGCCGCCCGCCGAGCGTGAGGCCGCCGAGAAGACGCTGGCGCGCGCGCAAATGGCGCTGGGCGAGCCGCGCTACCGCGCGGAGTGGGCGGCGGGGTCGGCCCTGGCCCGCGACGCGCTGCTCGCCGAGGCGATGGAGCGCGCGGCCGATACGGGCGTCAGTCCGGCAGCAGGCGGTGGGCGCGGGCATAGGTGAAGGGCGGCGATGGCGGTGGTGGTCGTCGTTTGTCCATCGCGACTCAGTATCTCGAATTCGCGCGGTGTGTCGGGGAAGATTCTGGTGATGTCCTCGATCGTCTCCATCTCGCCATAGCCTTCGAGTTCGGCGTAGAACAGGTCGGTCAGCCCGCCGCTCGGCCCAGCGTGCTCATGGAAGCGGCCCATCGAGGCGAGCTGGCGAGGGACGCCGCCGATCTCTATCGCGAGGGTCCCATCGCGCGGACCTACCTCGGCGGCAGTGACCCGCCCGCTTGCCAGGCCAATCGCGGCAATGCGTCAGCCATGAGCGCCAGCCATGAGCGCCAGCCATGAGCGCGTCTGAGGGCGCCGCGATGAGATAAGGGTTGATTTCCAGCATGTTACAGGAGATTGTGTATCGCCGTCACCTTGACAAATCTGCTATCGTATAGCGGTCAGGCGCTGTGCGCCTGTCGCGCGGCTGCCCTGAGCGCCGCGCGGCGCGCGAGTTCGTCTTGGCCGGTGGCGGAATGGCGTAGAGCCGAGGAGGCACGGCAGCGCCGCGCTTGCGTTGATAGCGGATAGAGTCAGGAGGACGCACAAAACGATGGCGTGGTTCAGATGGTGGAGAAGATCGCCTAAAGACGGAGCGGTAGGCGGTCAGGCGCAGACGCTCGAACGCAAGGAGCAGCGGTTTCATTTCCTGGGAGATCGCCGGCATGTCGCCAATGCGCCGTACGTCCTCCCCAAGGATGACAGGGAGGTGCAGCGGCTCGACTTCCAGCATTACATGCTTCGCTACCTCTTGCGTGGCAATTACGCCGCTCCAGTGACGAATCCCACTGACATCCTCGACGTCGGCTGTGGCACAGCGCGTTGGGCGATAGAGATGGCGACTATATTTCCGCAAGCGAATGTCGTGGGCGTTGATCTCGTCCCTCCGCCAATGGAGGAGGCGGGCGCGAGTGATGGAGCGAGCGCTCGCCCCGACAACTTCGCGTTCGTGCAGGGGAACATTCTGGAGGGCTTGCCGTTCGCCGACGGGACATTCAACTTCACCCACATGCGACTGCTCGTGTTCGCGCTGCCGAGAGATCGCTGGCAGGATGTTGCCAACGAGTTGGTCAGGGTGACACGCCCCGGCGGCTGGGTCGAGTGGCTCGAAGGCGGCATCGCGACGATGAATCCCGGCCCGGCCTGCGAGCGGCTCAATCAGTTTGCCAATGAGGCGGCGGCGCGGCGCGGCATAGATCCGTCATATGTCTTCCACATCGGCGAATTCCTGCGACAGGCTGGTCTGGTGAATGTGCAGGCGCGTGATGTCATTCTGCCAACGGGCGCGCGGGCTGGCCGTATTGGCCAGATGAGCGTGACCGATTATCTCGCGGTCATCAGCGGCATGAAGGGGCCGCTGGTGGCGATGGGCGTCACGACGCCGCAGGAATTCGAACAACTCATGGCGCAGGCGCGTGTCGAGCTTGACCAGGGCCAGAGCTATTGGCGTTTCCCCCTGGCCTATGGGCAGCGACCGTGGTAGAGGCGCCGTCTATGGCGTGATGAACGCGGCGTCAGATCACACCTGTTCTGGCGCCGCGTCTTTGTTCGAGCGAAGGGAGAGCGCCCACGCGCCTTAGCGCCGGGCACTCTCCCTTCGCCGCTGGGGGACGGTGGCTCGCATCCGGCGCGGCGCGGCGCGGCGCGTTGCTTGACACCGGCCACCGCGTGGGGACTACATGACGCCATGCGTGGGGCAGGACAGGAGAGGTGGCGGGCGCTACCCGACAGGAGGGGCAACGCCATGCCAACATATGTCACGCTGGTCAAATGGACCGAACAAGGAGCGAAGGGCGCGAGGGATACCCTCAAGCGCGCCCGCGAGTTCCGCAGCGATGTGGAGCGACGAGGCGGTAAACTTCAGGGTATCCACTGGACGCAAGGAGCGTACGATATCGTGGCGTTCGTCGAGTTCCCAGACGAGCAGACGGCAATGGCCGAGCTGCTCGCGATAGGAAGCCTTGGCAACGTCAGGACGGAGACGCTCAGGGCCTTCAGCGAAAGCGAGATGGAGGCGATCATCAAGAAGATCTGACGCCGGCCGCGTCTCCATTGCCCTTGCCCTATGCGCGCAACGTGAAGCGCCCACCTGGCCTCAGCGGGCCGGGCGGGCGCTTCCACCAGCGCTCAGTCCGATACACCCCGCTGGATGTGGGCGGGGCGCACGCCAAAGGCGAGCAGGCGCGCGGGGATGACGCCCAGCGGCGTCGCCAGCGCCCAGCGCACCACCGCCGGCACGGCGAACGGGGCGTCGCTGGCGCTGACGTCTCCATCCTGGAAGATGAAGCGCTGCAGGAAGACCTGGAAGCGCTGGATTACCCGCGTGGGGAAGGCTCGGCGGCGCTGCACCGCCGCAAGATCGCTTGGCTGTACCGCGCCTGCTTTGAGCTTGGGGCCGAGCAGGTTGGCGGTCTCCACGGCGTCCTGGATGGCGTAATTGACGCCGACGCCGCCGACTGGCGACATGACGTGGGCCGCGTCACCGATGAGGAGCAGGCCTGGGCGGTACCAGCGCGTCAGATAACTGCTTTCCACTGAGAGCACCGAGATCTGTTTCCACTCCTGGAGCTCCTGGCAGCGGTCGGCAAGCTCCGGGATCGCCCTCGCGACGGTATCGCGGAACGCCTCCAGGCCGGCGGCGCGGACCGCCTGGTATCCGCCCTTGGGGATCACATAGCCGATCTGCCAGTACGAGAAGCGGTTGATGATGACGATGATTCGGCGGCGGAAGAATCGCCCGCCCAAGTCGTTGAGCTGATCATCCGGGCGGCGCGTCAGGCGAAACCAGAGGATATCGAGCGGCGCGGCCATCGCGACCGGCTCGAATCCGGCGAGCTTGCGCGCCTTGGAGAAGCGCCCATCCGCTCCGACGGTGAGGTCGGCGCGTACCTCTCCGGCGCCGCTGTGACTCTGATAGCGCACGCCGCGGATGACGCCGTCCTCTTCGATCAGCTCGACGACCTGCGCGCCCATGAGCAGCCGGAACTGGGGAAACCGCTGCGCCTCTTTGGCGATGAAGTCGAGAAACACCGCCTGGGGAATGAAGGTCACGTAGGGGTGGCGGGTCTTGAGGCGCGCGAGGGAGATGGAGACGGGCCCGGTTTCGGTCTGTAGGGTGAACCCGCTCAATTGCGTGTGGGGCAGCTTCAGCAGTCGCTCGCTAAGCCCGAGTTCATCCATGATCTCGAGGGTGTTCGGGTGGAGAGAGTCGCCGCGGAACTCGCGGTCGAAATCCATGTGCGCTTCCAGCAGGATGACCGACACGCCCTGGCGCGCGAGCAGATACGCCAGCAGCATGCCCGCCGGCCCGCCGCCTATGATGCAGCAGGTCGCGCGCTCGTGGCTTACCGGGCTGGCTTGTGGTTCCAGCTGGTCAGACGCCATCGCACACCTCCATCCACACAAATGGGGCGGCGTCAATGGGCCAGAGCCGCCCCACGCTTTCTGACAGTCTGGAGCTATGAAGCCAAGTGTCGCGCTGGCGGCAGCGTAAGCCGTGTGGGAGAGGATGTCAAGCGCTGTTTCGCGGGGTTTCACGGGGTTTCGCGGGCGCCCGGCGCTGGCGCGCGTGGCCGCGCGCGCAAAAAGTATCGCCCAGCGGCGCTGCTACGTCACTGGGCGATCATCCTACCGGAGAGGGGCGTCCCCCGTGTTCTCCGTTTGGAAGGGACATGTTTCCCTTTGCATGTACACGGAGGGAAACTACTCACGACCTCAGTTCCAGGGAACGATACCTGGCTTGAGGAGCTTTTTACGTGAGCGGCGCTGCCCGCGTCGGCTCGTTCTCGATCTATGGGTAGCGTAGTCCATCGCGGGGCAAACTTCAAGGGGGTGCGGGGGTATCGGGCGCGTCTGTGACCGGCTTGTGAGAGATGGGGGCGCGCCCGTGACGCGGACGGTGAGATAAGCCAGGGCGGCACGGGCGGCTACGCGCCGTCCGCGTCTGGCGTCGCGGCGGCGCCAGCGGCGGGCGTAGGCCCGGTGAGGGTGTTGGTATAGAAGTGGCGGGCCGCGAGCAGGATGCGGTCGCTCAGGTCGGGGTCATCCACCGCGCGGGCGAGCGCCACCGCGCCGGCCATGCCAGACGCGAGCGCGAGGGCGGCATCGCGGCGGGCCCCTGGTGTGGCGTCGGGAACGTAGTCCGCCAGCTGGGTGACGAACTCCTCCAGCGCGGTGGTGAAAGCGTGGCGGATCTCGCCGGGCTCGCGGGCGATCTCGGCGGCCAGCGCGGGCATGGCGCAGCCCTCAGCGGGATGATCGCGGTGATAGCGACTGACGTAGCGCCGGATGATCTCGCGCAGCGGCGCGTCGGGGCTCGCGTCCGCGGCGTCCGCGACAAACGCGCGCCGTGAGTCGCGCAGGCCACGGGTGGTGGCCTCGGCGACGAGGGCGTCCTTACTGGGGAAGTGGGCGTAAAATCCCCCATGCGTCAGGCCGGCGGCGCGCATCACATCGGCGATGGCGACGGTCTCCACGCCGCGCTCGCGGAACGCGCGGGCGGCGGCTTCGATGATGCGCGTGCGGGTGCGGGCCTTGTGCGCTGTGCTGCGTGGCATGGGTCATCACCTCTCGCTCGCTGGCGCGGGGACGTCAGTGAATGGCAAATCGAGCGTGAACTGGCCATACGACCAGGTGGCCTGCATGGTCGGGAAGGCGCGGCGGAGCAGCCGCATGGCCCGGCGGTTGTCACCCAGGACGGTGGCGGTGAAGCCGGTCAGCGCGCGGCGCGTCGCCTCGGCGCGCAGCCGGGCGACCACTTCGCGCCCCAGGCCGCGCGACTGCCAGGCGTCGGTGAGCAGGATGCCGATCTCGGCGCGCGAGCTATCCGCGGCGCGGTCGAAGCGCGCGACGCCGACCAGCGAGCCGGCCACCTCGGCGACCAACGCGTAGGAGGCGCAGCCGTCGGCGACGCCCAGTTGCGCCACCTTCTCGGCCCAGGCGTCATTCTGTGGCACGCCAGCGCAGAAGTACAGGTAGCGCGTGGTGTCGCTCAGAGTATAGAACAGCGCGCGCAGACGCGGGGCGTCGGCGCGCGCATCGCGCAGCGTGACCTGGGCGCCATCGGCCAGCCGCGCCTCTGTCGCTGGCCAGCCGTAGCGCGGCAGCGCGCGGAGCGCATGGGTGAGGTGGATCACGGTATCGTCTCCCGTCGTGAACGGAAATATGATGTACGTCATATATATGATGATGATACTGTGAACCATTCCTGGGCGTCAAGAGCGCGATGGGCATGTCGGACATAGAGAAGGGCCAGCGAGCGACGCGCGTCGCTCGCTGGCCCGTCATGTCGTATCGGTGGCGTCGCCGCGCCTGGCGCTGGCTGCGTCTCAGGCGCGACGCTCGTTGGACTGGCTAGCCATGCAAGATCCCGCTAGATGCCGTACATGGATTCTTCCGCCAACTCACTCGACTCCCTCATGAGCGGCGGAGGCGCGGTGAAGGGCGGCTCCTCCTCCCACTCCGGCGCTTCCTCCTCCGCCTCGGGCCGGATCATGCCCGCCGTCCACTCCTCGATCACGGCCTGTGTCTCCGCGCCGCCGGTGAGGGGCCATTCCTCCTCCTCTTCGCGACGCTCGCGCTCCTCCGGCCATTCGATGAGCGTGTCGCTGGCCCAGTCGTTGGGCCGCGGTTCCTCGGTAGCTATGACCGGCTCAGGCAGCAGCTCCTCGATGACGAAGGCGCCGGGAGGCAGGGCCGTCTCCCAGCCGGAGCCGCTCAGGTCCGCGCCGGTCATATCGGCGTCATAGAAGTCGGCGCCCAGCGCTTCCACACCTTGAAGGATGGCGCCTTCCAGATACGTCCCGCGCAGGTTGGCGTTGGCGAGTTGCGCATCGCTCAGGTCGGCGCCGCGCAGGTCCGCGCCCTCCAAGTCGGTGCGCATGAGCTGAGCCTCGTTCAGGTTGGCGCCCGCCAGGTAGGCGCCGCGCAGGTCGGCGCGTGCCAGATTGGCGCGGCTGAGATCGGCGCGGGTCAGGTCGGCGCCTTGCAGATCGGCTCCGTTCAGGTCGGCGTCGCGCAAGTCGGCCTCGATCAGGCGCGTCTCAGAGAGGTGCGCGCCGGCCGCGAACGCGTCGGGGAGGCTGGCGCCCTCCGCGTTGGCGCCAGAGAGCCGCGCGCCGCTGAGGTTGGCGCTCCGCAGGTCCACATGCCGGAGAGTCGCGCTGGTGAGGTCCATGTCGCGCAGGCTGGCTCTGGTCAGGTTCGCCCCGCTCAAATTCACCTGGAAGCCGTCGGCGCTCTGCAAGTTCGCGCGGGCCAGGTCGGCGTTCGAGAGATCGGCGCCCTCCAGGCGCGCCTCGCGCAGGTCGGCGCCGTAGAAGTCCGCGTCGCGCAGGTCCGCGTCGCGCAGGTCTGTCTCCGCCAGGAGCCAGTAGCGAAAGTCGCGTTCGCCGCGCTCATACGCCACCAGCAATTCCGCCGCTGTTCTCTCGGTATTCATCGGACGCGCGGCGCAGAGGTCCTCACCATCGAGGCGGGCGCCAAGGATGGGGAGGAGGCGCCGCTCCCCCTTTCTGTGCGCTATCTCGCGAGGCCGGGGCGCGTTCCCCAGTCACTCGAAGCTAGGCCCGCGAGTGTCACAGGGGGCGCAAGGATCCTCCAGTCGCCCTCACGGCGGCGTCACAGGGTCGCCAGGCTGGCTGCGTCCAACGTCTAGCGCAGCCGGGCGTTAGAAACATCGCATATGAGCAGGCTGCGGCCCGGCGGCGATGGTCCGGCGCGAGGGGCGGTCCAGCCATAAGGCGAAGCGCCCACCGGCCTGATCTGGCGGTGGGCGCTCATGGATTACGGAGTGGGCGATGGTGTACGGCGGACCCGACGGGGTTCGAACCCGCGATCTCCGGCGTGACAGGCCGGCGTGTTAGGCCGCTACACTACGGGTCCTCGCGGCGCGGCAGCGCGGGCGGATTGTGACGCCCACATGCGACGCGGCATAGATGACGATACCATAGCGCCAGGCATGATGTCAACCGTTCGTTTCACCCGTGGGCGCTGGCGCCGCAGCTTTGAAGGGCCGTTGTACGGCAGTGAAGGCATGAATGCCGGGGCGACCGCGAGGCGGCCTTCGGCCTGGGGCGCGATGAGGCAGCGGCTGGTCATGGGAGGGAGCGGCGTTATTCGATCTTGAGCAGGAGCGCTTTGAGGTAGCGGTCTTCGGGGAACCCGGGGAGGGTGGGGTGGTCTACGCTGGGGCCAAAGGCGCCGATGAGGCGGGCGGCGCGGCCCTCGCGGACCAGCGCCTGACGTACGGCGCCCTCGAACTCGTCGGCGTTGACGCCTCCGGAGCAGGAGCAGGTGAGCAGCAGGCCGCCGGGCGCAGTGACGCTGAGGGCGCGGGCGTTGAGGGCCTCGTAGGCGCGCAGGGCGCGCTCGCGCTGGTTGAGGCTCCGAGCGAAGGCGGGTGGATCAACGACGACGAGGTCAAAGCGCTCGCCAGACTCGTTCGCCCGCTGGAGATACTGGCCGACGTCGCTCTCGATGAACCGGTGGCGTGGGTCGTCGGGGTCGTGGCCGTTGAGGGCGTAGTTGCGGTGGGCGAGGGCCAGCGCGGGCTTCGAGGAGTCCACGTTGACCGTGCGCAGGGCGGGATTGCTGACCAGACCGGCGAGGGCGAAGCCGCCGGAATAGGCGAACAGGTTGAGCAGGGCGCTGGCGTGGGGGGCGAGCTCGGTCACGCGGGCACGCTTGTCGCGTTGGTCGAGAAAGAAGCCGGTCTTCTGGCCGCTGAGCGGGGCGACGACGTAGCGCACGCCGCGCTCAGCGATCTCGATCTCGTCGGGGACGGCGCCCCAGGCGACGGAGGCCCCGCCGACGGGCAGTCCCTCGCGGGCGCGAGCGCGCACATCGTCACGCATGACGACGCCGGTGACGCTCTCAGGCTCCAGCGCGCTAGCCAGCGCGGCGACGACCATGTCGCGCTGGGCCTCCATGCCCGCGGAGCTGATCTGCGTCACCAGCCAGTGGTCGTAGCGGTCAACGATCAGGCCGGGCAGGCCGTCGGCCTCGGCGTGCGCCAGGCGGTAGGCGGTCACGTCGGGAGGTAGGAGGGCGCGTAGCGCGCGGGCCTTGCGCAGGCGGCGGGCGAAGAAGGCCTCGTCAATCTTCTCGTCGCGGTCGCGGGTGAGGACGCGGAAGGCAAGGCTGTTGGCGGGGTTGAGGTGGCCGCGCGCGAGCCACTGGCCGTCGTGCATGGTCACGTCTACGACGGCGCCGGGCGCGATGTCCTCAGGGAGGCTGGCGAACGCGCCGGAGAAGAGCCACGGGTGGCCCTGCCGTAGGGTGTAGTCCCGGCCTGGCTTGAGGCGCAGCGTGGGATAGGATGGGCGGGTGGAGCGGACGTCTGCGGAGGGCTGCACGGTAACGCTACTTTCATCGAGAAGGGGCGGGCAAGCGGGCGCGGCTGATGGCGCCGCCATACTACACCACGTCACCCGTGTCCACCGCAAGGGCCGCGCCGGGTATGGCGCGCATCATCGGGCGCCAGCTATCAGCCTCGCGGCAGAGCGCCTGGCTATACCAGCGCTTTCTCGTACAGGATGACTTCGAGACCGTTGTAGACATCCCTGCCGATCTCGTGGAAACCGTTCTTCTCATAGAGCCGCTGGGCGAGCGCCTGCAAGATCGAGGTGTCGAGATGCAGGGTCCTGTAACCCAGCGCGCGGGCGCGCGCTTCGAGTTCGGTGAGGATGATCTGGCCAAAGCCGCGGCCCTGGTACTCGGCAAGGACGCGCATGCGCTTGATCTCGGCGCGCTCGGGTGTAGTGCGGCGCAGGGCGCCCATCGCGACGAAGACGCCATCCCACTCGCCGATCAGAAATTCGCCCTGATGGTTGAGATAGGTCTCTTCGATGGCGTACACGTCATCATCCCACGGGCCACGCCCGAGGTAGGCCCCGGTCTGCTGAATGACGCGCACGTGCATCTCGATGACGGCTTCGCGATCGGCGGGCGTGTAGCGGCGCAGGGTGAGCACGAAACGTATCCTCACGATCTCTCGCGAATCGCGCTGCGAGCGGATGGCGATACCGCCTGGTCGCTTCAGCGCGCTCAAGCGGATTGGCGCTCCGCCGCAGTCACGCCGCTCGCGCCTTGATTGTATGAGGAGACAGCCGAATAGACTTGGGCGTTATTGCACGATGTTCCTGAGCTGGCGCAGGTGTTATTGCACGATGATCGCGCCTCCCAGCGGGTGAAGTCGGTAAGGCTGGCGCCGACCGCGCGCATTGAGCGTAGTGAGCTATCCATAGCGCCATCGAGGAGCTCGCGCCGCCCCGCGCGACTGGCCTCCCGTTCCGCCTGGACGCCCTAGAATACAAAGGGGCGCGCCAGATTGACGGAGCCCGTGCGGACACGCCACCAGGGCGCGCCGGTATGGACATTGACGGCGTAGAGCCAGGCGACCCCAGGGCTGCAGAGGAACACACAGTTGAAGCGGTCCTGAATGTAGTAGGAGCCGGACTGAACGCCCATCAGATAGGCGGCGCCATCACCGCCCCACGGGCTGATCTGGGTCGACATGTTCCATGAGACGCCCACTCGCGGCGTGTTGTCGCGCCAGAGGAGACGGCCGCTGGCGGCGTCGTAGGCGCTGAGCAGGCTGCCGTTTGCATTGTAGCCGCCAAAGGCGCGCGACGCGGTCACATTGTTCCCGCTGAGCAGCACGCCGTCGCGGATCGTGAGCGAGGACCATCCCGAGCTGGCGGGCTGGACGTTCATATGCCAGCGTATCGTCCCGCCGACGGCCATCGCGGACATGGACATGGGCGGCGGGATCGGGCGGCCATTGACCCCGGTCGCCCAGTGATAGGGCTGCCACACCATATAGATCGTGTCGCTATCGGCGGTGGCGGAGATGATCTGGGGCGGGTTGTCCGGCTCTTCCAGGTTGGGCGTCGCCGTCCAGGCGATGGCGCCGTCGCGCTCGCGCAGGCCCGTCACCGGGCCGACTACGGGGACGATGACGGCGTAGCCCCGCAGCAGGAACACCGCCTGGACCTGGGCGTACGTCCCCATGACGACAGGGCCTGTGGTAGCCCACTGCGCCGCGCCATCCGCCGCCCGCAGCGCCGCGACCATCCAGGGCGTGAAGCCAGGCCCGTCGTGAGCCGCCGCGCCCACCACATACACCAGCCCGTCGCCAACCGCGAGCCGCTGCCCCTGCTGGATGCTCGCCGGCAGCGGAACGCGCCAGGCCAGCGCGCCCGTGTGGAGGTCGAGCGCGATGATATCCTGCGCGCCCGTTCCGCGCGCCGGAGACGCGGGGACTACCGCGTAGACGCGCGCCTCATCCGCCGCCATGGCGCCTGCCGCTATATACGTTACCACCTGGCTGCGCCAGAGGACCGCGCCATCCGCCGTGCGTAGGGCGTAGAGACCAACGGCGGTCGGCGCGAGGACCATGTCTGGGGTGGGAGACAGTAACGATGCGATCGGGCCATCGAGCGTCCGGATCCAGCGAGTCGACCCGTCGCGCGCGCTGACGCCGACGACCGTTTGCGGTGTGGCGTCGCGTGAGGTCTTGAGGAAGGCGATGGTCGCATCCGCCGCCGCCGGGTTGGGATGATTCACCGGGTCGGGCGGCGGCACGTTGGCCAGGCTAGCCGCGCCCACTGCCAGCAGCCCGGCGATCAGGGCGCCGCGGAAAAACAGGCCAACCCAGAGGCGGGGACGCCCGTCGCGCGCGCGGCGGACAGTAGCTCGGATGGCGAAAGCGAGCGCCAGCGCCGCCAGCGCCAGCGCGCCAATGGCAAGCCCAATCAACAACTCGCGATAGGTCATCGTATCATCCCTACAAAATGAACCTGGTCATCTTGACATTGCCCGCAGGCGCGCGCCACCAAGCCGCGCCGCTGTGGACGTTAACTGCGTAGAGCCAGGTATAGCCGCAGTTAAAGTTGCAGTCGCCAAATGGCGGCAGATAGGGAGAGGACTGGAGACCAATCAGATACACGGTCGAGTTGACGCCCGTCGGGGCGACCGCTACAGGGAGGTTCCATGTGACCCCTATGCGCGGCGTATTATCGCGCCAGAGTGGGCGTCCGCTGGCTGCGTCATAGGCGAAGAGGAGGCTACCATTCTGGTTGTAGTTAAAATCAGCCATAAAGCCATAGTCGGCGGGTAATCCGCGCAGCAATACTCCGTCATAGACGGTCAGCGCCTCGTTGCCATCTACAAAAGAGGTGAGGCGACTCCATCGCATACGGCCTGTTTGCATGTCAAACGCCGCCAGGGTCGCGGGACATGTCTCGAAGCTGTCGCCCACACATGGCGAGTACAGTACGCTCGTGGGAGCATAGAGCAGATATAAATTGGAGTTATCTCTCGCTTCCTCTAAGATCGTTGGTAGATCGTTCGGTTTCGCATTGAGCGTCATCGTCCAGGCCTGCGCGCCATCACGCTCGCGCAGCGCCACCGGGAAGCTCTCGGCTTTCGAGCCAAGATACCATTGGAGGCCGAATCCATCTGGCAATACGATAATGTTCCCAAGCGTCACCATGAGCGCCTGGACGCTGCGTAACGACGTGAGCGCGTTGCGTGGCGCTTGCCATTGCAGTGCGCCCGTCGCTTTGTTGACAGCGATCACGGAGACGGCGGAATCAGTTGGGGATTGGCCGGCGATGAAGAGGGTGGCGCCATCCAGAGCCAATGCAGATGGGACAAAATCAGGCATAGACGGTACGCCATGCCAGATGGCAGTTCCCGTATGCGCGTTCACAGCTTCGATCTGGACAGTATCTTTGCTGATCGGACTGATGAGAAAGAGACTATTGCCGTCACTTGCTACGTCACTCGCTGTGAACAGACCTATCTGTGTTTCAACGCCCGCTTGTGTCCAGAGCGTTGCGCCATCCGAGACACGTAGCGCCTCGAGGTAGCCAGTGTCGCTCGCTACGAGCGCGACATCTGGCGCCAGGCGAAACAACAGAGGCTCAATGATCTGGAATGCGCGCGACCAGAGTCGCGCGCCTGTGCGCGCGTTCACCGCTATGAGTGTGGGCGGCGCAAGATTGGTCTGCTGAAGATAGACGACAATCACGTTTGATGACACTGGCGCTGGCCGGTTCACCAGTCTCGATGGCCCCGGAGGAGCATAGACCAGGCTCGCGGCGCCTATGGCCAGCAGCCCCGCGATCAGGGCGCCCCGGAAGACCAGGCCAACCCAGACGCCGGGACGCCCGCCGCGCGCTCTACGGAGGAT
>DASTKI010000034.1:0-15623 GCA_035716045.1 Ktedonobacterales bacterium
CACCTATCAGGCGTGGCGACGGTATGGGGTGGCCCGCGCCCTAGTCGTTGCGATGATGGCGCTCTTCCTCTTGCCAGTTTTGTGGGGCATTGGTTTCGGACAGGTTCACCTAGTTGTGTTAGCCATTATCTTGGCGGGTATGCTGCTCATTTCACATAATCACGAATACGCGGGCGGAGCAGTGCTCGGATTTGGAGGCGTACTCAAGTATTTTCCGGCGGTCCTGATACTGTACTACCTCCTTTGTGGTCGTTGGCGCTCCGTCATAGGCGCGACCGTCGCTTCAATTGCGCTGGTTGTGACGCAGTGGTTGATTGTTGGTCCTCAAACATTGGTTGAAAGCATAGGCGCTGGACAACGCGATGTACGCTACTTTGCCGCCCTTGAGGAGGGAGGTCATTGGATGAACTCACTGCTAGGCGGTGTGCTCATTGGGTATTTCACAGGGCTGACGTTTGTCGTGATTGTTGTTTGGCTTCGATGGTCGAGAGGGAAGCGGACTGCGAATGAAGAAGTCGGCGCTGGCTGGGCACTTACTACTATGCTGTTGTTATCGCAACTCGTCTGGTGGCATTACCTCACATGGTTGCTGCCCGCGCTTATGGTGTGCCTAGATGTGGCGCTCCTATACGCGAAACGCCCTGTCATCGGGCAAAACTGGCGATCACTTGCGTCACACTGGTGGCCAGTCGTGACACTTGGTATTGCCTATTGCTTGTTGAACATTATTCCTTTTCATCTGCCTCACCCCCTGTTTCGGGCGTCTGCGGCAGGAACGCTGCTGCTTTGGGTCCTCTGCGGCGCGCTCTATCTGTGGAGCGCGGGTGTGCGCCTGCCCAGTAACTTCGCGCTGGCGCGGCTGTGGCGACGCGCGTCAGCGGATGTGGCGCCTGCCACCAAGGGCGGTGTAACCGCCGCCTCGTTTCAACCGCTAGATTAGCCTACTAGCCTATTCGATGATGCCCTCGCGTTGCCAGCCGTTACGGGCGAAGATGGTGAGCGTCTGCTGGTCGCCGGGGACGTAGGTGACGATGGAGTAGTCCGATGCGCCGCTGAAGGCGGTGATCGTGGTCCGTAGCGCCAGCACGCCCAACCGCGAGTGGCGCATGTGGAAGACGAAGCTCGGCGCGACCGCCACACCCGCGTCAGACGTGCTGGCGATGCGCTGGAAGTCCGGCATGGCGCGCAGGCGACGCCAGAGCGCGCGATACTCCGGCAGGTAGGTCAGGCTGCGGGTACTGTACTTGAAGTCGGCCAGCATCCGCCGCGCGAGGGCCTCCCATGGACGGAACCGGATGCGGTAGGCCGGGTCGAAGACGACCATCATCAGGTTCTGGTTGTGGCTGGCCAGCACAGACTCATCCAACTCGAAGAGCTCTTTCGCGGGCGGGTTCCATGAGGTGATGTGCCAGAGTCGGTCCAGGCTGTGCGCCGGGAAAGCGGTGTTGTGGACCAGCAGCGCCGCCAGCTCGCGCTGGTCGAAGAGGTCGAGTTGCTCGCTCTCGTCCTCCATCTGCTCGCCAGTCAGCGCCGAGAAGGCGTTCGCCAGCCGCTGGCGGTCCGGGCCGTGCGCCTCCAGCGCGCGGGCCAGCGAGCGCGCCACGCGCGCGGAGGGCGCCGTCCGCTTGCCGGTCTCCAGGTGGTAGATGTAGGTGCGCGAGAGCCGCGCCGCCCGCGCGAGCTGCCCCTGCGAGAGGCCGCGCTGCTGGCGCAGCTCCGCGATCAGCGCGCCGAACACCTCTGGCCCGGCTGGTGTGGATGGCGCCCCGCCAGACTTCTCTGTCACGCGTCTCTGGGTCATCGGGTTACGCGCCTCGCTCTCCCGTATTCAATCATCGCTACGCATGATGTGTTAGCCAGATGGCAGTATACGCACGTGAGAACGTTAGCTGGCAACGGCGCGCTTGACAATATCCCCCGGATATACTGCGGTCATATCCGGCGCTTTGTCGCTTTGTAGCCCTGCCCAACACTCAACGAGGAGTGCGCTCATGGATGACGTTAGAGCTTCTGACGCGGTTTCCGGCGACGCCGCGCCCGCGTCGCGACCCTGGACGGCGCATTACTCGCCCTCCGTGCCCGCGACAGTCATCGTGCCGGAGCAGCCGCTGACCTGGCTGCTGGACGAGGCCGCGCGCACGTCGAGCGCCTTCACCGCCATCGAGTACTATGGCACGCGCCTCAGCTACGCGCAGCTCTCCTCGCTCGCCGAGCGTTTCGCACGGGCGCTGGTGAAACTGGGCGTGCGGCGCGGCGACCGGGTGGCGATCTGTCTGCCGAACTGCCCGCAATTCCCCATCGCGTTCTACGGCGCGCTCAAGGCGGGCGCGGTCGTCGTGCCCACCAACCCGCTGTACACACCGCCCGAGCTGGAGCACCAGATGCGCGACTCCGGCGCGAGGGTGATCGTGCTGCTCGACCAGCTCTACCACAACCTGGCGGAGGTACGCGCCAACACGCCCGTCGAGCAGGTCATCCTGACCAACGTGGCGGACTACTTCCCGCTGCCACTCGCGTTGGCGTACCACGCGCGCGAGGCGATCATGGCGCGCCGCGAGGGCCGCAAGCCGGAGCGCATCCCGCGCAGCGACCCCAGCATTCACGATTTCCGGCGCCTCATCAAAGGCGACAGTCAGGGGTTTGCGGGCTACCAGCTCCCTGCGCCTGCCAAGGCAGACGACCTGGCGCTGCTGCAATACACCGGCGGCACGACTGGCGTCTCGAAGGGCGCGATGCTGACCCATCGCAGCCTACTGACAAATGCCGTGCAGTGCTGGGCATGGAACGAACAGCCGCTGGGATCGAAGCACATCACGCTGTGCGTCGCGCCGTTTTTCCATGTGTACGGCCTGACGGTGGCCATGAACCTGACGATCTACGCCGCTTCGACGATGGCGCTGCTACCACGCTTCACGGTCAAGGACACGCTCGACGCCATCGAGAAGTACAAGCCCGACCTGTTCCCCGGCGTGCCAACGATGTATCTGGCGCTCGCGCGTGAGGTCGAGCAGCATAAGCGTGACCTGAGCTCGGTCCAGGTCTGCATCAGCGGCTCGGCGCCCCTGCCAGCCGAGGTGCAGCGGCGCTTCGAGTCGGTTTCGGGCGCGAAGGTGGTCGAAGGCTACGGCCTGACGGAGGCCTCGCCGGTCACGCACTGTAACCCGGTCTATGGCGAGCGTCGCGTGGGGACGATTGGCCTTCCGGTACCCAACACCGACGCGATGATCATCAACGCCGAGACCTGGGAGCCGCTGCCGCTGGGCGAGCGCGGCGAGATCGTCGTGCGCGGGCCGCAGGTCATGCAGGGCTACTGGAGCCGGCCAGATGAGACAGCCAAAGTCTTGCGCGACGGCTGGCTGCGCACCGGCGACATTGGCGTGATGGACGCCGATGGCTACTTCACGATCGTTGACCGCGCCAAGGACCTGATCATCGCCAGCGGATACAACGTCTACCCGCGAGATGTCGAGGAAGTCCTCTACGAGCACCCGAAGGTCTTGGAGGCGGCGGTGGTCGGCATGCCCGACGAGTATCGCGGCGAGACGGTGCGGGCGTTCGTCGTCGCCAAGCCGGGCGAGGAGCTGACCGCCGCCGAGCTGGACACGTGGTGCCACGAGCGGCTGGCGGCCTACAAGGTCCCCAAGGAGTACGAGTTCCGCGAGTCGCTGCCGAAGACGCTGGTTGGCAAGGTGCTGCGGCGCGCGCTGCGTGAAGAGGCGCTGGCGCGGGCTGCCGCGCCGTAACGGCCCGCGTAACGCGCCGGGCGGTACACGATACATTGGGCTAGTTAACCATTTGGTCCACATAGGCGGGGCTGGCGACAGACGCGCTGGCTCCGTAACAGGAGGCACGAGAGGATGGCGACCGACGCCAAGACTGATTCTGGCGCGAGCTTTCTGACCACACCGGTCACGAGCGCCGATTTCCTGACGCTGGAGCGGTTGACGGACGAGCAGCGCGAGATTCGCGACTCCGCGCGCACGTTCATCCAGCGCGAGGTCCTGCCCAAGAGCGACGAGATTGACGCGCAGGAGCCGGGCCTGATGGCCAGCCTGGTCAAAGAGGCTGGTGAGCAGGGCCTGCTGATGATTGACGTGCCTGAGGAGTATGGTGGGGCTGATCTGGGCATGGTCGTCAGCGCGCTCGTCGCGCAGGAGATGCGCCAGGCGTCGTTCGCCGTGGCCCAGGGCGCGCACACGACGATTGGCACGCTGCCCATCGTGTTCTATGGCACGGATGAGCAGAAGCGGAAGTACCTGCCGAAGCTGGCCACGGGCGAGCTGATCGGCGCCTACGCGCTGACCGAGCCGGGCGTCGGCTCTGACGCGATGAGCATCCGCACGCGCGCGACGCTCTCCGAGGATGGCAGATACTACATCCTCAACGGCGCCAAGCAGTGGATCTCGAATTCCGGCTTCGCCGATGTGATGATCGTCTTCGCCAAGATTGACGACACCAAGCACACTGGCTTCATCGTCGAGTCGGCGTGGGAAGGGGTCTCCACCGGGGCGGAGGAGAAGAAGGTCGGCATCAAGGGCTCGTCCACCCGCACGGTGTACTTCGATAACGTGAAGGTTCCCGTCGAGAACGTGCTGGGCGAGATCGGCAAAGGCTACAAGATCGCCTTCAACATCCTTAACATTGGCCGCCTGAAGCTGGGCGCGGGCGCGGCGGGTGGTGCGCGCGCGGCGCTCGATATGTCCGCCGCCTACGCCAATGAGCGCAAGGCGTTCGGCCGCCCGCTGTCGGGCTTCGGCCTAATCAAGAAGAAGCTGGCCTACTTGGCCGCCGATGTCTATGCGGCTGAAGCGCTGGCGTTCCGCACGGTGGGCCTAGTGGAAGAGGCGCGGCTGGCGGCTGGGGCCGACCGCATGGCGCAGCTTGCGGCCATCGAGGAGTACGCTATCGAGTGCTCGATCGCCAAGATCTATGGCTCCGAGGCGCTGGGCCGCAGCGTGGATGAGGGCGTGCAGATCTTCGGCGGCTACGGCTTCATGGACGAGTACCCGATCTCGCACGCCTGGCGCGACGCGCGCATCAACCGCATCTTCGAGGGAACCAACGAAGTCAACCGGCTGGTAGCGGCTGGCACGCTCTTTACCCGCGCGATGGAGAACAAGATTGACCTGTTCTCCGTCTTCCCGGAGATTGACGGCCAGATCGCCAGTGGCCAAGCGCCCGACTTCGCGGGGGATGACACACCCGCCGCGCTGCGCGATGCGGTGAACCTGGTCGAGCGGGTCAAGCGCGCGGGCATCTACAGCGCGATGAAGGCCTCGATGAAGTTCATGGCGAACATGCGCGAGGAGCAAGAGTTCCTCGAGTACACCGCCAATATGCTCATCACGGCCTTCGCGATGGATAGCGCCGTCGCACGCGCGCTGTTCGCGTTCCGCGTCGGGGCCGCCGATGCCGCCACGCACGCGCTGCTGGCGCAGGTCGCGACCATCAACCTCTTCAAGGAGGCGCGCGCGGCGATGGAGGGCGCGATCACGATGGCGCTGGAGGGCGACGAGCGCCGCGAGGAGCTGGCGCTGGTGCGCCGCTACCTCGGTGACCCCGAGGCCGATATCGTGCCGCTCCAGCGTGAGCTGGCCGCCGCCGTCGCCGAGCGCGGCGGGTATCCCATCAAATAGTGTGACCTCACGTCCCGGCCCCCTCTCCCCACAGGGAGAGGGGGAGTTCGCTGGGCCAATGATGAAAGGCGGCGGAAGATGCTCGATCTGGAGACGATTCGCCGGATGATAGCGGAGCGGGTGCCGTTCGTGCGCGCGCTGGATGTGCGTATCGAGCAGGTGGAGGCGACTCGCGCGGTGGCGAGCATGCCGTTTGCGGTAGAGCGGACGAATCATATCGGCACCGTGCATGCCGCCGCGCAGTTTGGGTTGGCCGAGACCGTCTCTGGCGTGCTCGCGCTAGCCGCCTTCGCTGACTTGCAGCAGGCGGGGTATCTGCCGGTCGTGGCCAGCGCGAGCATCACCTACCGCCGCCCGGCGGCTGGCGACCTGCGCGCCGAAGCGACCCTCTCAGCGGATGAGCAGGCGCGTGTGCGGGCGGAGATCGCCAGTGAGGGCAAGGCGCGCTACAACGCGCAGGTCACGATCACCAACGCCGACGGCGAAGTGGTAACAGAGATGCTGGTGGATGGCGCGCTGATCATTCCGCGTGAGCGGAAGGGCTAGTGTCTCATGGCGAACCTGACGCCTCCAGCTACTCCCGAATCATGGGCGACACGCATGATCCGCTGGGGCTTCAACCTGGCGCCGGTCTATCGCGGGACCGGCGCGTGGGTGAGTCACATCTCCGCCGACTGGCGCGACGTGCGCATCCGGCTGCCGCTGAGCCTGCGGACGCGCAACTACGTCGGCACGATCTTTGGCGGCAGCATGTACGCGGCGGTGGACCCATTCTACATGATCATGCTTATGCGCAATCTGGGCAAGGGCTACACCGTCTGGGACAAGGCAGCGACTATCCGCTTTCGCAAGCCGGGCAAGAAGACGCTCTACGCGCGATTCGCGCTCGATGAGGCCGAGTTGGACAGCATTCGCGCCGCGCTAGAGACGGCGCGAGCGATTGACCGCGTTTATGCGGTGACGCTGACCGATGCGCAGGGGACCGTCCACGCCGAGATTGAGAAAGTCATCTACATTCGGCGCGATACGCGCACAACGGGTGAGACGGAGCGCGAGACCAGCGAGGCTGCCACGTCAGCGGCGCGCTCTGAGCGCGCTCCATAGGCTGAGCAATTTGCAGGCCCGCTGGGGTCGGTTATTCAGAGAGGATCGAGACCATACCATGCCAGAAGCTGTGATCGTCAGCGCCGCCCGCACGCCGATTGGCCGGGCGAGCAAGGGCGCGCTCAAAGCTGTGCGCGCGGATGACCTGGGCGCCGTCGCCATCCGGGGCGCGCTGAGCCGCATCCCCACCTTCGACTACACCCAGATCGAGGATGTGATCGTTGGCTGCGCTTTCCCTGAGGGTGAGCAGGGCATGAACCTCGCCCGCATCGTGACTGGATTGGCGGGCCTGCCCACGACGGCGGGCGCGGTGACTGTCAACCGCTTCTGCGCCAGCAGCCTGCAAGCCGTCAACATGGCTGCGCAGAGCATCATGCTGGGCCAAGGCGACGTGATCGTCGTTGGCGGCGTGGAGAATATGTCGCGCGTGCCGATGGGCGGCTTCAACCCCAGCTTCAACCCCAAGCTGATCAATAACCCCAATGGTGTTGAGGCCTGTGGCTACCCCGGCGCGATGACCGCTGACTTCGCGCAGTCCTACATTCCGATGGGCCACACGGCGGAGAATCTGGCGCGCAAGTATGGCATCACGCGCGAAGAGCAGGACCACTTCGCGCTGCGCAGCCACCAGCGAGCGCTGGCGGCGATGGACGCGGGCATCCTGGCGAGGGAGATCGTTCCCGTCGCGCTGCCGAATGGCGCGATGATGGACACCGACGAGGGTCCGCGCCGCGATACATCGTTGGAGCGGCTGGCCTCGTTGGAGCCAGCGTTCATCGCGGGCGGCACGGTGACAGCGGGCAACAGCAGCCCGCTCAATGACGGCGCGTCGGCGGCAGTGCTGATGTCGCTGGAGAAGGCGCGTGAGCTGGGCTTCAAGCCGCGCGCGCGGGTCGTCGCGATGGCGGTGGCGGGCGTCGCGCCAGAGATCATGGGCATTGGGCCGGTTCCGGCTGTGCGCAAGGCGCTGAAGCGGGCGGGCATGCAGCTCTCCGACATTGACCTGATCGAGCTGAACGAGGCGTTCGCCGCGCAGTCGCTGGCCGTGATCCGCGAGCTGGGGCTGGATGAGGAGAAGGTGAACCCGCACGGCGGCGCGATCGCGCTGGGCCACCCGCTGGGATGCACCGGCGCGCGCATCATTGGCGCGCTGCTCAACGACCTGGAGACGCTGGACAAGCGCGTCGGCATGGCGACGCTCTGCGTGGGTGGTGGCCAGGGTGTCGCCACGATCATCGAGCGATTGTAGCCACCGGCTGACGGCAAAAAGGATAGTGTCATGACCTACAATATCCAGCGCGCGGCGGTCATCGGCGCGGGCATCATGGGGTCGGGTATCGCGGCGCTGCTGGCTAGCGCTGGCGTGCCGACCCTGCTGCTCGATATCGTGCCGCCCGACGCGCAGGGCAGCGCCGACCCCGCTGTCCGCAACAAGTTCGCGCTCGGCGGCATCGAGCGCGCGCTCAAGGCGCGGCCCGCCTCGGCGTTCTTCTCTCCGCGCGCCGCGCAGCTGGTGACGCCAGGTAATACCGAGGATGACCTGGACAAGCTGGCGGGCGTGGACTGGATCGTCGAGGCGATCATCGAGGAGATTGGCGCCAAGCGCGATCTCTTCGCGCGCATCGAAAAGGTGCGCAAGCCGGGAACGATCGTCAGCTCTAACACGTCGGGCCTGCCAGCGACGATGCTGCTGGAGGGGCGTGGCGAGGAGTTCCGCCGCCACTTCCTGATCACCCACTTCTTCAACCCCGTGCGCTTCATGAAGCTGCTGGAGGTCGTGGCAGGGCCGGAGACCGATCCGGAGCTCATGACGTTCGTGGGCGAGTTCTGCTCGGCGCGGCTGGGCAAGGGCGTCGTCTACTGCAAGGACCGGCCGAGCTTCATCGGCAACCGCATTGGCAACTACGGTTTCGCGATCACTGCCCGTCGCATGCTGGACAAAGGCTACAAGATCGAGGAAGTGGACGCGATCTTCGGTCAGGCGATGGGCCGCCCGAAGTCCGCCGTCTTCCGCACTGCCGATCTGGCCGGCGTGGATACGCTGCTGCATGTCGCCGATAGCCTCTACGAGAACCTGCCCGACGACCCGCAGCGCGATGTCTTCCAGCTTCCGGCGTTCATCCGCGAGATGGTGGCGCGTAAGTGGCTGGGCGACAAGACCGGCCAGGGCTTCTACAAGCGCGTCAAGGGCGAGGGCGGCAAGTCCGAGATTCTCGTGCTGGACCCGGCGACGATGGAGTACCGCGCGCAGGACTCCGTGCACTTCTCCTCGCTCGATAGTGTCAAGGGCAATGCCGACTCCGCCGAGCGCGCGCGCGGCATCCTCAACGCCAACGACCGCGCGGCTCAGCTTGCCTGGGACGTGACCGCCGACACGCTGCTCTACACCGCTGCCGTCGCCCAAGAGATAGCCGACGACGTGGTGAATATTGACAACGCCATGCGCTGGGGCTTCAACTGGGACGTTGGTCCCTTCCAGACCTGGGACCTGCTCGGCGTTGGCAAGGCTGTGGCGCGCATGGAGGCTGAGGGGCGCGCGATCCCACCGCTCGTGCGCGACGTGGCGCACAACGGTGTGGGCAGCTTCTATCACGACGGGCAGTTCTGGGACTGGAAGACACACAGCTACCAGCCGCTGCCGGCCAGCGCCCGCCGCCTGAGCATGACCTACCTGCGCAAGTCGGGCGCGAAGATCGTGCGCGGGAACCGCGGCGCGTCACTGATTGATATGGGCGACGGCGTGCTCGGCGTCGAGTTCCATACCAAGATGAACTCGCTGGATGACGACATCAACGGCATGCTCACTGCGGCCATCGAGGAGGCGAAGAGCAACTGGCGCGCGATTGTCGTCGGCAACGACGCGCCGGACTTCAGTGTTGGCGCGAACATCGCCCAGGTGCTGATGGCCGCGCGCATGCGGCAATTCCAGCTGATCGAGCGCGGCATCCGCAGCCTGCACGCGGCCAACATGGCGCTGAAGTACAGCCCCGTGCCGGTAGTCGTGGCGCCCGCGGGGCGCGTGCTCGGTGGCGGCTGCGAGATCGTCATGCACGGGCAGCATGTGCGCGCGGCGGCGGAGACGTATCTAGGGTTGGTCGAAGTGGGTGTGGGCGTCGTCCCGGCGGGCGGCGGCTGTAAAGAGATGCTCGCGCGCTGGCAGACGCTGGCGCAGAAGGTGACGCACGAGGGCGGCCCGTTCGCGCCCGCGCGCCACGCCTTCGAGATCATCGCCGTCGCGACGGTGGCCACCAGCGCCGAGGAGGCGCGGCAGTACGGCTTCCTCAAGAAGACCGACGCCGTGACGCTGGACCGCGAGCGGCTGCTGGAGGACGCCAAGGCCGACGCCATCGCGCTGGCGGAGGCGAAGGCGCGCGGCGAGTGGAAGGTCCCCGAGCCGCCGACGTTCCGCCCGGCTGGCGCGGGCGCGCGGCTGGTGCTGGAGCAGGTGGTAGACAACCTGCGCTTGCAGGGCAAGGCGACCGAGCATGACGCCGTGGTTGCGGGCAAGCTGGCGTGGGTGCTGACGGGCGGCGACCATACACCGCTCGACACGCTCACCGAGCAGGACATCCTCGACCTAGAGCGCGAGGCGTTCCTGAGCCTCTGTGGCACTGCCGCCACCCAAGCCCGCATGGATCACATGCTCAAGACCGGTAAGCCGCTGCGGAATTAGGCTTCGCGGCGGTCAGTCGGCAACTCGAGGCAAGGTGGCGCGTCTCCCGGCATGGGGTCGCGTCACCTTCGTCTCTTGACGACACGGCCCGGGTTCTGGGGCGAACAATATTGGCGTCCGCGTAGACAGGATGGACTCATGGCCGCCTTCGCGAACTCATGGCAGGCGCCCGCGCTGCTGGCGCTCTTCGCGCTGTGGGCCGCGTTGCTCTTCGGTGGCTTCATCCTGGGAAGACCGTCTGCCGACGGCGGTCGGCGCATGCCCACATGGGCCCGCATGGCCTCGTCCGCGACACTCGTGTTGATCGCCTGGCTCGAATTCGCCCTCACACGGCAGACTTCTGTAGCAGGCTATGCGCTCTTCATTGCGGCGGGTATGTCCCTGGATTTTCTGGGAGACCTTTTCCTGGCGGGCGTGATCGCTATCCCGCAGCCCGTCCTGGGAGGTATCGCCGCGTTCGGCCTCGGCCATGTCGCCTACTTACTTGCGATCATACGCCTCGCCGACCTATATGGGTTGAATGCGCAGGCGCCTCGCTGGGGAATGCTCGCGCTGTGGTTATTGATCGGATTGGTTGGGTGGTATGCCCTCGTCATGCGCGGACAGCGCCCCACCATGTTGCATTGGGCGGCGCTGCCCTATGCATTGCTGCTGGCCGGTGTCGCTGGGCTCTTTACGGGCGTCGCGCTTCAGTCACCGGCTCTCGTCCCGGCTGCGCTTGGAGCGATCCTCTTTCTGGTGAGTGATCTGATTCTGGCAAGCCAGCTCTTCGCCAAACGGATGTTTCCCCTGATAGGGGACCTCATCTGGCTCACCTATGGTCCAGGGCAAGCGCTAATCGTGGCAAGTGTCGCAGTCGTATCGCTCGCATTTTGAGGCGCGGCTCGCTGACCGAATCGTCGCGCATATAGGGCTTTCGATCCTGCGCGATTGGGCGTCGCCGTCCTGCCCGGTCTTCCAGTTTCCCTCACCACTCCATGCGCGCTATCGTTCGCATGAATGGCGCGGACTCTAGGCGTCTTGGCCAGTGTCTTACACGAGAGGGGAGGAGAGGCGCGCATGGTTCGCTATCCTTCAGAGAGCGGCGAGGAGCGCAGGGAGACGGGCAGGCTTGAGGCGTTGAGCGACGGCGTTTTCGCCATCGCGCTGACGCTGCTGGTCCTCAGCGTGCCTGTTCCCTCTCGGGATGAGCTATTGATGTCCGGTGCGGCAGTGATTTTTGGTCAGTATCACTGGCTGAGCATGCTGACCTACGTGATCAGTTTCCTGACGATTCTGGTGATGTGGGTCAATCACCATAGCGTGTTCCAGTACATCGCGCGCATTGACCGGCCCTTCATCTACCTCAATGGCGCGCTGTTGATGCTGATCGTGTTCGTCAACTACCCCACAGCGCTGGTAGCGGACGCAATGAATACTCCCGCCGCAACCCTCGCCACGGCGACGTATAGTGCGACTTTTGTGATAACAGCGATCCTCTACAACGCGCTCTGGCTCTGGGCCTCCACTGGCCGCCGCCTGTTGGCGCGTGACGCCGACCCTGCCGGGGTGGCGCGCATCACGTACCAGTACCGCTTCGGCCCGTTCGTCTATCTCGCCGCCTTCGGCTTGGCTTTCCTCAGCCCCTGGCTGAGCGTCGCGCTCAACGGCGCGCTGGGGGTGTATTTCGTCTTCACCGGCCAGATCACGCGATCACGCGCGAAGGAGGGAATCGAGCGCGAGCCTGCTGAGCCACAAGACTGAGGCAGCGCGCATGACATAGAATAGGAGGGTATGGCAGGCGCGGCGCTACATGGCGTATGCGGCAGGCGCGCCTGTGGCGAGGAGCGAGCGCGACATGGGGAAGTCTGGCGAGGTCATCGGCGCGAGCGATGCGCTTGGCGCGGAACTGGCGGAGAAGTATCAGCGGTTGCGCGCTGGAGTGCGAGCGCTAGGCTCCGTGCTGGTCGCGTACTCTGGCGGGGTGGATAGCGCGCTGCTGCTCAAGGTCGCTACGGACGAGCTGGGCGGGCAGGCGGTCGGGGCGCTGGCGTCGTCGGAGGCCTACGACGAGGAGGAGACGCGGCAGGCGGTGGAGGTCGCCCAGGCGATTGGCGCGCGGCTGGTCCAGCTGGAGACTCATGAGTTGGAAGATCCGCGCTACGCCGCCAATACCGCCGAGCGCTGCTACTTCTGCAAGACCGAGCTCTTTGACCAGCTGGAGCCGCTGGCGCGCGAGCTTGGCCTGGCGCACATCGCCTATGGTATGAACCGCGACGATCATGGCGACTGGCGCCCCGGCCAGCGCGCCGCGCGCGAGCGCCAGGTGGCCGCGCCACTGGATGAGGCGGGCATGGGCAAGGAAGATATCCGCACGCTGGCCCGCCACCTGGGCGTGCCGGTCTGGGACAAGCCCGCCTTGGCCTGCTACTCTTCGCGCATTCCCTATGGTACGACGGTAACAGTGGAGGAGCTACGCAAGATCGGCAAGGCCGAGCGCGCGCTGCGCAAGCTGGGCTTCCGCCAGGTGCGCGTGCGCAGCCACGACAAGATCGCGCGCATCGAGGTGAGCGGCGACGAGTTCGCGCGATTGCTGGACACGGAGACGCGCGAAGAAGTTGTCGCCGCCGTGCGCGAGGCGGGCTACCTCTATGTGACGCTTGATCTGGCGGGCTACCGCACCGGATCGCTCAACGAGGCGCTAGTCCGCCGCCGCGCGGAGTAGCGTGTCTGATCACTCGCTGGCATCGGCTGTAAAGCGCATCACCAGCCGGGCGCGGCCGGGTGGCGTGGCATCCTTGAATCCGGCTGCGCGGAAGGTCGCGGGCGAGCCCATGTAGGTGTAGAGGCGCGCGCCTGGCTCGACGGGGTAGCCTTCGATGATGGTCGCGCCGCGTTCGAGGGCGTAGGCGACGGCGGCCTTGAGGAGGCCAAGCGTGACGCCACGCCGCCGGACGCGGCGGTCAATGAAGAAGCAGGTGACCGACCAGACAGGCTGGTTATCAATTCGCGCCAGATCGCGGTAGCGCTCCAGCGCGCCAAGCGCCTGGCGCGGCGCGACGGCGACCCAGCCGACCGGCTCGCCATCCAGATAAGCCAGCACGCCGACGGGCGTGTCCGCTGCAGCCAGGCCATCAAGTGTGGCGACGCGGCTCTCCGTGGTGGAGCGCTTGAACTCCGCGCTGGTCATGCGCCAGCGCATGCAGGAGCAGTAGCGGAACTTGCCGTGCGCCTCAGAGAAGCGAGCCAGGTCGGCGCGGCGCTCAGGCGTGATGGGATGGTATTCCAGCATCGGCGTCACTCGTCGGGGCTCAGGGCTTGTGAATTGTCTGATGATTCTGGGCTAGCCAAGCCGCGAAGGCGGGCTTCGTGGCCGGTAGGCCTTTAGCCGCGAATTTATCCGCCAGGCGGTATCCGCCCAGCGGTTGCGGTATCCGCCCAGTGGTTACGGCCCGTAGCGGCCACTGGCGAGCTCATCTGTACCGCTCCACATGCGGTTGAAGACGCCCACCGCCTCCTCGGGCGACATCGCTTTCGGCTGGCAGCGGCTGACGTCCTTCGTCGGCACGAAGCGCACACTGACCAGCGTCCCGGCGCGCCAATAGAGGTGTAGCAGCATGCCCTCCATCGTTGGCACAGACCAGTCCTGATCGAAGACGAAGTTGCCCATCGAGTAGATAATGAGCTTGTCTTTGTAGCGCTCGATGCCCTGCGTCCAGTGGGGATGGTTGCCCAGCACCATATCGGCGCCCGCGTCAATCGCCGCCCGTGCGACGTTTTGCTGATAGGAGGTCGGATCGTTGGTGTATTCAATGCCCCAATGGAAGTAGGGGATGACCAGATCAGCCCTCTCGCGCGCCGCCGCGATGTCGCCTGGCAGGCGCGTGACATCAATCGGCGCCAGGCCCCAGCTTCCCGCGGTGGCGAACGGTCCCTGTGGCATGATGTTGTCGTAACTGAGGATGGCGAGGCGCGTTCCCTTCGCTTCCACGACGGCTGGCGCGGCGGCCTGCGCCAGATTGTCGCCGCCGCCGCAGTGCTTGATGCCCTGGCGTGTGAGGCCGTTGCGCATGTCGTTGAAGACCGCCTGCCCCTCGCCGTTCGAGTGGTTGTTCGCCAGCGTGACGATGTCGAATCCAGCGTAGGTCAGGCCATCGAAACCTTTGGAGGGGCAGATAAAGGTGAAGGTTGCGGGGTCGGATGGCGGCTGGACGAGATCAGTGACCATGCATTCCAGATTGCCGACGCGCACATCGCCCGCATCCAGCTCGCTCTTGATGGCGCGGTAGGGAAAGCGGAAATCGTTGCGCGCCGTCATCTGGTTCAGCACACCACGGCCAAGCATGATGTCACCGACCGTGACGAGATCGAGCGTCTGCTGGCTGGCGGCCAGCGCCTTGCTGGCGCTGGCGCCGATCTTCGCGGGGTCCGCGCCCTGCTTCGCCAGCTCGTCCGAGACGCACAGCCGCAGCGGCAGCGAGCCCAGCCCGGCGCCGGAGCCGCGCCCTTGCGCGGGGAAGAAGCCGTCCACGCCGAGGTGATGCACGGACCAGTCCGCCGCCTCAGTTGGTATGACGGCCACCGCGCCGGGATTGGCGCGCAGGGCAGCGAGCAGGGCGCTCAGTGATGGGACGCTCGTGACGCCGGGCGCGTTGGCGACGCCTGAGGGCGTGGGCAGGCTGGCCAGCCGGAAGCGCTTGACCGGGACGCTGTATGGCGCGCCGACCGCGCGCCAGTCGTTGATCGCGCCGCTCAGCAGGCCTTGCGCCTGCGCGCGCGTCACGGACTCCACTGGCACGCGCAAGTGAGAGACCAGCGCCCACGCGCTCGATCCAACCGTCGCGCCGTGCGTGTAGCCCTTGGGCGCGCCGCCGAAGGTAATGAACAAGTCTGGGGGAGGGATGGGAGACGCGACGACATAGGCGGAGCTGATACCGCCGTGTCCCGCGATCGCGCTAGCCAGACTCTCCAGCAGGCTCACGGGAATGGTCGCGTCACCGCCAATCACGACAGGCGTCGTGGTGGCGAACGCTTGCGCGCGGCGCGCTGTCGTCGTCGCACCGCCGCTGAATGGGGCGCAGCCAGCGACCACCACAGTCGCGGTCGCCGCCGCGATGAACTCTCGCCGGGTAAGTCGCGTGTCACGTCGTGACGTCATAACGGCAGCCTCCTACTACCGACATAACGATTGTGCGGGCGCGTCGGCGACAGAGTACTCCTTGATGCTGATG
>DASTKI010000035.1:0-3458 GCA_035716045.1 Ktedonobacterales bacterium
CCGATTCCCGTCCCGTACAGCTCAGAGCGCATGGCGATGGAGAAGCCACGCACGGCCCACTTGCTGGCGCAGTAGCCAGAGAGCAGTGGGACACCCAGCTTGCCCGCCACCGAGCTGATCAGCACGAAGTGGCCGCCGCCCTGCGCGCGCATCACGGGTACCGCCGCCTGGACGCAGGTATAGATGCCCAGGAAGTTGACGTCCATCATCTTGCGCATCTCGGATGATGGCAGGTCCTCGATGCGGCCGCCGCGCCCGATCCCGGCGCACGCGACCAGCAAATCAACGCGCCCGGTCAGCGCCTGCGCCTGGCGCACGAGCTCCCGCGCCTGCGCGTCGTCGGTCACGTCGGTTACGACGGTGATGACCTGTGCCGCCGAGCCAGGCGCGGCCTCGCGGACCCGCTCCGCCGCCTGGCGCAGCCCCGCCTCGTTGATGTCCGCCAGCGCGACGTTCGCGCCCTGCGCGTAGAGCGCCCGCGCCGTCGCCAGCCCAATCCCGCTCGCGCCGCCCGTCACGACAGCGACCGCCCCGTTGAAGTCCTCGATTGGCATCGCTCGTCCGCTCCTGTCCTGTTCCAGCCCGTACCATGCCAGGCGCCCCGGCAAGGTGTATTCTACTCCTTTACCGAGGCGCCGGCATGCGCGTGGATCGCGCTGGGACGAGCTAGAACTGCGACTTAAGCGCGCAGGAGCCGGTGAAGTCGCCGCTCAGGTTCTTGAAGTTGTTGGGGATTGTCGTGTCAATGCCGTAGACGCTGTTGTCGCGCGTTGGCACCCGATCGTTAGGCGATGAGCCGTAGTGCGCGGAGCCGCCGTACAGCCCGCCCAGGTCAACCGTCCCCAGCGAGTTGAAGGCGGTGAGCAGGCCCTCGCGGGTCAGGTCGCCGTTGTCCGCCGCCTTCTTGAGGATCGCGTAGGTCACCGAGGCTTCGGCGTAGCCGAACTGGAAGTAGCCGTCAGGCTTCTGGTCAGGCGCGTACTGCTGGAGATCAGCCATCATCTTGGCCATGCCCGGCTGAGTGGTGTCGCCCCAGGTGGCCCCTTGCGCGACGACCCACACGCTCTGCTTCAGCAGGCCGGTGAACTGGGGAGAAACGTTGAGCAGCCCGTTCGCCCACGCTGGGCTTTGCAGGATCCAATGTGGGAAGTAGCCAAGCTGGGCGGCCGCGCCGATGATGCCCGCCGCGGCCTGGGGGATGGCGGACAGGAAGACGTATTGCGCGCCCGCATTCTTCAATTTGGTAACCTGCGCCGTGTAGCTCGTGTCAGTCAGCTCGTAGGTCGCTCGAGCCACGTCGTTCAGGTTGTAGCAGCCGATGGCCTCTGTATAGCCAGTCAGGCCGTCCTGACCATACGCGTCGTCCTGGTAGACGATGCCGACCTTCGGGCTCGTCACGCCCAGCTTGTTCACCACATAGTCGAAGCCATTCTCGACCTGCAAGCGGTACGGCGTCCCGATCAGGACCATGTATTGCTGGCGAGCCAATATTGAATCCAGCGAGGCGGCGGACACCAGCATCTTGTCGCGCTCGGAGAGACTGACGATAGCCTGCGTGGTCGGCGAACCCAGGCTCTCAGCGAGCATCAGCACCTGGTTGTGGATCTCGTTGTACAGCTGGACCTGAGTCTGCGGATTGTACTTCGAGTCCTTCTCGACCAGCTTCACCTGGAAGCCATCTATGCCGCCGTTGGCGTTGATGGCCTTGAAGTACGTCTCGATGCCCTTCGTCAGCGGGATGCCAATCGCATCACCAATGGTCCCGGAGAGCGGCGAGAGGACGCCGAGGGTGATGGTCTTCGCGTTGAGATCCACGCCGGGCCCCGCTTTGATGCTGCCGCTTCCGCCCGTCGTGCTGCAGGCCGAGACGAACATGCTCAGGACCGCGAATACCGTGAGCAGGCTCAGCGCGCGGCTTCGCGCCCGACGCGCCAGATGAATCGCAATCGCCATGAGTTCCCCCTCTTGAGGATAGATCGCTGATGACGCATGCCCGGTGAATGGCATATCGAGCGCTCCTCACCGCTCGCAGGCGCCGCGGCCTACCCAGACGGCCGCGTGGTGTTCGAACGTTGCGCGAGGTCCACGCGCTCGACTTCGATCTGGGACTCGCGCTCCGATGAGGGCTGCGGTGAGGCCATCTGCGTGGCCGTCTCACCTCCTTCGTCTGGCGTCTCAGGGCGCCGCGACACCGCGCTGAGCCGGTGGATGAGGCCGATCATGCCCGACGGCTCGAACAGCAGGAAGACGATAATCAGCAGGCCATAGAGGATCGCGCTCAGGTCGCCGCTCGAGACGCCGGTCGCGCTGGCGCTCTGCGGCAGGAGCGAGAAGGTGTCGAGCGCGATGGGAACCGCGAAGACGAACGCCGCGCCCAGAATGGAGCCCCAGACGCTGGCGACGCCGCCGATCAGGATGGCGGCGACGAACTCGATGGAGAGCAGCAGGCCCCACGTCCCCGGCGTGGTGATGCCGGAAAGCGAAGCGTAGAGCGCGCCCGAGACGCCGGCCAGGAAGGACGAGAGGATGAACGCGCCCATCTTGGCCTCGAACAGGTTGACGCCCATGATTGCGGCCGCGACCTCGTTGTCGCGCACCGCCTGCCATGCCCGCCCGGCGCGCGTGCGCGCGACGTTGCCGACGAACAGCGCGAAGAGCGTGAGCAGCGGCAGCAGCAAGAGGAAGAAGAGCTGGTTGGTCGTCAGCAGGACGCCGAAGATCGGGCTGGGGCTGGCGAACGAGAAATCACCGAAGCTGGGCGTTGGGTAGTTGAAGTACCCCTGCTGCCCGCCCGTGATCGCCCGCAGATTGATGAAGAGGTACTGGCCGATGAAGACCAGCGCCAGCGTAACGATCGCCAGATAGAAGCCCTTGAGACGCAGCGCCGTCGGGCCGATCAGCGCGCCAACGATCGCCGCCGCGACGCCTGAGGCCGGCAGCCAGATAAGGAACGAGAGGCCCAGCCCGGCGGGGTCGCCGGGGAACTGTGGTGGGCTGCCGCCGAGCCACGCGGCGGTGTAGGCGCCGATGCCCATGAAGAAGGCGATGCCCAGCGAGATCTGGCCCGCGTAGCCCGAGAGCACATTGAGACCCAGCGTCGCGATGGCCAGCGTCATCGTGAAGTCCAGCACCGAGAGCCAGCCGTCCCCACCGAAGAGGAAGACCAGCCCGAGGGCGAGCAGGCCACCAACCAGCAGGGCGCGGGCGCGCGCCGAGCGCAGCGACCATGGGCGCGTATCTGTGGGGACTGGGGAGGTGGCGACGGGCGTGGGCGCGCTCATACCCGCTCCACCTTTCGCGTGCCGAAGAGCCCATACGGGCGGACCATCAGGACGAGGATCATGATGAGGTAGGGCGCGATGGTGTGAAAATTGGCGCCTACGATGGCGGTCGGCTCATAGCCCTGCGCCAGCACGTAGACCAGCCCGATCACGACGCCGCCCACCACCGCGCCGGGG
>DASTKI010000036.1:0-4068 GCA_035716045.1 Ktedonobacterales bacterium
GCCGCGTCGTTCACCGCGAACGACGCGGCGCCGCTGGTTGCCTGGGGCGCACACGGACGGCGCTAGTCGCGCGTTGGGGCTAGCCCCGCCACGTCATCCGCTCCGGCCAGCGCGGTCGGGCGGATAGGTAGCCCGCCCTCCAGTGCGATGGCCAGCGCCTCGCGGGCGTCGTCCACCGCGACGAAGGTCATCCGCTCGCGCAGCTCCTGCGGCAGCTCCTCCAGATCGTACTCGTTGCGCTTCGGCAGGACCACCGTGGTGATGCCCGCCCGGTTCGCCGCCAGCGCCTTTTCTTTCAGACCGCCGATGGGCAGCACCTTGCCGCGCAGGCTGATCTCGCCAGTCATCGCCACATCTGAGCGCACGCGACGGCCCAGCGCGAGCGAGGCGATGGCTGTCGTCATTGTGATCCCAGCGGATGGGCCGTCCTTCGGGATTGACCCTTCGGGCACGTGGATATGGATTGACTTGCCGTCGAAGATGCGCGGATCTACGCCGAGCGCCTGCGCATTTGAGCGCACATAGGTCAGCGCCGCCTGCGCGGACTCTTTCATCACGTCGCCCAACTGGCCGGTGAGCGTCAGCCCGCTATCGCGGCTGGGCATCATCGCCGCCTCGATGAACATGATGTCGCCGCCCGCCGCTGTCCAGGCCAGGCCCGTGGCCACTCCGGGCCGGTCAATGCGCTCCGCCGTCTCGGAGAAGAACCGCTGGCGGCCCAGAAACTCGCGCAGCATATCAGGCGTTACTGCTCCTGGCGCCTCCTGTCCTTCCGCCACCATGCGCGCGACCTTACGACAGACCGAGCCGATCTGTCGCTCCAGGGTGCGCACGCCCGCCTCGCGGGTGTAGTTGCGGATGATGGCCACGAGCGTCTCGTTGGGCAGGTTGATCTCCTCGTCCTTCAACCCATTGGCGCGAATCTGCTTGGGCAACAGATAGCGCCGGGCGATGTGGAGCTTCTCCTCCTCGGTGTAGCCCGCCAGCTCCAGGATTTCCATCCGGTCGCGCAGCGGCGCCGGGATGGTGTCGAGCGTGTTGGCGGTAGCGATGAACATCACCTTTGAGAGGTCGAACGCCAGGTCCAAATAGTTGTCGCGGAACGAGAAGTTCTGCTCCGGGTCCAGCACCTCCAGCATCGCTGACGACGGGTCGCCACGCCAGTCGGACGACAGCTTGTCAACTTCATCGAGCATGAAGACGGGATCGTTGGCCTTGGCGCGTCGGAGCGACTGCAAGATGCGCCCGGGCATCGCGCCGATATAGGTTCGCCGGTGACCGCGGATCTCCGCCTCGTCATGTACGCCGCCCAGTGACAGCCGCACGAACTCGCGCCCTAGCGCCCGCGCGATCGAGTGACCCAGCGAAGTCTTGCCGACTCCTGGGGGGCCGACAAAGCACAAGATTGGCTCACGGTTGATCGTGCGCTTCGCCTTCTCCTCGGCTGCGCTGGTGGGAGGGCCATTGCTGGCGCCGACGGCGCCAGCCTCGCCCGTTTCCTCACCGACGCCTTCACCGCTCGGCTCAGCGGCCGCCTTTTCAGCGGCCTCGCGCGCGGCTTGCTCCTCGGCCTCGCGCAGCCGGTCTTCGCGCAGGCGGCGCACGGCGAGGTACTCGAGGATGCGATCTTTGATCTTCTCCAGGTCGTAGTGATCCTCGTCGAGCGTTGCGCGCGCCTTCGCCACATCAATTGGCTTGCCAGTGCTCACGCTCCACGGCAGAGACAGCAGCAGCTCCAGGTAGGTGCGGATGACCGAATACTCTGGCGACGCGCTGGGGATGCGCTCCAGGCGCGAAAGCTCGCGCTGGGCCTCTTTGCGCGCCTCCTCTGGCAGATTGGCGGCTTCGATCTGCGCCCGCAGCTCGTTGGCCGTCGCCGCCTCATCGTTCTCTTCGCCCAGCTCCTTCTGGATGGCCTTGAGTTGCTCGCGCAGAATGTACTCCCGCTGCGCCTTGCCCATCTCCTCCTGGGCGTCACTCTGGATCTTGCGGCCCAGCTCCAGCACTTCGAGCTCGCGGGTGAGCAGGGCGCACTCACGCTCGAGCTTGGTCTGCACCGAGTCGAGCTCCAGCAGCTCCTGGCGTGACTCCAAATCAATGTGCGCGTTGCCAGCGATCAGGTAGGCGACCTGGCGCGGATCGTCCTGATTGAGCGCCGCCAGCGCCAGTTGATCGGGCATATCCTGCACGAGGTTCACCAGCCGCTGGAACAGCTCCGCCGCCGCCCGCGCCTGCGCCTCGATCTCGACACCTTCCTCAACCGTCTCCGGCGCCAGCCGCATACGCGCCTGCAGGTAGGGCTGCGTGGCGGTGAATTCCTCGATGTGGATGCGGTCGAGACCTTGCACGATGATGCTCATCGTACCGTCAGGCACGCGGAGCATGCGCGCGATGCGGGCGACGACGCCCACACTGAAGCAGTCCGCCGGTCCCGCTTCCTCCACGCTGGCGTCTTTCTGCGCGACCAGCGTCACCAGGCGCGCGCCCTTCATCACGTCCTCGATGAGCCGGATCGAGCGCGCCTTGCCTACTCCCAGCGGCATGACGGCGAACGGATAGACGACAGTATCCTTCAGCGGAAGTACTGGCAGTGTCGCGGGGATCTCCACCTCAGGGTCAACATCGCTGCGTGACATCGGGACCGCTGCGATGACGTCAGCCGTTTCGGGCTCGGCGCCGGATGGCGCCTCAGCCTCCGCCAGGCTGGCCGCCTCCCCAGTTCTCGCATCTGGCATCGGTAACTCAGCCACGCTCTCGCGCCCAGCGTCTGGCGCTGGAATCTCCTCGCCAGCTGGATTGGCGCTGTCCTCGCCAGCGGGGGCCGCGCCAGCGGGGGCCGCGCCAGCCTCTGGCGCCGCCTGCGGTGTATCGTCTACGCCCGTCGTGTCCTCTGAGCGCGTATCGTCTTCCGCGCGCGCTCGATCGGGCGCGTTATCTCCATCATCAACATCATCAAACATGCCATGTCTCTCTTCGACGTCCTTGGCGCGCATCGCGCGCTTCAGGCTCATGATTTGGGCGTCACAGGCTCACACAGAGAAATACGAACAACACACGCGCACTGTTCGTGACGCCTGAGCCGAGCGCCAGCGCGTCCCTCCGCGCGTGGCGCTGTGGCCGCGCGTGACGCCAACCCGCGGCGGCTACTGAAATTGTTCGTGACGCCGCCGCGGGCTGGTTGAACCGGCTCCGGATTGAGAGGAGACGAAAGGATATAGCGCACATGCCTGGCCCCCTTCCCCTCCCCGCATGGACCACGATCCACTGAGACTCTCTATACTATGACGCGCAGACCATCCGGCGCCAGTAAAGAGCAATGCCAGCGATATATCATCACATCCTCTCTGCTATCCGCTATACCCTTCGCTTGCGCTGGATGATATACTCCCGTGGTATGGAGCGAGCGCTTCCCCGCGCTCACGCGCGATGATCAAGGCTGACCATAGGCTCTACTACACGCGTACACGCGCTCCATCGGCGCCAGGAACTCCAGAAGTCAATGTGACAGTGTGGTCAGGTGGTAAAGGGCGGTTGAAGGTGAACGAGCCTCCAGTGAGTGGACATCTATCGGATGTGGCGCGGTACGCTCGTCAGGACATCATGAGCGTTGAGCCTCCGGCGCTGCAGACCTATCGCGACGCGCCGATATACGATCACACTGTGATCCTGCAGCTCGTCGGCGTGCGCCCGTTGGCTCTGTGGGCATGGGAGCAGCACATCGGTATCTCGGTGGGCGCGCGCGGAACATCCGAGCTGAGCGGACAGAAACGCCGATACTCTGAGCGCGACCTCGTCGCGCTGCTCTGGCTGCGGGAGCGTGTCATCGACGGTGAGGCCCCCCAGGAGGCTGGCGCTCGCCTGATCGCCGCGCAGCGCCTGCGCAACTCTGGCGCGCTCAACTCTGGCGCGCTCAACTCTGGCGGCCTGAGTTCCGGCGGCCTGGGCTCCAATGGCCTGAACGCTGGCGGCATAAGCTCCGGTGATTTGGCTGGCGGCGGGCAGAGCGGATCGCTGGGCGGCGCGCAGGTGGCGCCAGGCCAGTACAGCGGACCACTCGCGGCGGGAGGT
>DASTKI010000037.1:0-38021 GCA_035716045.1 Ktedonobacterales bacterium
AGGCCCGCCGCCGTCATCTCGCCCACTCCCCCTCACACCGCTGCACGCCGATGGCCCATGATGCTCCGCGCCACAAAATCGCGCGCCAGCCTCTGCCTGCGCACGCCCGGCCCTTCAGGGCCGGGGCACGCGACGGGACCATGAATAGTCCGGGCTCAACCGTGATCCGACACACGCGGGCAATGTATACCACACCCTGTATAGCCGCGGCCCCGCCGCGCTCACCGCCGTCCCGTCCTCCCCTCTCCCCGCGGGGAGAGGGGCAAAGGGGTGAGGTCCCTACCCGCGCGTAGCCCAGGCGGCGAGCACGAGCGCCACCAGCGCGGCGAGCATTGGAAGTCCGGCCCACCAGGAGAGCGGCGGGCGATCTTCCTGCACCGCTGGGCGCCCGCGACGGCCCTCGTAGAAGCCCAGCCCGGCCGCCAGCACAATCACCACCAGGACCTCGATTATCCCGCCTATTACCGGCTGCATAGTGGCTACCAGCGGCGCGACGAACACGAGCGCGAACAGCGCCGCGCACGCCACCAACTGGAGCGCCTCGCCGATCAGCAGCAGCGCCAGATCGCTCCCGCTCAGCTCCGTCGCCTCGCCCGCCAGGGTCTCGCTCGACCCGACGCCCAGCCGCAGCGGCGATCCCGCCGCGAGCGCCGGCAGCGCCACCAGGAAGGCGATGCCCGCCAGAACCAGCGCCAGCGTTGAGAACGGCGCCTGCCCGACCGAGGCCTTGGCGTCCCAGAGCGTCAGCGTGCCCCGAATCTGCGCCATGGCCGTCAGGCCGAGGATCAGCGGAGCCACCGCTCCGGCCAGCAGCCGCGCCGTGCGGTCAGCCGCCAGCCGCGTATATGGCGAGGGCGTCGCCCAGCCGAGCAGCAGACGACCCAGCGGCACGCCCAGCAGCAGCCCGGCCTCGGCGATGAGATCGCCCCGCAGCCCGACTGTCTGCGTCAGCGGATTGCCTGGCAGCGGCAGCGCCACCAGCGCCGCTAGCGGCGCGGCCACTACCAGCGTGACGCCGAGCGAGAGCGCGAAGGGGTTCATCCCGGCGGGGGTCAGCGTGTCCCGCGCGAACATGCCGCGAACGGCCGCCAACTGGCCGAACAGGCCCGGCGCGGGACGACCACGCGCCAGGTCATGGGCTGCCTCTCGCGCCCACGCCAGCGCCCACGCCGCCACCAGCGCCACGACCGCGCCCGGATACACCAGCGCCGCGAGCGCGAACTCCACTACGCCGTTCATCGCCGCTCCTCCCGCTGGCCAGGCGCCGACGCGGCGCTCTCGGTGTCCGCGGCGTCGTGGGCTGGCTTGCCCGCTCCCGGCGCCTCCGGCTCGCTGGCGCCCGCCGGCTCAGCGTCCGCCGGCTGCCGCGCGGCCATGAAGTATTGTAGGGCCATCAGCGCCATGCTCAACAGCGCGCGTATCATCGCCGCTCCTCCTGCTCGCCCGCCGCATCGGTCTCGCCGTCGCCGTCTTCCAACTCATAGCCGGGGGTGTCCGCCATGCGGGCGCCGTTCGCCGCGCCCTTGGCCACCTCCCCGACCGGCTTCTCTTCCGCGACCGGCTCTTCACTCACGGCGGCTTCCGCGGCTGCGCGCGGCTCCTCACTGGAGAGCAGCCGCTGCGCCTCGGCGATCGCATCCAGGATCGTCTCGGGGGACGGCGGACAGCCGCCGATCTCGACGTTGACGCTCAGCGTCTCCGCGAGGGGCTGGCTCGTCAGGGCGGGGCTGCCGGCGAATACGCAGCCGTTCAGGGCGCAATCGCCGACGGCCACCAGCGCGCGCGGCTTGGGCGTCTGTTCGAGCAGCGCCAGCGCGGCCTGCCGCGACCGCTCGTTGAGCGTGCCGCAGAGCAGCAGCACATCGGCCTGGCGCGGCGCGGGCGTCAGGACCACGCCTTGCGCGCGCAGCCGCGAGGCATAGCGCGGCGCGGCCAGCGCCGCCACACTCTCCGCGCAGCCGGGGCAGCCGCCCACATGCGCGCTCGCCACCAGCACGGCGGCCCGCCGCGCCGCTTCGAGCTCGTTCATGACCTAACGCCCTCCCCGCTTGGCGCCACGCGCCTTCCGGCCACCCCGCGACCGCTTCGCCCCGGTCGCTTCGACCGGCGCCTTCGACGCCTCAGACGCCTCTGGGGTCTCCAGCGCCTCAGACGCCTGGGGCTCCTCAACTGGCGTCTCCGCCGGCGCCGCTTCCGCCTCGGCGGCGAGCTCCTCGCCCGTTGGCTCCTCGCCCGTTGGCTCCTCGCCTGCTGGCTCCTCGACAACTTCAGCGGCCTCGGCATCCTCATCCGCGGGGGCTTCGCTCATGCCGCTGGCGGCTGGGGCCGCTTCTTCCGCTTCTTCCGCCTCCACGGCTTCCTCAGATTCTTCGGCTTCCGCTGGGCTTTCCAGGGCTGGCGCCGCCGCGCCGGTCTCGTCCAGGCCCGGCGGCGTGGCCTCTTCCTCGGCCTGGATATCCTCAGCTAGCGCTTCGGTGGGCTCCTCCTCGCTGGCGTCCACGCCGAGCCAGCCCGCGCCGGGCGTCAGCCAGCCCGCGCGCCCTGCGGGGCGCAGGTCATCCCAGGCGTCGCCCGGCTCCGGCATGCCCACCAACTCCGCGACTTCGCCATCCAGCCCTTCCTCAACGGTCTGCCCACCGAGATATACGGGCGCCGGGCGCGAGATACGTGGCAGCCGCCAGCGGATCACCGCCAGCGCCAGCGCTACCAGAGCCATCATGATCACAGTGGGAGTCGCCAGCCACTGGCTGGGTCCGGCCAGATACCCTGAGGCCAGCGCCTGCGTCTGCCCCGCGAGCGTGTCCGCCTGCATGAACGATTCCGCCGCCGGAACGCTGCCGATGGCGAGCAGCGCGGACGGCGCGAGCCCCACGATCAGCGCGAGCGTCCCCAGCGCTACGCCGGGCAGGTCGGCCCCGCGCAGCTCCGGCGCGCTCACGGGGGCCGCGAGCTTCTCCGCGCCCTCATCCGTCTCCGCGCCGTCCGTATCGCTCTCTGTATCCGCTGTATCCGCGCCCTGGTCGTACAGGGCTGGGACGTCGGCTGGGTCAGCGGCGAAGGCTGGAGCCGTCGCCCGCAGCAGGCCGATCAGCAGCAGCGCGGCGCCGCCCCATGCCAGGCCGACCAGCGGTATCACGATCCGGGGCCCGGGCAGGGCCGCCGCGCTGATGATCTGGAGCGGCGCGAAGCCCGCGAACAGCGGCAACCCCACCACCGTGGCGGCGCCGACGATCCAGGCGAAGAGCGCCAGCGGGCGCGCGGGCTGGCCAAACACTCGCGGCCCGGCGCTGTCCGGTTCCAGGTCCGCCGTCACGGCGCCGGTCGCTACGAGCGAGGCCAGCATGGCGCCCAGACCCAGCGTGGATGTCGCCAGCAGCAGGGTCACGCCGAGCTCAGCCAGCGGCGCGCCGACGCCTAGGCCCAGCAGGCCCCAGCCCGCCACCGCCAGCGCGCACGATGCCAGCATCCCGCGTCCATCGCGGCGGATCATCGCCAGCAGGCCCGCGAACAGGACCGTCACCGCGCCCAGGATCGCCGGAAGCACGCCAATCGTGATCGGCGGCTGCGCCAGGCTGAACGCGGGCCATGCGCTGCTGAGGGTCTGCGCGACGCCAAACGTCCGCGCGCCAACGAACAGCGCGCCGGGCATCACCGCCAGCGCCGCGGCGCCTAGGCCCGCGGGGGCGGTGATGTGCGCGCGCTTGCGTATCCAGCCGAGCGCGGGCCACGCCCCGGCCGCGACCGCGATCGCCAGCGTCATCACGAAGAGGTGGCCCATCGGGAAGCGCGCCTCGCCCATCAGATCGAGCAGCCGTCGCTCGCCGGCAGGCCCCGCGATGAGCAGCGTTGTGACCAGCCAGGCCACCGGCCCGACCGCCATGAGCGCCAGGCCCTTCCAGTCCAGCGCCTGCGGATCGCTCCCCAGCTCGCCCAGCGCCCACGACGCGCCGATCACCAGCAGCCACGCGACCGCCAGCCAGGCGATGTTCTCCGCGAATACCAGCGAGAGCAGGAAGGACTCCAGCCCCAGGGTCAGCGCGACGCCCGCCCACTGCCAGCGTCCCATCCTCCGGCCCGCTGGGCTAGCCGCCGCGCCCACCTCATCCGCGCGCTCGTCCTCATCCGCTTGCGCCGCGTCCTCGTCCTCGTCGCCTTCGCCGCTCTCGTCGCTCTCGTCGCTCAGGCCTGAAGCTTGCTCGGCCTCGGCGGCTTCCTCGCCGTCCGCGCGCTCGCTGTCTATCGCGGCGGTGTCCTCGTCGCGCTCTGGCGTGTCTGTCTCATCCCCATCAGGGGAGGCGATGGCGGGAAGCTCTGGGGCCGTATCGGGCGGCGCCGCCCGCCAGGCGACCCACAGCAGTAGCGGCGTCACCAGACCCGCGATTCCCAGCCCCGCGAACACGCTCAGGGCGTCCGCCCGCGCATAGATCGCCAGCCACGACGTCGCCCCACCCCACAGTGCGATCTCCAGCGGATAGCCCGCGCTGACCTCAGCCGCCATCCAGGCCAGACCCGCCAGGGGTAGGACGACGCCCAGCACGGCCAGCGCCACCCCGACTCCCGGCGTCGCCCGCCGGGCCAGACCCAGCGCGGCCAGCGCCAGACCTAGCGCCAGCGGCGCCAGCGTCAGCAGCCCGTAAAAGATCGTGAGTGACACGCGCGCCTTCTCCCTAACCGGCCCAAGCCGTCCGAACTCGTCTCCGTCCTGACCTCACCCCCGGCCCCCCTCCCAAGGGGAGAGGGGAGAGGCGGGACCTCATAGCTCGGCGCATGCTGGGCATAGATCAAGCGCGGCCAGCAGCGCGGGGGCCTCGCCGAGCGCGCGCCCCGTCAGCAGCGCCGGGGCGCGCGCGATCATCTCGGCGCATGGCGTCTCCAGCCGCAGCGACTCGACCGCGCCCGCGCCGTCCAGCGCGACCGTTACCCGCGCCGGCCCGTGCGGCGACTGCGCCATCGCCGAGCCTTCGCCTGCCGTCAGCTTCAACGGAGCCGACCCCAGCCCTGACTCATCCTCCAGCTCTTCCATGCAGGTGACCAATATGTCCACGCTGAGCTTCATGCCCGCGACCAGCCGCGCCGCGCGCGTCGTTACGTCCACCGCGTCGGCGTCCAGCTCATCTAGCGGGTCCCAGTCCAGCGTCATCATGCGGTACGCGCCATAGGGCGCCGCCCGCCGCACATCCTCAGCGCTCAGGCGCGAGGTCTCGGATGGCGTCTCAGGCGGCTCCGTGGCCGCCGCGGTGGGAGCGCCCTCCAGCGGGCGACCCAGGCCTTCCGTCGCCTGCCGCAGCGCTCCGCCCGGCGCCATCGCCTGCCGCCATACGTCGTAGATCCCAGTCGCTCCTTCGGCGAACGTCCGCATCGAAGCCAGCGTCAGGCCCTCGCGCACACCGCCTGGCCGCGCCACGCCCCAGAATACCCGCTCGCCGGTCGCGACGCGCGCCGCATCGAAGACTTGCTCCCGCTGATCGAGCGCCTCGCCCCAGAGCCGCCGCTGGTCCACCGCCCGCGCGATCTCGCCCAGCGTCCACAGCGCGCTATTGAGCCGCTCCAGCTCCGCGAAGAGGGTCCGCGCGAGTTGCGCCGGACGTGTCATCGCCGGGCGCGCGATCCGCTCGACCGCCAGGCACAGCGCCAGCCGGTACGACTGCCCCGCTCGCGCACACACCCGCTCCAGAATCACCAGCGCGTCATCCAGTGGCAGCCCCTCGGCCAGCTCCAGCGCCCCCCGATGGCTATAGCCGCCCGGACCACCCGCTGGCGTCTCCACATCGGTCACGCGCTCGCCGCGCAGACGCAGACGCAGCGCGAGCGGCTCGGCCAGCGCGGGATGAAACGGCCCAAGAGGAAACATCGTGCCCATACTGGCGCTCGCGCGCGGCTCCTTTCAACCACACCGCCTCTCCTCTCAGGAGAGGCGGGCGGGGTGGTAGAGGGAAACCCTCTCTCATCCCCATATAGACGCGCCAGAGCGGCCAAGAGTCGCGCGCAGGGAGAAGGGAGGGTGCGAATGAATCGCACCCTCCCTGCCGCTCACCCCGCGCCCTGGCGCCGCCTGTGGCCCCATACTATGTGGCCGCGGGCGCATACGCCGAGTTTGGCCGCTCCCCCCAGCTGAAGCTGGGGGGATTCCTGGGCCGAACACCACCGCACAGGCAAGCCCGATTGGTCTGCACGTCCGTTGGAGCCTTGGTTATCGGCTCCGCTCCACAGGCGTAGATTCCCGTAGGCCCTACGGTATGGCGCCAGTATAGCACACCATCACGGACGCGCTTCTCTCCCCAGCCCTCAAGGGCTGGGGGTCTTGCGCTCGGTTCAGACAACATGCGTCACCACCCGGCACAACCATTCCCATGACCCCAGGACCCGTAGAATCATCGCGCTTGCGGAACGCACGGGGCGCGGGCTTGAGCCAGTGGCGCCCGGCGAATGCATTCGCGCCGGGAGGGTCTGGAGGCCACCATGTCCGCCTGGGCGCCAGAAGGCTGGCAAGGCGTTTGCTCACACTTCCACCCTGTCACAGGTCTGGCTTCGGCGCGGACCGCTCGCGGAGCCAGCGGGCGAAGAAGCCTGGCAGGCGCGCCTGTACGGTCGCGAATATCATCCTGGCGGGTTGAAGGCGCCGCCGTACACACAGCGAGAGGGCGCTTCAGGTCGGCGCGCGTCAGCGTTCCTCTCGCCTCTCCGCCGCCAGACCGCGCGGCCGCGATTGCGCGAGTCGTGCATAATAGTGCGGAGGCGCTGGAACCCCGTAGGCGAGGCCTCTCGACGGAGAGGCGTGTATCGGGGAGATGGCGCGCTGGCATCAAAATTAGGAGCGAGAGCGCTGGAATGGCGAAGAATGAAAACTCCCTCATGATCACCGCTGTGAGGGCGACATTGACGAGGATCGGAGCGCGCATCACCTCCTCGCAAATGTACTGGATCGAGCGAGTGATCAGTCAGCTCGAGGTCGGTCGCTGGTTTCGGGCCAACGGCTACCGTGTGAGGCCGCTCTATACCAACCGCGAGCAGCTGTACACCGCGCTGGCGCGGGGCATCGCGGACGAGCGCGCGCTCTACCTGGAGTTCGGCGTGTTTCAGGGAGACTCCCTGCGCATCTGGAGCAGATTGCTGCGGAACCCCCTCACCCAGTTGCACGGCTTCGATAGCTTCGAGGGCCTGCCGGAGAAGTGGAACGCCTACAATCCCGAGGGCAAGTTCGACGTTCAGGGCGCCTTGCCGCGGTTTGACGATCCACGGGTCGTTCTTCACCAGGGCTGGTTCAATGAGACGCTGCCCGGCTTCGCCTTACCGCCGCACGAGCGCCTCATCGTACACATTGACGCCGATCTGTACTCGTCGGCGAAATATGTGCTCGACACGCTGAAGGACGCCATTCGCCCCGGGACCTTCGTGCTCTTCGATGAGTTCTACGACCGCGACCATGAGCTAAGGGCGTTTAGCGAGTTTCTAGAGTCCACCGGCATGAAGTTCCGCTTCCTCGGCGGCGCCACGCAGCTCTCGCAGTGCGCGTTCGAGCGCGTGAGCTAGCCGCCCCCGTCGCTGGCGCGCGTCGGGGGCGGTTTCACTTCGGAGCGATTGAGCGCTCCATCGGCCCCGGCTGCGCTTCCTCCGCCAGCCATGGGAAGAGGAGCGCCCCGCACGCGCGCGGGGCGCTGTCAGCTCAGCCGGCGATCCTCCGGACGAGCGCCATCAATCCCGCGCCCGCGCCAAGACCGGCGACGAACACCAACCCGAACAGCGCCGGGATTACGCCGAGCTGCCGCAGCATGCCCATCTGGTCGTCAACGCCCCAGACCTCCACGAACTTCCCGTTGGCGATGCGAGCGAACTGGTATGACTGGATCGTCACCGGGCGGCCAGTTGGGGGAATGCCAGCGAACACACCCCGCTGCGTGCCGTGGCTCGTGAACTTGACGGCCACCTTGTCACCTTCCGCGACGATGTCGTCAATCGTCACGTGTAAATCGGGGAACGCCTTCAGGAACATCTCGGTGGCTCGCTTGGTTCCCGCGGCGTTGGCTGGCAGGCTTGGGGGCAGCGTGTGATCAACCTCATCGGGCGCGACGAAGTTGTCAATGGCGGCCGCATTCCGCCGGTTGAACACCTCCTCCGCGTACTGGCGCACAAGCTCTTTGTTGTCCTGGATGACCATGCGATCGTCTCCTTCCTCCAAAATTGTTCAAGGCGCGCACAGCGCGTACGGCGCCATCAGGCCCGCCACGCTCCAGTCATGACGCCGGCCACCTTTGGAGCCGCGCCATCTCGCATCCCTCAACGGCACGCGCGCCCCGCGACAGGACCCCATTAGCGCCCGCGACCCGCGCTGGCATACAATGGGAGAACATGGGAGCGCCGGGCGCTCCTTGCCCGCGCAGGCGGGCTTGGCGGCCAGAGGCCTGACGCGAGGAGTGGCGCACGTAGCGCGCCATAGCCCGCGGGACAACAGCAGCCGGATGGGCCCAGCGTCCAAGCCATGGCGTAGATTCAATCGCCCATCTCACGGCGCGCTCACCATGGATGTCCCGCGGCGCGCCGGACATCCATAGCCAAACGCCTTGCCTGCCCGCCTCGCACGCCCCCGCTCAGCGTTGCTCAGCGCGACGGAAGAGAGATCGGGGTGGGGTTGGTCCACGCTTGCCAGGAGGAGCCCTCGCACATGCCCGACCGCGACGACGATACCAGCGATACCGGCGATAGCTTACCTGGCGGCGTCAGCGCGCCGGAGGACTCTGGCGCCCAGCGCTTCATCGCCATCGCACGCCTCAGCGACATTCCGCCGGGCGGCCTGCGCCGTGTTGAGGTCGGTGGGCGGCTCATCCTGCTTGCGCGCGTCGCGGATCACGTCTACGCCGCGGATGACGACTGCACACACACCGGCGGCCCGCTCGATGAGGGCGAGTTGCAGGGCCACGTCCTCACCTGTCCCATCCACCTCGCGCGCTTCGACGTCCGCGATGGCAGCGTCCTGCGTGGCCCGGCCCGCGACCCGCTGCCGACGTATCCCGTCCGGCTCGAAGGCGATCAGGTGCTCGTCGCCGTACCCGACGAATCGCTCGACGCCACCGGCTGATCCACCCGCGCTTCGCGGCGCGCTACATATACGTATAGACATACGTAGATAAAACGGAGAGAGCAGGTCCCCATGCGAGGATCTTCCCATGTCGTCTTCGGCCTTGCCGGAGCCGTCATCATTGCCAACATTCATCCCAGCGTCGCCGGGCCGTCCCTGCTGGCCGCTCCCGTGACCATTGATCTTGTCGCGGAGAAGGCGATCTTCTATGGCTTCGCCGCCCTGGGCGCCCTGACGCCTGACATTGACAACGCCCGCAGCTCCCTGGGCAAACGCCTTGGCATCATCAGCAAGGGCCTCCAGCATCTGACCGGCCATCGCACCTTCTTCCATAGCCTGCTGGGTATGGCGGTCGTCGGCGCCATCGTCTGGGCCGGGCAGTACGCCCTCGGCCTCGCCCTCTACAACGCGGGCCTCAAGCTCACCGGCGCGGCGCTCAACACTGGCTACAATCCCAGCGGCGCATTCATCGCGCCTGGCGTCGGCATCGCGTTCGCCGGGCTGATGATCGGCTACTTCCTGCACCTGGCCGCCGATAGTCTTACCGAGCGTGGCGTGCCCTGGCTCTGGCCATATAAGGCCTACCTTGGGCTTCCACCCAACCGGCATATGCGTTTCCGTACCGGCAGCATCTGGGAGCCTATCGTCGTCGTCACCATCTCCGTGATGGTCGTTGGGGCCATCGCCTTTGGCGTCCTGGGCGTATAGCGCCGAGTTGGCCCAGCCGCCTCGCTCGGTGTCGAGCGCATGCAATACTATACCCGTCACGTTACGCGTCGAGGCGATTCGGGCTCCGTCCTCAAGCGACTACCCACTTCGCGGCCCCTCTCTCTGTGGGGAGAGGGGGTAGGGGGTGAGGCTCCACTCAGCGGAGGATGTTTCACGTGAAACAGCACACCAGCGACATCCCCACTCCTCGCGCTACGCCGCCCTCGCTGGACGGAGGGGGGCAGCGGGCGCCGTCGGTGGCGCTGACCATCCTGCGTGCGTTGCGGGTCTCGCAGTGGACCAAGAACGGCCTGGTCATCCTGGCCGCGCTGTTCTCGCGCCAACTGACCGAGCCAGCGACTCTGCTGCGCGTCGCCGTCGCGTTCTTCGCGTTCAGCTTCGCCGCCAGCGCGATCTACATCTTCAATGACCTTCTCGACCGGCAGAGCGACCGCCTGCATCCCACCAAGCGCCACCGTCCAATCGCCGCCGGACTCCTGACGACCCGCGCCGCCATCATCCTCGGTGGCGTCTCCCTTGGCGTCAGCCTGGCCCTCACGGGACTGCTCGCCTCCGGCGCCCTCTATCCGCCCGCGGACCTCCAGCGCGACCCATTCGCGGCCTATGGCGGCGCGCCGTTGCTCTTCGCCCTCTCCATCGTCGGCTACCTCGGCCTCAACGCCGCCTACACCTTACGCCTCAAGCGGCTCGTCCTGTGGGATGTGTTCTCCATCGCCTTCGGCTTCGCCCTGCGCGCCGTCGCCGGGGCGTTCGCCGCCGGGGTCTACATCTCTCCCTGGTTCTACCTCGCGACGATCTTCCTCTCGCTGGTGCTGGCCATCGGCAAACGCCGGGCCGAGCTGGTCCGCGCTACGGCCGCCGCCAGCGCGCAGCCCGAGCAGCTTGATCAGTCAGGCGTCCGTCACGCCCTGCGCGACTACACCTTGCCCCTGCTCGACCAGTTGATGGGCGTCGTCGTTACCAGCGCGCTCATCACCTACAGCCTCTATACCTTCCAGGCCGACACTCCCGGCGGCGCGCTGCTGATGCTCACCGTTCCATGTGTTATCTTCGGCGTCTTCCGCTACCTGTATCTCGTCTACGTCCGTGCGCAGGGCGAGGCGCCCGACCGCCTGCTCTTCACCGATCCCCAGATCCTTGGCTCGGTCCTCCTCTGCCTGCTGATCATCGCCGCCGCGCTCTATGGGCCCGCCGCCTTCCACATCGCCCGGCCCTGACGGCGCGCCACGTTCGCTCGATCAGCGGCGCGCTCCTCATGGGCGGCCCAATTGGTAGAGCCTCCAGCCAACGGCGAGAAACCAGACCGGCAGGAGCAGGCCGTAGCCCAGGTAGCCCGCGCCCATCACGGGGCGGAGCGCTTCACTGACGACGCCCAGGGCGCCGGTGGCGACGCCAGCATAGGCGACGCCTCTATTGAAGACGCCCCGCAGCATGAGCAGCGAGAGAATCAGGATGCCAACCGGAGTCAGGATGCCGGGCGGGTTGGGGATGAGATTCTGTGCGATGAAGCCCTCAGCGGCGGCGGTGAAGGCGGCGCGCCGCTCGTCGGTGGGGGCCGCCGTGTACTGGTCGCTGAGGTAGACGAGGCTGGGCGCTCCGCCGCCGGTGGCCGGCCAGGCCAACGTAAGCGCCCAGGACGTTACGCCGGCCACAGCGCCGATGGCGGCGTAGCTCTTGTTCAGCCGCTTGAGCGCCGCATAGAGCGCCAGGAAGACGACGATGGCGCAGACGCTGGGGCCGTACCAGAGGGCCTGCTTGAGGATGTAGATCTTCCTGTGCGCGGCGATGTGCTGGAGCGTCGCCGCCCCGCCCGCATCCGGCTGTCGCGGCGTCGTGAACTCCAGCGCGAGTGATACGGCGATCAACGCGACGAAGAGCATCCCGGCGGCGCCTCCAGCGCGATAGAGCTCTCGCCACGATGGGTCGGGGGAGGTCCTGGCCGCTCCCCGTGGGCGTCTTCCAATCCAAATCGCCATGGCCATACGCTCCTTAACCCTTGCCATGTGTTCCTTCAAACAGGCATTTCCCTACGGGCATTGTGTCAGAGCGCGAACAGCGGAATCAAGGCGATAGAGCGCGCAGCCTGGGCCGTGCTCACAGCGTTGCGCCTGGATGTTTCACGTGAAACATCCAGGCGCATTTCCAACGGCGCGGGAACGTTAGCTTGGCCGCTTCACCCACAGTGAAAGGTGGTGACGAGGGCCATATGGAACCGAGGTCGCTCACTCTCCCCGGCAGGCGCGGGCGAACGCCGCGAACAGCTTGCGGCTCAGCTCGTCGGTCTCCACCAACTCCTCGGGGTGGTACTGCACCGCCAGGACGAAGCGCTGATCTGGCGCTTCCATCGCCTCGACCACGCCATCATCCGCCAGCGCTACGACCCGCAGGCCCGTCCCTGGCTTGCGCACGGCCTGGTGGTGGAGGCTGTTCACACCTAGCCGCTCTACGCCAAGGATCTCTCCCAGGCGCGAGCCATGCTCAACCACGACCTCATGGGTCAGCGTCGCGCGGGGCAGATGCCCCATGGCGTGTGGATGCGTCTCGGGCAGTTGGAACCCCAGGTCCTGATAGAGCGTGCCGCCGCACGCCACGTTGAGCGTCTGTATGCCCCGGCAGATGCCGAGAGTCGGCAGGTCCCGCGTGAGCGCCATCCGCGCCAGCGCCAGCTCCATCGCGTCCCGCTCCCGGTCGGAGGGCCCACACGCCGGCAGCCGCTCCTCACCGTAGAGCGTCGGGTCCACATCTTCGCCGCCAGAGAGCAGCAGGCCATCCAGCCGGGCGCACACCGCCTCCAGCGCGGGCTCATCCATCGGCGGGATCAGCAGCGGGGCCAGCCCCGCCCCGATGAGCGCCTGGACATACGACTGATTATTGCCATAGAATGGCCGTCCCGACCCCGTACGCTCGCCGCTGTAGCAGGGAATCCCCACCAACGGCGTTCCGCCAGCTCCCACCACGCGCCTCCCGTCGTTTCACGTGAAACACAGACCCAGCGTCACGATTCGCCCCGGCCCGACCACATCATCAGCGCGGTAATCACGCAAAACCAGCCAATCAGCATACCAAGAACGATCGCGCCTGCCATCGTGTACTATTCGCCCTTCCAGAGCGCGGCAAGCCCCGCCGCGCCTGTCTATCGCCGTCGTTTTCGCGCTCTCCCCACTACCGCCTCCCCAGCCCGCATAGGCGGGCTTTCCGGCCACATGGCCCTCATCGCGGCTTCAGCCGTCACACGCTTTCCGCGCGCCGGACACAGGTTGCCGCGCCACCCGCGCATGCCCTACCATACGCCGCCCTGGATGGCGGCGACCATACCCTATTACTCGTGGGGACGCTCCAACGCTTGCTCGGTAACAGGGTGGGCCGCTACGTCTTGTCAGCCCTCTCCTGGCTGCTTCCGCCGGCGTGGGGCCGTTCCGCTTGATGAAGTCTTGGCGGCTCCCGCTCGCTTCCGGGGAGATGGAGTGGCTGGCGCCTCCTGCGCTTTGGGCTTGGCCCTGGACCCCGCCTTCTCCGTGCTAAGCTTGGCCTTGGACCCGGCCTTCTCCGCGCTAGGCTTGGCCTCGGACCTGGCCTTAGCGGCGCCTTTGGGCCTGGCTGTGGGCCGGGGCGCCTTGGCCTCAGGCTTGGCCTTGACCTTGGCCTTGGCCTGAGCCTCAGGCTTGGGCTCCGTACGGGGGGCGGTCTTGCGCTCTTGCCTGGGCGCCACGCGGGTCTGCATGCGCGGCTCGCCCGCGTGGACCTGCGGCGCGTCTGATCCATCTGCCGTGTCGAGCACGGGCACGATCTTGACCGGCGCCGTGACATCCTTCGACGCGGCGTCAGCCTCTTCTGGCGTCTCCATAAGCTCGGCGAGCGTGGGTGAAGGCGTCTCAGACGCCTCGGCCGGCACGTCCTCTATGGCGACAACCGCCGCGGGCGCGGCTTCCAGCTTGGGGGACTGCGCCACAGCGGCGGGCGCGACGGCTTCAGCCAATGCAGGCGTCGCGCGCTCGGCCATGACTGGCGCGGCCACACGCTCCGTCGTGCGCTCGGCAGCTTCAGCTACCGTCCACGCCTCTATCCGCGCCGTCTGCCGCGCGATTCTCCGACCTAGCCAGCGATGCAGCGCGCCCACGAACAGCTTGGGCTGGTCTTGATAGACCGTCGCTCCCGCCGAGAGGATGACCTCCAGGTCGGCGTGTGGGTTCAGCGCCACCAGCCGTTCCAGCCGCGACAGCGGCAGGTCCTGATCGCGCTCCCCGACCACCACCAGCGCTGGCGGCTCCAGGGTCGGGAATACGTTCTGAATTGGCAGGTCCAGCTCGCCTGTCAGCAGGGCCATCGCGCCATACTGCCCGCCAAATTGGTGGGCGCTGGCGTAGAGATGATCCACCGTCTCCTCATCCACCAGTCCTGGCCCGACCGCGCTACGCAGCCCTTCCGCGAGCCGCAGCGCAGGCCGCAGGCTCATCATGGCGTATGGCGCCAGGCCAAGCGAGACCCGCTGGAACAGCCGCGCCGCCACCTGCCCGGCGGTTGGGTCGAGCCGCTCACCCGCCTCCAGGTCTGGCCCCACCAGCGCCAGCCGGTCGAACAGGGCTGGCTCGTCCGCCGCCGCCCGCGCCGCGATGTTCGCCGCGCGCCCGCGTGCCACGACCACCGCTGGGCGTCCGACGACATCGCGCAGGAATCCCACCAGCATCATCGCGTAGAATTCGCCTGTTAGGACCAGCGGTGGCCGCTCCGACATGCCGAATCCTAGCCAGTCTGGCGCATAGACCCGGTATGTCTCGGCCAGGCGGCCATAGATCGCGCGGAACTCGTAGTTTGAGGCTCCTGGATAGAAATCATGCAGCAGCACGACCGGGAGCCCATCCTCTGGCCCCGCCACGGCGTAGTACACATCGCCGCCATGCTGGCGGTCCAGCCGCCCCTCGCCGGGCAGCCCGCTCGCGAGCGGCTGCGGCGTCATCAGGGCGTGGCGCACGGCCACCACGGCGGCGCCTCCGGCCAGCCCGAGACCTACCAGAGCCATACCCCGCCGCGCCCCGCGCGCGATCGCTCTCAGTCGCATCGTCCATTCCCCCGCGTATCTTCAACAGCCAGGAAGATCGGCGCCGGGCGTCTCCCATCCTGAAGACAGCTCCACAGACTGTGAGTGACACTCCTGTCATCGGACGCCCGCCTGACCCTCTGCGGTCGCGTGATCGCATCGCACGCCGCAGGCCAGCGAACACATCACTACCACAAACGAGCGACCCCTTGCCCTGGCGCCATCCATCGCCAGATCGCGCGGCGCCAGCGGCGCCAGAGAGGTTGGCGATTGAAATCGCGCCTACGGCGCCCATGCGGGTTTGGGGCTCCCGCATGGGCGCTTCGCTCCGCTTGCCATACAGCCACAAGGCCCACCCGCGCGGAGCCTATGCGGACGCTGCGTCACGACCGGGGATTCACCGCACGCTTATAGCGTTCGATGCGGGCTATCAGGTACAATTGGTTCCGCGAGCCGCGCTGACCGCCGCCGCACACAAGGCCGTGTGACCATTCCCCGCCAACCCGAGCGCGCCATTCACCCACACGCTCGCTTAGGAGAAAGAGGATCACTCCGTGCCCAGCATGACTCAGACCGGCAGCCGCTCCGAGGGTCCCGACGCCTCTGGCGCCTTCGATAGCCCAACCCCGCCTCCCATCGCCCTCACCATCTCCACCCCACGCGGTCCCGTTCACGGCCTCTGGCGCCCCTCCAGCCACAAGCACACCGCCGTCCTTCTCCTCCCTGGACGGGATGATTCCCTCTCCGGCCCCGCTGACCTGTATACTCAGCTCGCCCCCGCGCTCCAGCGGGTGGCTGCCGTCATCCAGCTGGGCTACCATCGCGCCGGTTCCCTGGACAGCAGCCGCGCCAACATCCTCGGCGCGCTTGAGGCTTTGAGCCGCCAGGGGATCGAGCGGGTGGCGCTCATCGGCTGGGATTTCGGCGGCGCCGTCGCCATCGTCGCTGGCGCCCGCAGCCCGCTCGTCACCGGCGTCGCCTGCCTCGCGCCCGATCCTTGCGCCAGTGACGACATCGCTGCCATCAGCCCGCGCCGCCTCCTGCTCGCCCATGGCTCCGCCGACGCCGTCATCCCCCAGAGCGCCTCCATCCTCCTCCACACCCAGGCCGGCTACCCCAGTGAACTGGCCCTCTACCCCCACGAGACGCACGACTTCATCCGCTACCGCGCCGCCATCCTCAAGCGCCTCATCCTCTGGACCTCCACCCTCCTCCGCACGCCATTCAAGCCCGGTCGCGTCGCTGGCCCCAGTCCTGTCCCCACGCTCGCCGCGATCCGCTAGCCGGAGCCGCCACCGCCGCTTGCTGGATTGAGAGCGGCGGGGCAGCGCGGTGTGTCGCGGCGGGCGCCAGCAGCGCTCGCCGCGACGCCAGCAGCATCGCTATAAAGACAATGCCCGCCACCATATTCAGATAGCCGATCGCGAACACCGTCCACAGCACCGGGTCGGGATTCGCCAGATGGAAGAACGGAGGGAATCCATGCGCCACCTGGTTGACCTCATTATACAGGTAGAACCCTGTCTCCACGACCAGAAACGACAGCGTCAGCCCGTAGCCTACGGAGCGTCCGCGCCAGAGTAGCGCCCATCCTGCCAGGAACCACGCCAGCGTCGCCGCCAGCGCCAGCGAGCCCCAGAGCGCGGGCGGCGTGTGATGCGGGAAGTAATACAGTCGCAGGTAGTAGGGGACCTGCGCGATGTAGTTCGCTACGACCACCACGAATACGACCACGAGAAATATCCGCCGCCATGGATGAGTCATGCCAGTTCCTCTCGATTCGATGCGCTCACGTTCCTGACGCGCCTGGGATGGCCCAAGGCGCCCGCATGTACTATAGCCCCCGCCTGTCGCAGCGCCATCACCCAGCTGTCGCGGTTCTGTCGCGCCTTCCTCCCTCCTTGCTCATCAGGTCCGCAGATGTTTCACGTGAAACATTCGCGGACAGGCGCAAGGGCCACCCTCGCGCCTGTGGGCCTGTACCGGCGTGAGGGTGGCCCCATCGTTCCAAGCGCAGCCATGGCTGGCCGGGCGTGACATAGTGTCACGCGCCGAGCAGCTTGGCCTTCGCCGCGGCGAACTCCTCATCGGTGAGCAGCCCGGACTGCTTCATCTGGCCCAACTGCGTCAGGTGCGCCATGATGTCCGGAGCGGCGGGCGTCGCGGGCTGCGGCGGCGCCGCGGGAGGCGGTGGCGCCTGCGGCGTCTGCGGCGCCTGCATGGCCGCCATCTGCTGCTTCATCTGCTCCATGTCCATCTGCTGTTGTTGCGCTTGCTGCTGTGCCTCGTATTCCGCCTGCTGCTCTTGCTGCTTCTGCGCCGCTCTGGCGTCCATGGAGCCACTAACGCCTTTGGCCACAGCCGTCGCCGTCCCGGCGACCACCGCTGTTCGCGCCACCGTCCCTACAAGGCCAGGCCCACGCCTGACCACCGCGCGCCGTCTCATCATGGCCTCATCACCCGCTTTCTCGTACCCCGTGTATCACGCGCCTCATGGCGTCCATCGCGACCATGCGCCCGACTCAGAAGGTCGCCTCCATATGTGGGCCCGCCTCCGCCTCGGACGGAGGCGGCGGGGCGGCCTCCTTGGCGCGCAGCGCCTCCTCGATGACCTGGCGGGGAATGCGCTCATTCAGCTCGACCTGGCCATTCGCCCGCCGCATCGCCTCTACGAACCGCGTCGCCCAGGTGTTCTCGAAGAGCAGCGCCGCCACAGACGAATTCGGCGGCACACCCTCCGCCAGCTTGAGGACGTCCTCGTCAGAGATCATCCCCGACACCTCCTCCACCAGTGGATCGAGCGCCAGGAAGCTCGCTTCGTCCACGTTATCGAGCTCTACCTCCGTGACCGTGCCGTCGGCCGCCTTCTGGATGAAGAGCAGATCTATCACCCGGATCGTTCCCGATTCCACCAGGTCCCGCAACGCGGGAGCAATCTCCCCTTTGAACTGGTTGCCCGGAAACGACACCACCAATAACTCGACTGGCCCCAGCGGCATGGCTGGCATCGCACGCCTCCCGTCTCAATAGCCCCACCCGCTCGATCGCGTCGCGTCGCGGTCTCGGAGTGGGGAACCTGCGTCCCGATCAGGAGCGCATCATGTATGCCAGCGCGCTCTACCGTCCCATCCTGTGACGCAAGGGTGATGTTTCACGTGAACCATTGCTTCTGGAGTGCTTACGACGCCAGGCGCGCTTGTCGAGAGCGGCGCTAGAGCGGCATGAGATGGGGCGAGGATCTCGGCGAAGAAAGCAGGGCGGATGCGCGGGCTCCCCGACGTGTGACGGCATGTGACGGGAAGCCCGGCTGAGCGCGGTGTCGCGGCGATCTATAGGGGCGATCCGGCGTCACAGGATGACTGGCGGGCGCTGGCCATCCTGCGCAATCCAATGGGATAGCCCCAGCGGCGATCAAACGCCACCAAGGCGCGAGGTTGGCTGTGTCTCGGCGGGCAGGAAGCCAGTGTGGCGCAGGAGCGCCAGGGCCCAGAGGCCAACAATTGTGGCTATGAAGATCCACAAGATGATCTCGCGGCTCGCGGGCTTGTAGATGTTCTCGCTCACAAGCGCCGAGAACCCAAGACCGAACGAGATCAGCGCCCATACCAGGGTCACGGTATTCATGAACGCCCCTTCGCGGACAGCGATCCAGCCGCCGACGACCACGGCAATCGCGCCGAGAATCAGCCCAAGCGCTGCCATCCCGGTCGGGTCCGTGATGAGTAGCGCGCTCCCATTGATCAGATAGCCGGCATAGGGAACCATGATCGCCGCTACGAGAACGGTCGCAACGGCGTCTCTCCATGTCAGTCGCATGACCACACCTTCCTTATCCGCGAGTATCCCGCGGGCAACATCCTCCCATCCCAGCCCACATGCCAGGCGGGACGACACAGAGTTCGCGGGGCGCCAGGATGGCGCGCTCGCATTGGCTGTCAGCCTACGCGCTGAATGTCGCAACGATCACACGTCTGAGCGCGCGGGTATCACAGATCGCTCCCGCCAAGCGCCGGATGGCCCGCTGCGCCGCACGCCAGCAATGGTTCGGCTGGTCCGGCTGGTTCACGTGAAACATCGCGGCGCATAGCGACGCCACCCTCCGCTGGACGGCTCCGGCGGAGGGTGGCGTATAGCTTGGCGCGTGAGGATGGCTCAGGAGACGGCGCGCTCGGGGCGCATCGCGTTGAGCAGGTCCGCCTGAGCGAGCAGCGAGCGGAGGCGCGCGCGCTCGCCCTCGCCGAGCGGGGCGAGCGGACGCCGTGGCTCGCCGCCATAGTGGGCGGTGAAGGTCAGCGCGGCCTTGAGGCCCGCCACGCCGTAGCCAGAGGTGACGGCGGTATTGACCGGGATGAGGCGCGCCTGAAGCGCGCGGGCCTCGACCAGATCGCCGCGCTCAATCACCTCGACCAGCCGCAGGCACTCACGCGGGGCGATGTTGGCCAGGGCGGCGATGACGCCTTTCGCCCCAACGACCATCGCCGGCAGCAGGAAGCCCGCGCTGCCCGCCAGGACGGTGAAGCCCTGGCGCGCTTCGGCGACGACCTGGGCCATCTTCGCCACATTGCCGGAGCTGTCCTTCACGCCGATGATGTTGGGATGGACCGAGAGGGCGATCAGCGTCTCGGCGTCGAGGTCCACGCCAGCCGCGTTGGCCGGCATGTTGTAGACCATCACCGGCAGCGGGCTCTCTTCGGCGACAGCCAGGAAGTGCGCCCGCTGGACGGCCATGCCCATCTTGCCGCCGTAGTGGCTGGGCGGCAGGATGAGCGCTACGTCGGCGCCCGCCTCGGCCGCCAGTTGGCAGAGGGTCACCGTCTCGCGGGTAGACTGGCCGCCCGCGCCCGCCAGAATCTGCGCCTGCACGCCCGCCGCCTCGCGGATAGCGGCGATCACCGTGCGGCGCTCGTCGTGGTCGAGATGGACGGCCTCGCCATTGGAGCCGAGGGCGACGATGTTGGTGACGCCCTTCTCACGCAGCCGGGCGATGTGCGTTCGCAGCGTCTCCAGGTCCAGCGACTCATCCTCGTGGAAGAAGGTCGGGACGGGCGGGTAAACGCCGCCGATGCGTGGCGGATCTTTCTGGTCGGTCATGCCTTGCCTCCTCGCGACCTTGTGGGAGCTGGAGTGGCCTTGGCTGGCGCTTTGGCTGGGGCCTTGGCGCTGGATTTCGCGGGCGCGGGCTTGGGGGCGCCGTTGGCGGAGCTGGCGGAGCTGGCGGTCACTGGGCGCATGCGGCTGGGGCGGGCGAGAACGGCGGGGTCTTCGCCGATGATGTCGAGGTAGCGGACCGCCTGGCGGATACCGTGGTAGTAGTTCGGCAGGTGATATTTCTCGTTAGGGGCGTGCACATTGTCATCTGGCAGGCCTGTGCCCATCATGATGACGGGGGCATGCAGGATCTTGCTGAAGAGCGCGGCGACGGGTATCGAGCCGCCCTCACGCTCAAAGACCGGCGCCCGGCCCCACTCTTGCTCCAGGGCGTGCTCCGCCGCGCGCATGTAGACGCTGTCCAAGGGGACATTGACGCCCTCGCCGCCGTGGACCTCATGCACAGTCATCGTCACGCCGGGAGGGCAGAGCTCGGCGACGCGCTGGCGCAGCAGCGGGAGGACTTCGGCGGGTAAGAGCTCTGGCGGCAGGCGCAAACTGACTTTGGCGGTCGCCTCGGCAGGGATGACGGTCTTGGCGCCCTCACCGACGAAGCCGCCGACGATGCCGTGGACCTCCAGCGTGGGCCGGGCGCCGGTGCGCTCCTGCGGGTCAAAGTCCTGCTCGCCGGGCAATACGTCTACGCCCATCTCGCGCTTGTAGAGGGCGGGCATGTCGATTGGAGAGCGGCGCCAGAGCGCGCGCTCCTCGTCGGTGACGGGGATCAGGCGCTCGTACAGCTCAGGGATCGTGATGCGCCCGTCGACGCCTTTGAGCCCAGACAGGACGAGGGCGAGGGCATGGATGGGGTTGGGAGCGACGCCGCCGAACGAGCCGGAGTGCAGGTCGCTCTTCGCGCCTTTGGCCTCGATCTCGGTGTAGAGGATGCCGCGCAGGCCGTAGATCAGGGCGGGCACGCCGGGCGCGGGCATGCCCGTGTCGGCGATGTAGGCGACGTCGCAGGCGAGCTTGTTGGGATGCGCCTGGACGTAGGCCTCGATACTCTCGCCGCCGGACTCCTCCTCGCCCTCGATCAGCAGGCGCACATTGACGGGCAGGCCATCGCCGGAGCGCATGAGCGCCTCCAGCGCCTTGATGAGGCCGAACATCTGGCCCTTGTCGTCCACCGCGCCGCGGGCGTAGATGTTGTTCTCACGCACCTCCGGCTCAAAGGGATCGCTGGCCCACAGCTCGATGGGGTCCACCGGCTGGACGTCGTAGTGGCCATAGAGCAGGACGGTGGGCTTGCCTTCGGCCTCCAGCCACTCGCCATAGACGAGGGGATGATTGTCGGTCTTGATGACTTTGACCTTCTTCAGGCCCGCCGCCTCCATCTGGCTGGCGACGTATTTGGCCGCACGGCGCACGTCTTTGCGATGCTTGGGCAGGGTGCTGATGCTGGGGATACGCAGCAGATCGAAGAGGTCTTCCAGGAATCGCTGCTGATGCTTATCTACATAGGCGAGCGCCGCCTCGGCGCGTGAGGTCGAACCGTTGGCGTGTGAGTCATGGCGCATCGGTGATCCGCTCCTTTGTGTTGTCGCCTGGCATGCCGCACTACAGGTCTACCGGAGTCCGCACGACTGGAGGGCGTTGGCGTTGATACGTTCAGGGCGCTTCGCGGCGGCGCCTGGTAACGCTGGCAGCGCGTTTGGAGGAGGCGCCGGCGGGAGAGGCAGCCCACCTTCACGGGCTGGGACGGGTGAGGCTGTATGGTGATCGTATCAGGCGGCGCGGCGCTTGTCCAGCGGCGGGACGCGACCCCATCCGGCCTTCGGCGTCCCTCCCCATCGGAGGGGAAGAGACAGGGACAGGCTGGGCAGGGGAAAGGCGAAGTCCTTCGCCATGCGCATGTCATGTGACGCGATAGCTCCCCTCTCCTGTGAGGAGAGGGGCCGGGGGTGAGGTCCGCCACGAGATGTTTCACGTGAAACTACGGGCCGTGTCTGGCCGTCGTGGCGGATATGCTCAGCGGCTGCCGCGCACAGCCCAGGCGCGCGCGACGAGCGAGATCGAGCCGTCGGCGGCGATCGGCAGCGTCGCATGGAGGCGCTCGCGGATGGCCGCCCGTGGCTCCTCGTCGAGCGACGTCAGATAGGTGGGCGCGGAGCCCTGGCCGCCGAGGAAGGGCGACCAATAGTCGTCGAAATCGCGGAAGACGGTGGGGATGTCTATCGCTCGTGTGGCTACATCGTGCAAGCCAGCCGCGGAGAGGAGGCGATCAAGCGCCTCCGGGTGACAGAGCGGGAAGCGCGGGCCTTCATCCAGATCGCTCGCTTTCGGATCAACGGCGATGGCCGCATCCCAGAAGTAGCGCATGAATTGCATTTGGCCGGTGTAGTCCCAGACGTACACCGCGACCGTTCCACCCGGACGAGTGGCGCGCGCCATCTCGACGGCCGCGCGGTCGGCATCGGGTACGAAGTTGAGGGCGAGGCCACTGACGGCGGCGTCGTAGGCCTCTGACTCGACCGGCAGCGCCTGCGCGTCGCCAATGATGAAGGTCGCGCGGGCGTCAGGAGTGGACGAGCGTGCGTAGGCGATGAAGCCCTCGGAGCGATCAACGCCCGTCACGGCGCTCGGTTCGGCGAAGGCCAGGATCGTCTGCGTGAGTGCGCCGGTCCCGCAGCCCACATCCAGCCAGCGTTGTCCCAATGGGACCCCCAGCCAGGCGAGGAACTCGCGCGCGACGAGACGACTCCAGCGACCGACGTACGGCTCGTAGCTCGCACCGATGCCCCAGTTGTCTTTGACCATGCGAAGGGCCTTTCACACGTCGAATATTCCGTTGGGCCGCCATGATGGACAAGCGGTCTCCGATTCCCCGCAGTATATGGCGATGGCGTGAGGGCGTCAATCGCGGCTGAGGCAGTCAGCGGCCAAGGACGAGGGAAACCAGGGAGAAGATGGCGGCAACGCCCATGCCGATGAAGGTGATGAGGCCAACGATATTGGAGAGACGGCCGTTGGTGAAGTCGCCCATGATCGCACGGTTGTTGGCGATGAGGAGTAGGAGCGCCAGCAGGGGGACCGCAACGATGGCGTTAATGACAGCGGCAAGGACGAGCGCGGCAATGGGGTTGACGCCGAGCAAGTTGAAGAGCAGGCCCAGCACGGTCGAGGCGGCGATGACGCCATAGAAGCCACGGGCGTGGCTGAAGATCTGCGAGAGGCCCTCGTGCCAGCCGAAGGCCTCGGCCACCCCATAGGCGGCGGAGCCCGCGAGCACGGGGACGGCGAGCAGGCCGGTCCCAACGATGCCCAGCGCGAAGACCGCCTTGGCGATCTGGCCGGCGAAGGGCAGGCCACGCGCGAAGGGCTCCAGCGCCTTGGCGGCCTCGGCGGCGGTCTGGATGTTGGTGACGCCGTGGGTGTGGAGCGTGCCGGCGGTGGTCTGGATGATGAACCAGAAGGTGATCGTCGCCGCCAGCATGCCGGTGATGGTGTCCACCTGGATGCGCTTGAGCTTGCTGGTCAGCGCGGTCTTGCGGCGGCTGGCGGTGGTGGCGTCGAGCTCGCGCTGGAACTCGACGTTCTCCTCGACCTCCTCGGAGGCCTGCCAGAAGAAGAGGTAGGGGCTGATGGTGGTGCCGACGATGGCGACGAGCAGCGTGAGATATTCGGGCGTGAATTCGACGTGTGGGACCAGGGTGGCGGCGAGCAATGCGCGCCAATCGCCGCCGACGATGAAGCCGGTGACGACGTAGGCGAGCAGGGACAGCGCCAGATACTTGAGGATTCTCGCGTAGTAGTGGTAGGGGACGAAGATCTCAAGACCAAGGACGGTCAAGGCGATGACGATCAGCAGCGGGATGGCGGGGACCGCTGGGACGAGCAGACCGACGGAAGCCACCATCGCGCCAAGGTCGGCGCCGACGTTGATGGTGTTGGCGATGAAGAGCAGCAGGACGGCGCCGAAGAGGATGTAGCGGTTGTAGTGGCGGCGCACGACGCCCGCCAGCCCTTGGCCGGTGACGAGGCCGATGCGGGCGCACATCTCCTGAATGGCGATCATCAGCGGCAACAGGTACAGGGCGGTCCAGAGGAGCGCATAGCCGAAGGCGGCGCCCGACTGGGAGTATGTGCCGATGCCGGACGGGTCGTCATCGGCGGCGCCGGTGATGAGGCCAGGGCCAATGATGCGCAGGGCGCGCGAGGCGCGCGGCAGGGAATGGGGGTGGCCGCGGCGCCCAGTGGAGTGACGCGCTGGGGACTCGGGTGGGTCGCTCTTTGGGACATCTGGCGTCGAATCGGTGAGGTCGGAGGCGTTGGCGGGTTTCGCCGCCTTGGCGGCGTCACCGGTGGAGCGGCGCGCGGCCCGCGCGGCGGATGGCTGGCGTGGATCTCGTCGCGACATGAAAAGCTCCTCAATGGACGCATCCGGCGAGCATGTACCACTTAGACGCCGAGCAGGCGATCAGGAGATGTAGGGTAGACGGCGATTCAGCCTACCATGAATGCGTCAGGCGGCCACTGGCGCTTCGTCCAACGAAGGACACGAATGGTGTCCATACCGGCAGGAAGCCAGTATAGCCAGTTTCATACCACATAGCGCCAGCCTGCGAGCCGTGCGGCCCGTGGGCGCCAAGGGCCGGCTTCCCGCGATCCAGCGATATCGGCGCCGCCCCGCCATGCGACCAGTGGCTCTCCAGCGCGGGGATAGCTACAGCTTGCGCTCGCTCTCACGCGCAAGGCCCGCCATCAGCCGCAAGCTCGCTTCGATGCGTGCAACTTCGACGCGCCCCTCAGCGTCAATTCCGCGCGCTTCCAGGCTCAGCGCGCCATCGAAGCCCGCCGCTTGCAGCTGACGCACGAAGCGTATGAAATCTATCGAGCCGTCGCCTGGATGCAGGAAACGGCGGCGCTCGCTCGCGGGGGAGTCACCGTCGAAGTCTTTGAGATGGGCGTGGCTGACCAGCCCCGCTCGCCAGAGCCAGGCGGCGTCAAAGAGGACATCAAGCTGGTCGCTCATGGCCAGAAACTCGGTATCAAGCGCGATGCGTGAGCGTGCGTCCCGCTCGATGGCGCGTTGGACATTCGTCAGCGGATCGGCCGATGCGCACGGAATGGTCTCGATGGCCAGCTCCAGCCCATGGCGCTCTGCGATATCCAGGCAGCGCGCGAGCAGGCCAAGATTGGCGTCCAGGCGGGTATCGGACAGGGGCAGCTCCCATAGGTGGAACACTGCGACGCTTGCGCCGATCTGGCGGGCGAAGTGGCAGTTGCGCTCGAAGCGGGCGATCCCTTGCTCCCGCTCGTTCGGTTGATCGCTCCCAAAGACGCCGCTGACGCTCTTCTCGACGTGGATGGCGGGAAACGCTAGCCCAGAGGCGCGCAGCGCGCGGGCCACTTGCTCCAGGTCCGCATACCAGCGCGGATAGACGATCACTTCGAAGCCGTCTACGGCGAACGGGGCCAACTGGGGACCATACCGCAGGATGGCCTCATGGCTGAGCGGATCAGAGCTGCGCGTGAAGACGCCGGTTGAGCAGAGGATGCGCATGCGCCACTCCTTCGCCGCCCGGGCATATGGGCAAGATAGATAAGCTGGCGATGTTTCACGTGAAACATCGCCAGCTTATCACGAGCGAGCGTGGAGCGGCTCGGACGCTCAGCGGCCGCGGCGGCGTATGCGATTGAGCAGGCGCTCCAGCGGGAGAACGCTGTCAATGCGCATGAAGCGGGCGGCGTAGAAGTACGCCGTGACGCCCGCGACGGCGGCGATCGCCAGCCGCAGGATGAGCTTGAGCATCTCGAAGATGGAGTGCGGTCCGGCGGTGGAGATGAAGAGGCCGGTGGCCTGATAGATCACGGCGGCGCCGAGGACGGCGAAGACACTGGCGGCGAACACTTTGAGGGTGAAGAGGCCAATCTCTTTGAGGTCGAGCCCAGCGAGCTCCTGACGCAGAAGCAGGAGCATCACCAACGCCTCGCCGAGCCAGGCGATGCTGGAGGCGAGGGCGATGCCAGCGGCGCCCCAGGGCTCCAGCAGGATGCTCATGCCGATGACGAACATGAACTGGAGGATGCTGACCTGGGTGGGAGTGCGGGTGTTTTCGAGCGCGTAGAAGGATCGGGTGAGGATCTCGACCAGGGAGAGGCCGGTAAGACCGATGGCGAAGAAGATCAGCGGCTCGTAGACGGTGGGCAGCTTGGCGGGGTCGAAGTTGTGATAGTCGAGCAGGGCGCGGGAGATGGGGCGGGCGAAGACGATCAGGCCTAGTGAGGAGGGGATGGCGAGGAACAGGATGGCCTGGATGGCGCGCAGGACGTTCTGGCGCAGGCGATCCCACTCGCCAGCGGAGACGAGCGTCGAGAGCGTGGGGAAGGCGGCCTGGGCGAGCGCCATGCCGATGACGCCATTGGGGAGCTGGATGAGGGAGAAGGCGGTATTGTAGCCGGTCAGCACGCCAGCGGCGACCAGCCCGGTGAGCAGGAAGCGGTTGATGAAGACGGAGGTATAGAGGACGGCGGAGTTGAGGACGCGCGGGCCCATAAGCCGGGCGATCTCGAGGATGCCGGGATGAGTGACGCTGACAGCGGGCGTGTACTGCATCTTGGCGCGCACCAGCCCCGGAATCTGGATGAGGAACTGGAGAATGGCGCCAATGACGACGCCCCAGGTGGGGCCATAGATGCCGAGGTCGCCGCCGAAGACGCCAGTGCGATTGTCGAGCAGGGTGGCGCCGATGCCGCCGACGATGCTGACAGTGTAGATGACCTGGCCGATGGCAGGGGCGACGAAAGACTGCCGCGCCTGAAGCAGGGCGATGGCGACGGTGGCGCCGCCGAGGAAGATCGGCTGGAGCAGCATGATGCGAGTCAGCGGGATGGCCTGCGGGCCGTAGCAATTGGAGCCACAGTTGACGAAGGCAGGGCTGAAAAAGATGCGCATGACCGGCTCGGCGAAGATGATGGCGATGATGCAGAAGATGACGAGCGCGATCATAGCGGTATTGAGCGCCATGCTAGCGACGCGCCAGGCGCCCTCACGATCTTTGCGCTTGATGATGTAGTCATTGAAGACGGGGATGATGGCCGAGGCGAGGGCGCCACCGGCGACGATGTTGAAGATGGCGTCGGGCAGGGTGAAGGCGAGGGTGTAGGCGTCGGTGATGTTGCCATAGGGGAAGACGGCGGCGAAGAGCGTGGTGCGCAGCATACCGAAGATGCGGCTGATGAGCAGGGCGGCGGAGACGATGGTGGTGGCGCGGATGAGCGTGCTGGAGCGCAGCGCGGCGATGTGCATGGAGGGCTGCTGGTCCACCTCGACGCCCGCGCTGGCCGCTGGGGCCGGGGCGCCAGTGGGCCGGGGAGCGCGCAGGCCGCGGCTCCAGGAGGCGCCGGTGCGCAGAGGCGGGAGCGCGGCGATCTTGCCCGTGCCGGTGACGTCCTGCAAGTTCACGCCGGGGAGGGAACGCTCGACGAGCGGTTCCATGTAGGGATTGCTGAGCATGCTCTCGTCGGTCTGCCCCTGCCGGTCTTCGGAGGGCGCGGGCCAGAGGCCGCTGTCGCGCTCCCAGGGAGGGTTGAACGCGTCGTCGCTGTCGCTCCCGGGTGGTGGCGGCCCATGCTGTGGGGACGGAGTGGGCCAGGCGGGTGTGACGGGCTGTGCGACGCCGTCCTGGCTTCCCTGACCACCGGCGGGGGGCTTACGCCATCGGTTGATCTGATCCAAAGCTCTGCATCCTCCGTCGCCATCGGCTCTCGACCGGCTCTCGACCGGCTCTCGACTGGCCCTTTATAGGCGCGGGCTATCTGGGCGCTGAACGAAGGCATTCTACCATCCATGGCTGAGGCGCTCAATTTCCGCGACGAGTGGGAGGGTGGAGGCGAGCGGGCGCTAAGACATATGGGGAATGCCCGTCCACGGCGCGTCCGAAAAGCGCAACGCAGGCTGGGAGCCACACGTCATAGTAGCGAGAGACTGGCGCGTCGCTGGTGGCCCCAGGCGTAGCGCGACAGGCGGAGAAATTGCGATAGTGGGCGTAGGGCCAGTATAGTGTAGGGGATGAAGCATGGAGCCCTCACTCGGATCCCGTGGACATGTGCGGGAGTGGGGCCAGGCGGCGAGAGGCGGACGGACTGGATACCGGAGAGGACCGCGGCATGGCGCGTGGTAATGTGGCGTCGCGTGAGCGCTCGTATAACTATCAGGATGAGCAGGGCGAGGGATGGGCGGGACGGCTGCTGCTGGAGACGCTGGAGGTGGCGGTCATCACCATGCTGGTGTTTCTGGTGGCGCGGCTATTCATACAGAACTATCAGGTGGATGGGCCGAGCATGACGCCGACCCTGCTGAATGGGCAGTATATCCTGGTGAACAAAGCGGATTATTTTACGCATGGGCCGCAGCGCGGAGATGTGATCGTCTTCAAGTTTCCCAAGGATACGAGCCGCGATTTCGTGAAGCGAGTGATCGGGATACCAGGCGATACGGTGGTGACGAATAGCGATGGGTCCGTGGCGGTGGATGGGGTGACGCTGAACGAGCCGTATGTGAACGACCACATCAATCTAACGAGCAAGACGTGGCGCCTTGGGCCGGGGCAGTATTTCGTGATGGGGGATAACCGGGGAGACAGCTACGATTCGCGGGACTGGGGACCGGTGCCAGTGAGCGACATCCTGGGCAAGGCGGAGATTGTCTACTGGCCGCTGACATCGGCGCACAGCCTGCGGGACTGGTCGGGCGTGTTCGCGGGGACACCATAGCGGGCGAAGAAAACCGGGCGGGTGAACTCGCGGCTACAGACCCCAGCGGGAACCCTGAACTCGCTTGAGCGCTTCGCTCCGCTCGCCTGGCGGCCACGAAGCCCGCCCGTGCGGGCTGGAGCGCAGGGGAAACAAGGGAGCTTTACGGGATGTTTCACGTGAAACATCCCGTTTTGTCTCACACGCAGCGGCTGAAGCGGTGGGGACGCTGGTGATCGAGATGAAGCGGCGTGTGTTGGGGTCGGGGGCGCGGCCATACATGGCCGGCGCAGGGTGAGCGGGGAGATGGGGCGCGGCGCCTCAGCGCCGCGCCCGCCAAGCGCGGACCGGTGTTATTGATCATCCTCAGGCGCGAAGAGCGAGGGCTGCCGGCGCTGTCGCGCTTCTTGTGTCAGGCGCTCACGCTCGGCGCGCTCAAGGGCCTTGATGGACTGAGCTGGCGTGGGAAGATCCTAAGGCATTGTGCCGCCCATATCCGCGATGGCTTTACGCACCACCCGACCAATCGTGAGGTGAGCGGCGTTCGCGTCTTCGCGTGTCACGATCCCTTCGCGCTTGATCTTCGCCTCTGCCTGGATGATGCGGAACCAATTGTCGCCCAGCTCCTCGCTGCCCATCCAGTCCAGGATCGCCTTGCCCTTCGCCAAGCCCTTGCACGCGGCGATATCGCGCGCCTTCTCGCCGTTGTAGAGACCCATATAGCCATGGTCCTGGAAGACGGCGAAATCACGCCCAGAGACCACGCGGGCGCTTCTGGCGGTCTCCGCCAGGCTGATGTTCCTGTCCGCGACCTCACCCCGGAGCAACTGGCGGCGCTGGGCCTCGTCAAGCGTGGCGGCCGCCTCCTCCAGCCGCTGCGCCCCGACCCACGCCAGCCACTGCTTGACCGGCTCGGCCTTGGGGCTGGGAACGCTCTGGATGATGCGCAGCATAGTCTTGGCATCGGCGGCGTCGGTGAGACGCATCTTGCCATCAAGCGCCAGCATCTTCAACGCGTTACAAATTGTAACGGTTTCATTTGCGCCTTCTTGCTGAAGGCGGTGCTTCAACACATGCCAGTACGTCCCTGGCGCGTCGCTGTTGGTCAATACGGCGATCACATCCACGACGCTGAAATACCAGCGGCCATTCTGCCACTGGCGGCGGATCAGGCGGCTGCCATCCTCGAAGGGCAGCAGGGCTTCTTCGGCGCTTTCGTCATGTTCGTCATACTCGTCACACTGGTCGCTCATCACCACATCTCCCTCACTGGCAGGTTGTGCCTATGTTATACACTATGCCTGCCTTGCGAGTCAGACAGCGAGCACGATGGCGCCAGGAGATAAGAAAGCAGGCGGGTATGCCGATCAAGGTCGTATTCTTCGATGTCGGCGAGACGCTGGTGGATGAGACGCGGCAGAAGACGATCTGGGCGGACTGGCTGGGCGTTCCGGCGTTCACCTTCATGGGCCTTCTTGGGGCGGCGATCGAACGCGGCGAGGACCACCAGCAGGTCTACCATCAAGTTCGTCCCGGGTTCGATTGGAAGCGCGAGCGCGCGGCGCAGATCGCCGCCGGGATACCGTGGGCTATTGCAGCGGCGGACCTCTATCCCGACGCGCTGCCGTGCCTGGAGGCGCTGCGTGTGGAGGGCTATCGCGTGGGGCTCGCGGGCAACCAGCCTGCCGACGCGGAGCAGTTGCTGCGTGAGATGGGGCTGCCCGTGGACTATATCGCGACGTCCGCTGGTTGGGGCGTAGAGAAGCCGTCGCCAGCGTTCTTCGCGCGGGTGATCGAAGAGGCGGGCGTCCCGGCGGCTGAGATCGCGTATGTGGGCGACCGGGTAGACAACGACATCATCCCGGCTAAGGCAGCGGGAATGCTGGCGATCTTCCTGCGGCGCGGGCCGTGGGGCTACACGCATGCGCTCCACAGGCAGGACGACATGGCGGATATCCGCCTGGAGTCGCTGATGGAGCTGCCAGCGGCGCTGAGGCGGGCCAATGGGTTCAGGGGATTCAGCGGGAGCTAGCGGCCGGCGGAGCGGGTCTCTTCGAGGGCGGCGACGACATGGGCGATGTCGTCCACGACGTCGGCGAGCAGATGGGGAAGCCAGTCCTCAGGACGCGGCCGGTCGCCGGTATGGGTGCGGCGCGAGCGGAAGCGGATGATAGAGGGATGGCCCGTCTGGCGCTCGGTGGGCGCGTGGAAGCCCGCGTCGCCTGGGCCTTCGGGGTCCCAGAGGGGAAGCTCGACGCGCTGCTGGACGGTGAGGGCGTCGGCTTCGAGGCCGGTATCGCCAAGGGAGAGGGCGATATTGGGCTGGGTCTCAACGGCACGGCTGCTGCGCTCGGAGGCGTTGAGCTTGAGCGAGCGGGCGAGCTGGCGGAGGTCGAGGCTGGCAGGGGAGACGTGGTCGAGCGGAAGGGTGTAGACGAGATCGAGGACCAGCGGAGGCACGTTCTCGGTGTGGAGGTGGGGGCAGTCTTCGTCGGGCTCATGGAAGAAGTCGCAGACACCCTCGGCGCCTTCGATGGAGAGAGCCGTATCCAGGGGTCCCCAGGCGAAGGAGACGGCACAGGAGGCGCGGCCCTCGGCCTCTTCGCAGCGTCCGGGATGGAGGGCGCAGGTGAACTCGCGCTCGAGTGTCTGGGTGTTGAGCCAGTATTCGGGGTGGACGGAGAGGCTGGTGGCCTCGGCGGCGTTGAGGAACAGCTCTGTCACGTCTTCGTAGGTGACCATGGGACGGCTCCTCCTGGCCAGGCGAGGGGAGATGCGGCTAGAACCATCCAGCCCCGGGGCTGGGCGCTGGCTGCGCTGGGTATTCGGTATGATACAAGGGCCGGGACGCGCTGTCAATTCTTCCGAGCGCGGCTGTGTGGAATAGGGCCAGCGGCCCAGCGAGCACGCGGAGTGATTACGCATAATGGCTTAGAAATCAGGTGAATACCTTAGAATTATATAAGGTATTCACCTGATGTGATGTGTCGTATCGCGATGTAGCGTATAGCCAGAGAGAGAATTCCACCAAATCTCCTCCTCCCCTCCTTGTGAAGGCCGGGTCCGTATGGTCCGGCCTTCGCTTTGTCTTTTTTGCCTTTCGCGCGGGATGGTGGACCCCATCTGACCTCCGGCGCCGCTTTCGCTGATGAGGAAAGGCGTGGCGGCTCGTACACGTCCTTGGAGTGGGCGGCCTATACTGGATATGGATATGCGCCGCGTTGGCGCCAGGCGTCTGTCACATGGGGTTGAGGGAGCGGTGGGTGTGGAGACACAGCCTGGGGGCGCGAGACGTTGATTCGGAAACCAGAGGATGAGAGGAGAGAGCCTCAGATGGCGCAGCGGATGGAGCAGACGGGCAAGCTGAGCGGACAGGTGGCGCTGATCACGGGCGCCAGCTCGGGAATCGGGCGCGCAATCGCGCGGACGTTCCTGGAGGCCGGGGCGGATCTGGCGGTGGTGGCGCGGCGCGAAGAGCGGCTAGCGGAGCTGGCGGCGGAGGCGGAGGCGCTGGGACGGGCGTGCGTGGTCGTAGCGGGCGATGCGCGCGAGGAGGAAACGGCGACGCGCGCGGTCCAGGCGGCGCTAGAGCGGCTGGGGCGACTGGACATTCTGGTGAACAACGCGGGGATGGGGATATACAAGCGGCTGGAAGAGACGAGCCTGGACGAGTACGACCAGATGATGGACACGAATATGCGCAGCACCTTCGTGTTCACCCGGCAGGTGGTCCCGGCGATGCTGCGGCGGGGCGCGGGGATGATCATCAACGTCTCTTCGATGGCCGGGGTGATGGGGTTCCCCGGTGAGGCGGTGTACTGCGCGACGAAGTTCGCCCAGGTGGGGTTCACGCAGGCGCTGGATCGGGAGCTCCGGCCCAAGGGGATCAAAGTCGGCGTGCTCTGTCCCGGCGGCGTGAAGACGGAGTTCGCGATTGGGTCGGGGCGAACAGAGGAGGGCGTGGTGGCGTCAGACATGCTGGAGCCGGATGATGTCGCGGCGGCGGCGCTGCTGATGGCGACACAGCGGGCAGGCTCGCGCATCATGGAGATCCGGATGCGGCCGATGGTCGAGCCGCTGGCGGGTCGCGATCTGGAGTAGCGCGCCCCACGATGAGCGCGGCCCCATCCGGCATATCCGCGCCGGATAGGGCCGCTGCCCTGATATGAGCGCTTACTGGCCCTCAGGCGGTAGGTGAATGGTGATCTGGCGCCTCGCGGCGGCGGCGAGCAGCCGCGGGATGTCGGGCGTCACTGGCGCGGGCGCCTCCGCCGGGGCGCCCGCTTCGGCGATGAAGCGCTCGAACCCTGCCGGGACTGTCAGTTGAAGGCCGCGCAGCGGTGTGTCGCCCGTCACGGTGAAGCCATGGATGAGATCACGCGGGAGAAAGACAAACGACCCTGCTGTCGCTTCCCAGGTCTCCTCGCCACAGGTGACCGTCATCGAGCCTTCGAGAATGAAGAACGCCTCGTCCTCCGCATGATGCGTATGCGGCGGGGGCGCGAACCCCACCGGAGCCGTCCACTCGATCAGGGTGAAGGCATCGCCCGTCTCCTGAGTCCCAGCCTTCACCGTCATCAGCGTGTCGAGAAATCGGATGGTCTGCCCATCGCCAGGAGCGAGCGCATAGCCTGAACCAGTCTGCACATCGGTCATTGTCACCTCCCACTGCCGTCTGGCGCACGGTTGCACGCCTGCGCGCCGGCTGATAAACTGGTAACTAGAGTTTCCTATATAGTAACCATTGATTCCCACATTGTCAATCAATGCGGAGGGGACCGTGGCGTGGAGATCGGAAAGGCGGCGAGAGGAGCTGGAGCGGCAAAATACGTCCCAGCTCCTACGGATGCCCTATGACGCCTACATCGGGCAATTGTTTGAGCGGCTGGCAGTGGCGGGCTATACGGATGTTCACCCCGCTCACACTATCGTCTTCCAGCATCTGCCCGCTGAGGGAGCGCGCGTCACCGAGCTAGCCGAGCGCGCGCAACTGACGAAGCAGTACCTGGGGCGGCTGGTCGCGGAGCTGGAGGAGCTGGGATATCTCGAACGGGCGTCGGACCCAACGGATGGGCGCGCCAAGCTGGTCCGCCTGTCACCGCGCGGACGGGAGATCACGCGGGCAGCCGAGGGTATCATCGGGAGCATCGAAACGACCTGGGCCCAACGAATGGGGGAGGCGGAGCATATGGCGCTGCGGCGCCGTCTCATTGAGCTCATCATCGCGCTGGAAGCCTGATCGCGCGCCTGCCGCGCCTTATCGCGGGATCACTCGATGAGGACTGGCGTACCCGCGTATTGGGCGCGCAGCGCGTGCGCAAGCGCCCAAAGCTTCGCGGCCAGCGTCTCGCCTTTGCGGCGATTCGGACGCAGGTAGGAGAGGAGGCGGGCGCCATCGCTGATCTTGATGGCTCCTAGAATATATGGAAGCGGGATTTCGTCACTTATTACCTGACAGTCAGGACGCTTGAGATCGGCCGCGCTGAAGCGCTGGCAGTATCCCGGACGCCAGGCGTCGGTCAGCGCGCACCGCTCCGCCGGGAAGCGCGCGTACCACTGCTCCCACGTCCATGACGCCTCTCGTGGGGAGCCGTGTGACGATTCATGCGCGCGGAAGAAGGTCTCTACCTCCCTTTCCGCAAAGGGGGCCGTGTGAGCGATTACAGCGCGCAGCCGCATGGCAAGTGATTGCACGGACCCCAGCCCACCATCCCTCAACGGCGCGTCTATGATGTACGGCCCCACGCGCGCCCCCGCTGGCAAGCGGTGGTAGCTGCTCTTTACCGGCTGCGCTTGCAGGAACGCGCGCAGCGGCTGATAGTCCTCAAATCCCTCGAAGCGGTGAACGAAGCGCGCAAGACCTCTGATGCACAGATAACAGCGTTTGCTGTGCTCATCCTCGCCGATATAGTCGGGCAAGGAAACGCCATGGCGACGCAGGATGGACAGGCGGCGGCGCTCCCGCTCCGCCTCAGTGTGGATATCCTGATCAGCGAGCGCTACCACCTTGAAATAGTCGTCCAGGAACGCCTGCCAGCGCGTTGGCGTCAGGTCAGCGGGCAGAGCAGGGTCGGCGCTCTCCAGTTGAAGCGTCAGCCGCGCGTCCAGCGCCGATGGGGTCAGGGGGACACCATGGTCGGCGCAATAGCGCGCCAGCCAGTAATGCAGACACCAGTGAGAGAGGGTCCATCGCGTGGCAGCTCGCTGACTTTCACCTGACGCCTGGCTGGCCTCGAGGCGAAACGTGTCATGAAGGAACGCGCGGGTACGGTAGACGCTGATGAAGGTATCGAGCTCGACATTCGGCACGACCGCGCGTACCAGATCGAGGGCTTCTAGCGGCAGATCAACGACAACGATGTAGCCGGGATAGTGGCCGCGACGACGGCGCGACGGCCAGCCCATGGCGAAGGAGACGGGATCGCCGCCCTTCCCTGCCACCGGCGCGGTGCTCAGAAACACAGCGCTTCGCTGTGAGCGGCCGCTCAGATCCCACACCCAGTCATGCGCGACCGCGGACGGCTGGGAAGGTCTTAGCCCTTGCGCCAGGATCCCGTCGAGGGCGGGCGCCATCGTTCCATGAAACAGCAACATACACCGCATGATAGCATGCGCCGATACCACTCCGCTCCCTGTGCGATCCGTGGCGCTGAGGCAGTGGCGCCTTCGAGATGGCTCGCTGCTCTCCCCTGCGGACGCTGACCGAATGGGTGTGCAAGGTCAACGGCGCGACCAGTGGCAGGGCAGAGGATGAACCGCTCTGCCGAAGAGGGCTGCCTGTCCTGCCCAGGGGTGGCAGGACAGGCGCCACGCTTCACCGACTACTCGCTGCGCGCAAAGTCCGCAATCCAGTTGGTTTCCCAGGTTTGTCCGCCATCGGCGGAAAACGCTTGCTCCCAGTGGAACGAGGTGGCGGTGATGTCTGACCAGATCACGCGACGAAAAACGTACTTGCCCTCCCAGGGTTCGTGCGAATACCCCTCGATGCTCCCATCCTTGAATGTGGCAATCACTGGCCGTGGGGCGAAGCCGTTCCTGTTGTCTGCCTCATAGACGCTCCACTGCTGCGTTTGGGGATCGAAGAGACGCACCACCAGCTCTTCTGTGGCCCCAGACGCGCGTTCCAGGGTAACCTCCTCGATATGGCCCAGTCCTCCCAGGATCTTGCGAGCCACCGACGCGCCGCCAAATTCTTCCCAGGACGTTGACCCCTTCAGCCACTCCCGCAGACACCGATGCTGGACCTTCCAGGAGCCAATGAAGAAATCAAAATCCGCCCGGCCATCCTGTTCCTGCTGCTCGACGGTTGACTCGCGCACAATCGTTCCTCCTCGCGAAGATGCGGCATTGGTCGCAGTGACGAGCTTGCCACCGCCGGCCATATGCTACCAGGTCCTTCTCCAGGATACAGGCCAATCAGGCAAATGCAGCCAAAATCAGCCCTCATTGACGCGAGGTACGACGCAACCGCTCGTATTGACTGGAAGAGCGAGTCGGGGGATTCCGATAGGATAGTCTCAAGAGGTGATCCCTCTCCCGTGAGGGAGCGCGGTCCGCTCAGCCTGAATCTGCTCAGGTGGTCGGTCAGGTGGTCGGGTGGTAGACGTGGTGGGCGGGCCAAGTAAGACCACAATCTGCTCGTGCAGAGGCTGGCGACGGAGGACCAAGGTCTATCTGGCAGCAGGCGAGGCATCGATCTGCAGCGGCTCAACCCCCTCAAAGCATTGGAACACCCAGCGCAGCGTAGGGTGGTTGTTCGGTTGCCCCAGTTGATCAGGAATCGTCTGGCTGGTCTTGACGAGGCACTGGCGAAGCCGATGCTCCGCCAGGCGATAGATCAGCAAGCACATCACCATAATCAAACTGAGCGCCATGATGCGCTCGGGCTGCTTGAGGAAGACGGAGGAGACTAGGAACAACCGGTCCTTGAGGAAGCGAGAACTACGCTCAACTCCTCCTCAGGCGAGGGCGGTAAGGCGCCTGTAGAGGATGGTGGTGGGCTGCGGACCATCGGGTGAGAGGGCATAGTCGGGGATGGAGCCAGCCTCGGTGTAGCCCAGGCGGAGGTAGAGGCCGTGGGCGACGCTGCCGGTCTGGGTGTCGAGGACGAGCAGCGAGCGGGCGAGTGACTGGGCGTGGCGCTCGGCGGCCCGCATCAGGAGGCGACCCAGGCCCTGGCTGCGCGCCGTAGTGAGGACGAGCAGCTTCTGGATCTCGGCGCGGTGGATGGCGTTGGGCTTGGCGCCAAGCTCGAGCTGGACGGAGCCGAGGAGGCGGCCATCGCGCAGGGCGGCGAGGAGGACGCGCCTGCGCTGGGTGATGTCGGGGAGAATGGATTGCCAGTAGGCGCGGGACTCCTCGACGGGGAAGGGTGGGAGGAAGCCGACGGAATCCCCGCCAAGAACCGCGTCGCGCAGCAGGGCGGCGAGATCGGGCAGGTAGCGCCGGGCCTGTTCTTCGCCGAGGGCTTCGATGACGGCGGGCGACGTATCTGTTCGCTGCTCACCCTGCTCGCTCATGGTATCCTCCCTGTGGTCGCGCTGCGTCGCTCCAGATGTTCCAGGGCGGGATGGCTGCGCGTACTGATCGTTCAGAAGCGGGCAATGGGAATGGTGTTGGTCTCGATCTCCCTACGTCCCTACAGTGACGTACGACGCCAGGCCCGCGCTCCCATGCGCCGCCAGAGCCGGACGCTTACGCCAGTTATGCGCGAATTGTGGATATCCACGCCGGAGCGTTAGGCATTCGTGTGGACAACCTGTCGCCAGTATACGTTTCTCTTTCTCTTAATTGAATACAAATGAATAAAGGTAGAGATAGTAGTAGCTAGTAGTAGGGGATGTGGATGGTGGGGATAAGGCCGCGCCGGCCGCCCGCGCGCAGGCCGTGAACCCCGTTGGTGTCAGGGCTGGCGGAGTTATCACCGCGGCGTCCACAGGGATGTGGATTGTGGGAAAGGTCTTGAGAAGGACGGGAAAGAGTGGCCCGTGATGTGGACAAACGGGCATGGTCTGTGGATGGAGATTTGAGCGCTATGGCTGCGTCCACAGCGTCCACATGACTGTCCACAGGGATGTCCACGAGCGATGTGGACGGGGCCATCCACTATCCACAGCTCATCCCAGCATTTCCCCAGGGTATCCACACGGATGTCCACATGGTGTGGGGAGAGCATGGTGAGCTTTCTTAGAGCGCTACCATCACCGTTCGGTCTCCGAGTCCACCCGCTCGAAGGCGAAGTTCGGCGATGCGCCGCGCACCAAGCGCGACAGGGCGCAAGTCTACGAGCAAGGCGCGCTGCCACAACAGCTGCTGCCTAATTCAGAGCAGGTATGAGTTAGG
>DASTKI010000038.1:0-32728 GCA_035716045.1 Ktedonobacterales bacterium
AGTGTCGGCCTCTTCCTCGGCGTGTTGCGCCGCAATCCCCGCCTGCTGCGCACCGGCGCGCGCAAGTTCTTCGATCTCGCCATGCAGCGCCTCGGCAAGCCCACGCCCCTCACCGACGCCGAGGTCGCGACGGAGGCGTAGAGCTCGCACCACATCACCTGGAGATTGCTCGTTCTTAGGCCGTTTCGCTATAGTCCATTCAGGATCGTGTTCAGGCGGCCAGCGGACAGGCGCGGCCGTTCACAGGAGGTGGCGAATGGGCATGACGTGGGATGGCCTGCCGATCAGTGCGGAGCAGCCGCACGGCTGCGCCATCGTGGTCTTCCAGCGGGCAGGCTCCGGCCTGCGTCTGCTGCTGTTGCACCGAAGTCACAACGGAAGCGCGTACGAAGGCGACTGGGCATGGACGACGCCCTCCGGCGCGCGCCTGCCAGGCGAGCCGGTCACCGCCTGCGCGCAGCGCGAGCTTGCTGAGGAGGCAGGCCTCACCCTACCCCTCCACCCCACCGATTGCGGTGGCCCCGACTGGTTCATCTACTACGCGGAAGCCCCACACGACGCTATAATCACCCTGCCTGACACCGAGCACGACCGCTACGAGTGGCTGGCTCCCGACGAGGCGCTCCGCCGGGTCGCTCCCGACCGCGTCAGGCATGACCTCGCGCGCGCCATCGCCCTGCTCGAAGAACTCTATGTGCGAGAGACCGGCGCGGCAGGCTGAGCGTGTGGCGTGTGCTACACTGCGATAAGACGCGGAACTCGCTCAACGCTTCATCCGCGCTGGCCCCGACGCAATGGGCCTAGGGAGGCTCGTTCATGAGCGCGGTCGCATCATATGTCCAGCTTCGTGATGGAGAATATTTTGTCGCAGGCAGCCAAGTCACGCTGCGCAGCGTGATCGCGAGCTGGAAGCGCGGCGCGGGGCCTGAACGCATCCAGGAGTCTTTCCCAAGCCTGCCTCTAGTCGCTATCTATGGCGCTATCACCTACTACCTGGAGCACCAATCTGAGCTAGATGCGAACTTCCAGGAAACTGACGCGATCCTTGCCGCGCGCCAAGCGGATGTAGAGGCGCAGCGCCCCGAGTTCTTCAATGAGATGCGTGCGCGGCTCGCGGCTCATCGCGCCGCACATGATGAGGATGCGGAACAGCCTGAATCCAGTGAGCGGTGAGCGCGACACGCGGTGAAAGGGCGGGAATCGCTTGTGAGCGCTAAGAGTGGTCCCCGCGTTTTCTCGCTGATGAAGATTTCAACTATGACATCGTAGCTGGGCTCCGGCGCGCCCAGCCTTCGATTGACATCCTCACCGCATCTGAAGCGGAGACGCTAGGTCTGTCTGACCCCGATGTACCCAAGTGGGCCAGGGCGCATGATCGCATCTTGCTCACACATGACAAGCGCACTATGCCTGATCACTTCTATCACCTTCTCGCCGAGCTTCACATGGGCGAGCATAGTCCAGGTGTCATGCTGGTCTCGCAAGATCTCGCCATTGGCCTCGCCATCACTGCAATCCAGGAACTCTGGCAACTCAGTTCGCATGATGAATGGCAAGACCTCTTCACGCGCGTGCCGCTGTAGGCTCCTGGAATGGCCTACGGTGGATGGCGGCTTGCCGGGTCGATTTTGCGTCCTGGCGTCAATCAGTGAGCAGGTCATCAGCGCCCGCCGGCTCCTCAGGGTTCAGTGCATCAGCGACGCCGCGATAGAGACCATGCCAGGCAAGCGATGGATCAGCGTCGCACGCTGGATCCAACAGATCAGGCGTCAACTCGCGGGGTGGGAGCCTGATGTGGTTAGGAGGCCCGGCGCGCGCGGCCGGTTTGGCGCCGCATCCCAAATGGCCAAGCCACTCCTCCAGCCAGTCTTCCAGCGAAAGTTTGTAGATCTGCAACGAGAACATGGGCCGTGTCTGATGGTCATCGAGCGGCAAGGCACCCTCAAATGCTATCTGATAGATGGTTCCTGACACAGGATCAAGCGCCAACACGCCAAAGCTCTCAAGGGAAACCGCAATGAACCGGTCGGGTGGTTGGTCGCAGAACACATAACAGTTGGGATGACGCCACATGGCGTCCTCGACGCAGGGATGCAGCCGCCAGCCGCTGCGGCTGACAAGCCCCCCAATCGTCACTCCCGGCCGCCACAGGCCAGTGTCGGGCCAATTAATTTGCGGAAATGGGTACCCGCCGTGCGCGCCGACGAGCGGGAACTCCTCGTCATACCAGACCAAGCCATTGCCGCCGTTAGCGACTTCACGATAGAGCAAGCGCAGCAGCGGTGGGAGCGAGAAACCGAGTTGGGCCTCCGAGGCGCGCACCTGCCACTCGGTCGCGGGCGGATAAGCGAATGTTCCGCCCTGACCGGTCCAGCAGGCACGCAGGCGCTCGCAGAGCGCCTGGAAGCGCGCCTCGTCCTTCACCGTTCGCTCCTCCTCGCGCTCCCATGCGGCAGTCGCCCTCTATAGTACCTCCATAGAGGGCGATCACCGTCGCAACCGCGCGCTCAGTCGTCTATCGCTTGGTAGGCCAGCGTCCAGAAGTCGCGGACGATGTTGGGCGGATCGGCCGAGTCCCACATGCGCTGGGTCATCAGGATGGTCACCATCCGCTCGTGCGGGTCGGAATACCAGGACGTGCCCATGCCGCCATCCCAGCCGTAGCGCCCGGGCACATCCGCTATGCCATCGCGTCGCGTGACGACGGAGAGGCCGAACCCCCAGCCGTGATTGTCCCAAAAGCCCGGGACCAGCCCGCCCGCTTTCTGCCCCGGCGTCAGTTGGTCGGTGGTCATCGCCTCGACCGAGAGCCGAGAGAGGATGCGCCCGCCGCTGTATCTGCCTTGATCGAGCATCATCTGCCCGAAGGCCAGATAGTCGTCAATCGTCGAGACGAGGCCGCCCGCGCCGGACGGCAACGCGGGCGGGCGGCTCCACTGACCGCCCTCGGCCTCGTCATAGACCTCCCTTTGGCCGGTCATGTAGTTGGTCCAATAGCTGGGCGTGAATCGGTCGAGCTTGCCGGCTGGGACGCTGAAGCTGGTGTCCTTCATACCCAACGGCTCGAGGATGCGCTCGCGCAGGAACGTTTCGAATGGCTGGCCCGACGCCCGCGCGATCAGCACGCCCAATACGTCGGCCCCGGTGTTGTACATCCACAGCTCGCCCGGCTGGGCCATCAGCGGCAGCGTCCCGAGGCGGCGCACCCACTCGTCCGGCCCGGGAGGCGTCTCGGGCCTGGGCGCCCCCTGGCCAAGTCCCAACTCGGCGCTAGCCCGCAGGATCGGATATGCGTCCGGCGGCGCGAAGACCAGGCCAAAGCCCATCGTGAAGGTCAGCAGGTCACGGACGGTGATGGGCCGGTTCGCGGGCACGGTCTCATCCAGCGGCCCATCGAGCCGCTTCAACACCTGGCGGTTGGCCAGCTCGGGCAGCAGCAGGTCCACCGGCTCGTCCAGCCGCAGCTTGCACTCCTCCACCAGGATCATCGTCGCCACGGCTGTGATTGGCTTGGTCATCGAGGAGATACGGAAGATCGTGTCGCGCCGGATCGGGTCGGAGCCGCCCACCGCCGTCACGCCCACCGCGTCCACATGGACCTCGCCGCGCCGGCTCACCAGCGCCACCACGCCGGGCTGGTCGCCGCGCTCGGCATAGCCCGCCATGACGTCACGCATGCGGCCCAGCCGAGCCTGCGATAGTCCACCCACGCTCATCGCCTTTTCCTCCACCCAGTCCTGTTTCGGACTTGGTTGTATTCGCCTCTACTCCGCCGGCTCGTAGCGCAGCAGCGCGACTCCGGACGGCACAGACCGCGCTTCCACCAGCTTCAGCTTCACGTAGCTCCCATCCTTGAACAGCCGCTTGCCAGTCCCTAGCACGATGGGATAGACCAATAGTCGGTACTCGTCAACCAGGTTGTTCCGCATGAGCGTCTGAACGAGCTGGCCGCTGCCTCCGACCAGGATGTCATGCCCGGGCTGGCGCTTCAGCTCGGCGATCTCCTCCACGACATTCCCCTGGATCACCCGCGAATTGTTCCACTGCGGGTCCTTGAGGGTGGTCGAGACGACATACTTGGCGATGCCGTTCATGCGGTCCGCGAACCCCGCCTCATCGGACTGGCCAGGCCACGCCGCCGCGAATCCCTCGTAGGTCACCCGCCCCAGCAGCAGCGCGTCGCTGGCGAACAGCTCATCGAACTTAACTTTGCCGATCTCTTCATGCCAGTAGGGCATGCTCCACCCGCCGCGCTCGATCTCTCCCACCCCACCGGGGTCCTGCATGACACCATCCAGTGTGACGAACTCCGACACCACCAGTCTTCTCATCTCAGCTCCTCCTTCCTCATCTGACATGCGACGCAGCCCTTCAAGGATCATGAGAGCCACACGACGCCGCTTTCAAATGGAAGATGATGAGACTCAGTTCCGCATCAGCGACATACGATCGGAATCGGAAGGCGAGCGGCAAATGGGGAAGCCTATGGATCCTGCTCCGCCCGGACAGCGGCGACAAGCGCTGATCGCGAGTGGATTCGACTCTAGCGGCTGGTGTATCGTCCGAATGGATGCTCTACTTCTAGACAGTAGAAGGCTCGGACTCGTCAACATGCCGCGCCCGTCAACGGGCGCAGAGCCGCTGAGCGCCTGTCCTTCGGCGCGCTCTGACACAAAGGTCGCGCTGGTGGACCTCGCGGCGATGCCGTCTCCTGATGCAAGCCTCCTAATGTAGGCGCCGCGTTCGGCTGCGCCGCCTCACGATAATGCAAGGGGATAGTCGAGCGCGGGATTGTCCGGCGCTCCAGCCAGAAGGATACACCGAGGAGATGGCAGTATGGCAGGACTTCCACCCGCATCGGCGGCTGGCGCATCGGTAACCGGAAAGGTCGCGGTCATCGGTCTGGGCGCCATGGGATCGAGAATGGCGAAGCGGCTGCTCGACGCGGGCTATACCGTCGTCGGCTGGAACCGCTCCCCAGCCACGGCCACAGCGTTTGCCGAGTCGGGAGGGCGCCTGGCGGCGACACCCGCTGAGGCGGCCGCTCAGGTGGAAACCCTCATCGTGACGGTTTCGGATCCCGCCGCCCTGGTCGCGGTCACGGAAGCGCCTGACGGCATCCTATCCGGCATCCGGCCCAGCGCGCAATTGATCGTCATGGCGACAGTCGGGCTTGCCGCCATCGAGCGGCTCGTGTCCGTAGCGCCTGCGAACGTGGATCTCGTGGACGCCCCCGTCCTGGGGAGCGTCGCCGAGGCCGCTCAGGGCAGCCTGCGCATATTCGCTGGCGGCTCCCTCCGTTCTGTCCAGCGGGCCATGCCGCTGCTCGCGGTCCTGGGCGCCGTGACGCGCGTGGGAGGACTGGGCGCTGGAAGCGCGGCGAAGCTCATGGCGAATGGCGCGCTCTTCGGCGTATTGAGCCTCCTGGGCGAGTCGCTCGCGCTCGCGCAGGCTCTCGGTCTGTCACGCGAGACAGCGTTCGAGGTCCTGGCAGCGACCCCACTCGCCGAGCAGGCGAAGCGCCGACGCCCGGCGCTCGACGCGGGTGAGTTCGCGACCCGCTTCCGTCTCTCTCACGCGCGCAAGGACGCCGACCTGCTGCTCGCCGCGGCGGAGTCCGCCGGAAGCGACGTCCGGTTGGCGCGCGCGACGAGGTCTTGGCTAGTGGACGCTGAGCAGAGCGGCTGGGCCGAGAAAGACTACACCGCGATCCTGGCCCAGATTCTCGGCGCCAGCCCACTTGGCCGTCCGAAGATCGAATAGACTGGTTGATCAGGTCCAATACCGCCCAGCCGCTCAGACTGATTCGATCAGGACGTTTGCACAGCGCCGCGACGAGACGGAAGCGCAGGAGGGTGACAGACAATGAGGCGTTCTACGGATGCCCACACGAGAGCCGTGGTATTCGATCTCGATGGAACCCTGCTCGACACCATGACAGCCGCTCCGCAGGTATACGCCGATACGATTCGCCTCCTAGGTGGGCCGGATCTCTCCATCAGGGAGGTTGTCTCCGCATGGCATGTCGGCCCCACGCCCATTGTGCTTGAGCGCTTTCTTCGTAGGCCAGTCACATCCGAGGACCTGGACTGCTTCTATGAGCGCTTCGAAGCGACCATCGCGACAGTCCGGCCTTTCCGCGGCGTCCGCGCCATGCTCGATGCGCTCGCTCGCCAGGGGTACGCGCTGGGGGTGTTCACCGCTTCCACGAGGCGAGCGGTCACGTGCGCGCTCTCAGCCACAGGCCTTGAAAGGCGCTTCACCACTGTGGTCGCTGGCGATGAGGTACGCAGGCCCAAACCTGCGGCCGATGGACTGCTGATCGCTTGCCAGCGTCTTGGTGTTCGGACAGAGGAATCGGTCTATATAGGTGACGCGGTAGTTGACCTCGAGTGCGCTCAGGCCGCGGGCTCACGCGCCATTCACGCCGTCTGGAGCGCATCCGCAACCCTGGCCTCAGGTAGCCACGCGACTGCCCACCAACCACGCGATGTCGTGCGATTGCTCACCGGGCTCAGCGCGGCAGCGCAGGCGCAGTATTGAAAGCGGAAGGAGCGGATGTTGTGACCTTGCTCGCCCATGTAAGTGACCTGCACCTCGACGGCAGTGAACATGCCACTTCCCGCGCGAGAAAGGTGGCCTGTTACCTTAATGGTTTGGAAAGGCGCCTCGATGCGGTCGTGATCACTGGAGATATCGCCGAGCATGGGCTCGCAACCGAGTACGAAGAGGCGCGAGAACTGTTTGGCGGCTTGCCCCACACCCTCATGTGCCCGGGAAACCACGACCGCCGGCCAGCGTTCTGGAGCGCGCTCCTGGGTCAGGAAGCGTCTGAGGCTCCGATCAACCAGTCCCTGTGGCTCGATGGGCTGGTCATCGCAATGTGCGACACCAGCATCCCCGGACGCGACGATGGCTATCTGACGGATGACACCCTCGCCTGGCTATCCGGCGTCCTCGCGCAGACTCCTGCGGATATGCGCGTTCTCATCGCCCTTCATCATCCGCCAGCGATCCTCCACAGCCCCTTCGTTGACGAGATCCGGCAACAAGGCGAGGAACGGCTGGCTGAGCTGATTGCCGGCAGCGGGCGGGTCACGGCTGTCCTCTGCGGGCACGCCCATACCGCCGCCGCCACCACGTTTGCTGGGCTCCCGGTGCTGGTCGCCCCTGGCGTCGTGTCCACCCTGCGGCTCCCGTGGGAAGGCGCGGGAGACCTCGACAAACAAATGCCGCCAGCCATAGCGTTTCACGTCATTGATGATGGCGGCCGCATCACGACGCACTATCGTGTGGCGCCGTAACCTTCGCGGGCGCCATTACCTGGCATCGAGAGGCGGCGCGCCGCCGAGCTCCAGCAGGAGCGATTCCAGCCGCGTGGCCAGGGCGGGGTCATAGAATTGAACCTCGCCGAGAAAGGCGGTCGTCACCGCGGCGAGCGCCCGGCGCAATTCCGGCGCGTCGAGCGAGCGCGCCAGGGCGTCTCTCAGCGGGTTGGTGACGGCAGCGGGCAAGCGATCAACGCCGCGCGCATAGACGGCGTCTTCGCCCAGGCGAAGGCAGGCGAGCGCGAGGATATGATCGCGCGCGCCGCTGATCCAGTATTCAGCCCGCCACCATGCGCCGCGCTCGATGGATGAGCGGGCGTGCAGGAGATGATGCCAGCCAAGGCCAATGAGATAGCGCGCATCTGGCTGCGGCGCGGCAGGCTCCTCACGCGGGGCGCCGAACAATACGTGGACGCGCGGCCCGCGCAAAGCGAAATCCCGCTGCGGCGTCACCGATACGTCCGCTTCGAGTCCGCCGCGCAGCAGGAAGACGCGATAGACGCTCGCGCTCGCGCGCAGGTCGAAGTGATCGAGCACGCCGAACTCGCGGTCGAGGATGGCGGTCCAATCCCGAAGCGTGTCATCTGGGCTCGCGTCATCGGCGACAGCGAACGTCAGATCAATATCGGACCATTCATCCTCGGCGCCTGCCGCCATGGACCCGATGAGCGCGCCAGCGGTGACCCGTGAGTCGGCTCGCGCCATCGCCAGGATACGCTCACGCGCCTGGTCGCGCTGCTCAGCAGTAAACACGCCTGCCCCCTGACTTTCATGCTCACGCCAACAGCCAGCGGCGCTCCTCCACTTCCCGCGCAACTCGCGCCACCCAGCGGTTCCGGATTATCGGCCCGTTCGCGGGACAGTCGCTCAGCTCCCCGCGTCCATCACGAACAGGCGCAGCAGGTTGAGCGCAGTGTAGGCGGCGCGCGACTTGATGGCGGCGCGCCCGCCGCGGAAGAGCTGGCTGGTGTCGCGCGCGCCCCAGTCCGCCGCGACGGCGATATGGACGGCGCCGACCGGCTTGCCCTCCTGCTCATCTGGCCCGGCGACGCCCGTGATACCCACGCCGACCGCAGCGCCTATCCGCTCGCGCGCGGCCTGGGCCATCGCTCGCGCCGTCTCCACGCTCACCGCGCCATGCGCCTCCAGAATGTCCTGTGGCACGCCTATCTCGGCTTTCACATCGGTCGCGTAGGAGACGATCCCACCACGGAAGGTGGCGGAGGAGCCGGGGACATCGGTAATGAGGCTGGCGAGCAGTCCGCCGGTGCAGGACTCCATCGCCGCCAGCGTCAGCCCGCGCTTGATCAACTCCTGTCCCAGGACGCTGGCTGGCGTGTCGCTATCTTCGCCGAAAACGTGGCGCTCGCCGATGGCCACGCGCGCGCGCGCCGCCAGGGCCTCCACCAGCGCCCGCGCATCCTCCACGGTAGCGGCTTTCGCGGTGATCCGCACATCTACCGCGTCCTGCTTGGCATAGGTAGCGATGGTCGGATTGAGGCTATGCGTCAGATCGCCCAGCCGCTCCTCGACTGTGGACTCACCCAGGCCCGCGACACGCAAGATGCGTGTAAAGAGCGTGGCGCCCGCGCGCTGTCGCAAGCGTGGCAGCGCCTCATGCTCCCACATGCGCGTCATCTCGGAGGGTACACCGGGCATAGCGACGATGATCTTGCCGTCGCGCTCCACCCACCAGCCAGGCGCCGTGCCACGCGGATTCGCCAGCGGCGTGGCGGAAGGGATCAGCCAGGCCTGCTTGAGGTTGCGCTCCGGCATGGGAATGTTGCGCCCGATGAAGTATTGGCGCAATCCGCCCTCAAGCGCAGGGTCCACGGCGGGTGTCTCGCCCAGCGTGGCGCAGATCGCCTCGCGCGTCAGATCGTCCTCGGTAGGGCCGAGGCCGCCGGTGGCGATGACCACATCGGCCCGATCGCGCGCCCGCCGGATGGTCTCAGTGAGCCGCTCCAGGTTGTCGCCGACCTGCGAGACGAAGTAGAGGTCAACGCCGATCGCGGCAAGATGCTGGGCCAAATAGGTCGCGTTGGTATCCGTGATCTGCCCCAACAGCAGTTCCGCCCCGATGGATAGTATCTCCGCGCGCATCGCTCATCCCTCACTCAACAAGGCTCCTGGCCCCCCATATGGCGCCAGCCCTATCCGGCGGCCCCCATGTGGATTGTAGCCGATACGGGCTACCGCCGCGCCCGCGAGCCATCCATTCGCGCCGGTCCTGCGACAGGACCCCCACAATGGGTGACTCGCGCCACCGGCGAAGATAGCCCAGGAAGCGTGCCTATGGGGCGCGTTATGGCAAGCGTGAGCTTGCTCTAGTGAATTGGCCCGAATTTTCCCTAGACCACTAAATATAGGGCTTTTTGCCCTTGCATTTACTAGATGTAGGCGACACAATAAGAGAGCGCGCTGGCGATGTCCCTGTCGAGACGTCTCGCCGGTGGTTTGGGATGACCACTGGATTGGGCTTGCCAGCGTGGGTGGGCGACTTGGGTGTCATGACACGGCGGCTGATGTAGTGGTTGGCTCGGCGAAGAGCCGGTGACGGCTGGCGAGAGACGCCAGGGGGCAGTGGTGAAGAACAGGAAAGACATTCCCGCGGGCGACTCGCGCGGGAGCGCGGTCCGGCGCAAGGCGGGCGCGTGGTCCGAGGCGGCGACACGGGTGCTGCGCGAGCGGTACTTGCAGCGTGACGCGGAAGGCGTCGTCGTCGAGTCCAGCGATGATATGGTCTGGCGCGTGGCGCGCGCCGTGGCCGAGGCCGAAAAGCAGTGGAAAGACCCCTCCGGCCTGACGCCGGATGAGATCGCGACGCAGTTCTACGACATGATGGTGAGCCATCAGTTCCTGCCAAACTCGCCGACGCTGATGAACGCCGGCAAGGGCAATAACCTCCAGCTCTCCGCCTGCTACGTGGTGCCAGTCCCCGATAGCCTTGAGGGCATCTTCGACGCCGTCAAGCATGCGGCATTGATCCATCAAAGTGGCGGGGGAACGGGTTTCAGTTTCAGTAGACTTCGCCCTGAAGGATCAATGGTTGCTTCCACACACGGAGTCGCATCAGGCCCGGTCAGCTTCATGAAGATCTTCGATGGAGCAACCGAAGCGGTGAAGCAGGGGGGGTCCCGACGCGGCGCGAACATGGGCATCCTCCGGGTGGACCACCCAGACATCCTCAAGTTCATTGACTGCAAGCGTGACGGCTCGGTGACCAACTTCAACATCTCGGTGGCGATCACCGACGAGTTCATGCGCGCCTACGAGGCGGATGTGGACTATGCCCTGGTGGATCCACATACGCAGGAGGAGATCCGCCGCCTGCGCGCGCGCGACGTGATGGCCCGCATCATTGACGCCGCCTGGTCCACCGGCGATCCTGGCCTGGTCTTCCTCGACCGCGCCAACCGCTCCTCCGCCAACCCCACACCAGAAATCGAGCTGCTGGAGGCGACAAATCCCTGCCTGATTGGCGAGACGCGATTGGCGACCAGCCGCGGCCTCATTCGCATGGATACACTCCATGCCAGCGGCGAAGACCTCGTGGTAACAACTGACGCGCGCTCGTGGTTCCAGGCTGCCGAGGCTGCCGTGAACGGCGCCGCGCAGGTGGCGACATCTGGCGTTGTCTTCCAGCCCGCCGCGCCGGTGTTCAAGACCGGCGAACAGGTCCCCGTCCGCAGGCTCATCACCAGCCACGGCATCGAGATCACCGCGACCCCCAATCATCGCTTCCTGACGACCGAAGGCTACAAGCGCCTCGACCAGCTCGAATACGGCGATACACTACTTCTCCAGAGTGGCGAGGGCGCCTGGTCCACCGAGCGCAAGCTGCCAGAGGTCGTGTACGGCGTGCGCTCCGACTCACGGCTGCGCGCGAAGATGGCGCGCGGCGAGGCTCAGCCCCCGGCCGAATGGTCCGCCGAGTTGGGCGAGGTTCTCGGCTACGCGCTGGGCGATGGCCATACCCGCCGCGGCAAGACCAGCGACATTCTGGGCTTCGCCGTCGCGACCTGCGACGACGGCATAACGAGCGCGCTCACGGACCGGATGGGCCGCTGGTTCGGCGCGAGTGGCAACCTGACCGAGCGCCAGGGCCACATGCAACTGACCTTCGCAGGCTCTCCTGCCACGTTTTTCATGGCGCTGGGTGTCACCCCGGTTCGCGCAGGCGAGAAGCGGGTTCCTGAGAGCGTCTTCACGGCGCCGCGTGACGCCGTCATCGGCTGCCTGCGCGGGCTCTTCAGCGCGGACGGCAGCGTGCAGGCTGGTCCAACCGAAAAGGGAACATGCTCTGTACGGCTGGCGACCTCATCGAAGGGCCTCGCGCAAGACGTCCAGCAACTGCTGTTGAACCTAGGTATCGTCAGCGTCATCCGGCTGCGCCGCGCGGCGGGGATCGCGCTCCTGCCGAATGCGCGCCGCGAGATGGCGGAGTACGCGACGCAGGCGCAATACGAAGTCATCATTGACAAGGCAAACCGCGACCGCTTCGCCGAGGTCATCGGCTTCATGCAGCCCGAGAAGCAGGCGAAGCTCGTCGAGTGGATCGGCGCCAAGACGCGCACCTCTAACCGCGAGGACTTCACGACCAAGGTCACGCTGATCGAGGATGCGGGCCTGGCGGATGTCTATGACACGACCGTCGCCGAAGTCCACAGCATGGTGGCCAACGGCATAACTTTACATAACTGCGGAGAACAATATCTTGGTCCGTATGACGCCTGCAATCTTGGCTCGATCAACCTGGGGCTGTTCGTCAAGGGCGGCGAGATTGACTGGCTGGAGATGGAGCGCGTCACCCGCCTGACCACCCGCTTCCTGGACGACGTGATTGACATCAACCCCTTCCCGCTGCCGCAGGTGGCCGAGAAGGTGCATTCCAACCGCCGCATCGGCCTGGGCGTCATGGGCTGGGCGGAGATGCTCTTCGCCCTGGGCCTGCGCTACGACAGCGAGGACGCCACCGCGCTCGGCGAGCGGGTGATGCTCGCCATCCATGATTGGTCCACAGACGAGTCAGCGAAGCTGGCCGAGGTACGGAGCGAGTTCCCGAACTTCGCGCGCAGCATCTATAAGAACGGGCGCCCGCTGCGCAACTCCACCCGCACGACCGTCGCGCCGACCGGCTCGATCAGCATCCTGGCCGACTGCTCATCGGGCATCGAACCGATCTTCGCGCTAGCCTTCCAGCACCGCGTCAAGCAGCCCGATGGCTCCTACCGCGTGCTCGACTTCGTCAACCCCTACTTCCAGCGGGCGCTGGAGGCCAGCGACATCGAGGACAAGGCTGGCGTGCTGGAGTATGCCAAGACGCACGGCTCGCTGCACGGCCATTCGGCCGAGGCGCACCCGGCGCTCAAGCCCTATGTCACCGCCCACGAGATCGCGCCCGAATGGCACATTCGCATGCAGGCCGCCTTCCAGAAAGGCGTAGACAACTCGATCAGCAAGTGCATCGCGGCAGGCACGCTGATTCCGACATCGCGTGGATTGATGGCGGTCGAAGACTTCTCCCATGTGGAGGAGCCCGACACGTTCGTCAATATTGCCGATCAGGGCATCACGACGGGCGGTCATCGCGTTCTCTCGCACTACTACGCTGGCGAGAAGCCCGCGACCCGCATCCGGCTGGACAACGGCGCGGAACTGACAGGCTCGACTGAGAGCCATCGCGTTCTCACAACCAGCGGGTGGATGCGTATGGCAGAGTTGCGTGTGGGAGATCTGGTCGTTGGGCGCTTGGAGCGGTCACATGGCGAAGGTGGCGCGCCGCTGCCACCGGCAGGTCCGTATCTGACAAACGCCAAGCCAGTAACCATCCCTGAGCGCATGTCGGCGCCGCTGGCGCAATTCCTGGGTATGCTGGCCGCCGATGGGCATACGACGCTGGAGACCGGCGCCGTTGGCCTGACCAGCGCAGACGACGAAGTCCTGGGTGAGTTCAAGCTGCTCTCCGAGAAACTCTTCGGTCTAACGCCACGATACACGGTGGAAAAGCGCAACGAGAATGTGCGCTACCTGACGATCAACTCGAGAGCGCTGTGCCGCTGGGTGCGTGATCTGATCGGCGAAGGCGCGTATAGCAAGCGCGTTCCGGCGCAAGTGCTCGCTGGTAGCGAAGAGGAGAAGCTCGCGTTCCTGCGCGGCGTCTCGCTCGATGGCTATCACCATCCCCAATATGGCCTGTACGTCTATGCCGGCATGTCCGAAAAGCTGGCGTATGGCGTAGCGGAAATGTGCCGCAGCTTCGGCCTTCCCCTCGTGCGGGTTCATCGCGGAATAGTGGCTCAGACAGGCGCTATGTCCTACAAAGTGCTCGTCAGTAATGAGCTGCAGGAAACCATAAGCTGCATCGAGCGCCATAAGAACGGTCCGGCGCACTATGCGACGTATCAAGTCCTGATAGACCGGGAGGTGGTCACGCGGACGAAGCTTCCCGCGAATCACCTATATTACAGCGCGTTCCGCTCGATCCGCCAGCGTGAGGCCGACAACTGCGATAATCGCACCGCAGACCGGCTGGGCTGGGCGAGCGAGACACCGGTCTATCGCGTGACAGCGGTAGAGGACGCAGGCACAATCTCGCTCTACGACATCGAAGTCGAAGACGCGCATGAATATGTCGTCAATGGCATCGTGTCGCACAACACCATCAATCTGCCGAACTCGGCGACACGCGAGGATGTCGGCAAGGCGTACATGCAGGCGTGGACCTCCGGCTGCCTGGGCATCACCATCTTCCGCGATGGCTGCAAGGGCGAGCAGGTGCTCAACGTTGGCGTGAAGGGCGCGCAGCCCGCCGCCACGCCCGCCGCCCCCAGCGCGGAGGAGGTGGCGAAAGCCGCCGCCGCCGAGGCCCACCGCAGGCGCTACGCGGGCGGGCGCAAGAACCGCCCCGAGGTCATGCGCGGCTACACCCGCCAGGTGCGCGCGCCGGAGGGCAAGGTCAATGTCACGCTCAACGGCGACGACGAGGGCCTGCTAGAGGTCTTCATCAACATCGGCAAGGCTGGATCGGATGTGGCGGCGCTGGCCGAAGCGCTGGGCCGGCTCATCTCCGTCCACCTACAGGTTGATAGCCCGCTGACCCAGAACGAGCGCGCGCGTGAGGTCGCCGACCAACTGCGCAGCATCGGCGGCAGCACGAGCATCGGCTTTGGCGAGCAGCGCGTGCGCAGCCTGCCCGACGCCGTGGCGCGCGCGCTGGAACTCTATCTCACCGAGGTCGAAGGCCGCGGCGCGGAGGTGGTGGAGGCCGCTGAGGCCCCCAAGGCCATCAGCGCGTCCAATGGCGCCGTCCCGCGCGAGAAACCCACCAACCTCGGCCAGAAGGCGCGCTTCACCACCAACGGCAACCTCTGCCCGCAGTGCGGCAACACCACCATGTACTACGAGGAGGGCTGCAAGAAGTGCGTCAGTTGCGGCTACAGCGAATGCTGACCCGCCCGGCGTAGCGCCTCACCACTAGTTCGCTGACCTAACCGGCGCCCATCGCATGCGCTCGCGTGTGTGGTGGGCGCCGCATCACGTCCGGGGCATTCATGCCCACGCCCTGTGCGCCGGCCCTTCAGGGCGGCGCCTCCATCGCAGCCGCCATTACATACGAAGCGCACTCCCATGTGAGTAGACAAGGGCGGCTCCGTTTAGATAGTATGAAGTGCGCGTCAGTGAAACGTGGCGCCGCCAACTTCTCACAATCCGCGCGCATCTGGCCTCGCACGGCCCCTGTCTGTGGCCTCCAGATGCGCGCGCACGTCCCGTACATATGCCACAGCGACCGGATGGGCCGGCAGGCGTCGCCGCCCTCCGGTGGGAGGAAGTATGCCTGTCGTTACCAGCGTCATCAACCTCAAGGGCGGTGTCGGCAAGACCACGCTGACGATGGCCCTGGCGCATTATCTGGCGGGTGAGCACAATAAGCGCGTGCTCGTGATTGACCTCGACCCGCAGACCAATGCGACCATCGCGCTGGTCAACGAGCGCCGCTGGCGCGAGCGCGACCAGTCCGGTCAAACCCTCTATCAGATGTTCCGCGACCTGCTCGACGGGACCCGCACCTTCAACGCGCGCGAGGCCATCATTCCGCGCGTCTCGAACATTGGCGGCGGCATGCCAGGGCTCGATCTGCTGCCCTCCAGCATCCGGCTGCACCGCATCCAGGACAAGATCACCAAGGCCGCCGACCTCGACTCGTTCAGAGACGGCTCGGTCTATGGGCTGCGTGAGGGGCTGCGCGACGTGCTGCCTGAGTACGAGCACGTACTGATTGACTGCCCGCCGAACCTGGGCGTCATCACGCTCAACGGCATCGCCATCAGCAAATACTTCCTGATTCCCGTCGTGCCTGACATCCTCTCCACGCTCGGCGTGCCGCTAGTGCTCGACCGCATGGCCGATTTCGCGTTGCGGGCGCAACATGAGATCTTTGGCCTCGGCATCGTCGTCTCACGCTACCGGCCCAACAGCCGCCTGCATCGCTCGACGGTGACATCCATGCGACGTGACGCGATCCCCGGCATCCACCCGCCGATCTTCAACTCGATTATCAACGAGGATCTCGAAGTGGCTGAGGCGGCGGATATCGAGGAGCAAGTGACGAATTTGCGCCAAAAGTTCGGCGGAAGTAACCCACACCGCCAGTTCAGCGCTCTTACTGATGAATACCTGCGTTATGTAGGCGGCTAGCGAATGGACTCTCTCGGGCCGCCTCTACGCGCATGACAGGAATCGCGGAGAACGCGCGTCGCGTGGGAAGGGGGCTGAAATGGGTGATCCACGCCTGGCTGTCGGCGCCATCGGTGACGAAGCGCCAATAGATGAGTGGCCAACCATGAGCTCACCCCAGCCCGCGCCCGGCGACCCGCGGCAGCCCGCGCGCGTCGCTCCGCCTCCCGCGCAGCAGCCCGAGCAATCCGGGCAGGCCGCGCCACCCAATCCGCCACCCAATCCGCCGCCCAATCCGCCACCCAATCCGCCGCCCAATCCGCCGCAAGTCCAGCCGCCCATGACTCACGTCCCATGGACGGTCGCCTCCACCTGGGGCGCCAGCTCGCTCAACACCCCCAACACACTCGCCGGCTTCAGCTACCTCTTCTGGTGGATTTCCGGGCTGATCGTCTATTTCAACGAGCGCCACAACCGCTTCGTGCGTTTCCATGCGGTACAATCCATCTTGGTGACCGGCGCGCTGACCGTCGTGAACGTCGCGCTCTACCTCCTCTGGGAGCTGAGTGGCGACCTCTCCGCCGCCACGCGCCAGCCCGCCTTTGCGCATCTCGGCCAGGGTGTCGCCGTGCTCGGCTACCTGGCGGTGATCGCCATCTGGCTGGCCGCCATGATCGCCGCCTGGAGCGGCCACCATCTCAGGCTGCCGATTGTAGGAGCGTATGCCGAGCGATACGCCGCGCCCCCGCGCGAGCCATACCCGCCCTCGCCCTTCTCGCCCCAGTGAGCCGCGCCTGGCTGGCTCACACGGCCAGCCGCGCGGCGCGCTGACCCCGACCACGCTCGACCCACGCGGCAGCGCTACACTCGGCTACGCGCTGCCGCTCGTCCCCGCGCTCTACCTGCTCGCGCGCGAGCGCCGCAACCGCTTCGTCCGGCTGCACGCCGCGCAGGCGCTCGTCTTCTTCGCCTGCGTCGCGCTGGCGCAGACCCTGCTCTTCGCTCTGGTCATCTTCTTCGGCAACGTTGCGGTGGGCACCACGGCGGAACTACCGGTCAGCCTGGCCCTCTGGGGCGCGCTGATCGCCCTGGGCGTTGGCGCGCTCGTTCTGTGGCTGCGCTTGCTCGCCGACGCCTGGCATGGGCGTCTCCGCCGCCGCCCCATCCTCTCGCCACTGGCCAGCGAGCTAGAGCGACTCACGGCTGACCTGGCCCGCGCCGCTTCCAACGCCCGGCGCGCCCGGCGGAATAGTCCTCATAGCTCCGATGTCGACGCCACGCCCACTACGCCGAGCCAGCCGAGCTGAGCGCCGGGCATGCGCGCCTAAAGCCAGGCGAAAAGCGAGGGAAGACCCAATGCCCACTATCAGCGCGCTCCAGCAGGACGAGCGCCGCCCCGACCGCTACCACATCCACTTCGACGACGGGCGCGCCATCACCCTGGGCGAAGCGCTGGTGGTCAGCGAGCTCCTCAGCCCCGGCGCCAGCCTGGATGACGAGGCCATCGCGCGCCTGCTCGCGGCGGAGCAGGAACGCATCCTGGTTGACCGCGCCGCGCGCTACCTCGCGAACCGCCCACGCAGCCGCACAGAGGTGCGCCGCCGCCTACTGCGGACCGCCCCTGGCAAGCCCGCGCCACCAGTTGAGGCCGTCGAGCGCGCGCTGGAGCGCATGGAGCGCTGGGGCTATCTGGATGACGCCGCTTTCGCTACCTACTGGACGGAGCAGCGCGACCGCTTCAGCCCCCGCTCGGCGCGCGCCATCCAACAGGAGTTGCGCCAGCGCGGCGTGGACGCCGAGACAGCAGGCGTCAGCGCCACCCCCGACACCGACGAGGAGCGCGCCGTCGCGGCGGGTCGCAAGCGCCTGCGCGCCCTCGCCAGCGCCGACCAGCGCGACTTCACCCTGCGCATGGGCGCCTACCTCCAGCGGCGCGGCTTCAGCTACGGCATAGCGCGCGCCGCCATTCGCCGCCTGTGGGACGAGTCGCGCGTCGGGGAGAGCGGCCCTTCCTCTCCTCTCGATCTGGATGAGATGGACGCGCCGGATGCAAGCGATGGCGATACCGGCAACGAGATGTGGTAGCATTGAGCCGGTGATCGAGTGACCGTTGTGTGGACTGGACCAGCTGGCCGGACTAAGGAATGAGAACACACCATGGCGCGCTTCAGGCTGATTCGCTATCGCCGCCCCTCACTCAGCACACTGCTCGGCGTCACGCGCGCCAAGCGCCGCTTCAAGACCGCCACCGGCTACTACGCGGCCACCCGCTGGCTGCGCGCGCCCACTAACTACCGCCGCCGCGCTCCGGCGGATGGGCTACTACTCTGGCCCCATGAAATTCCCGCGCTTCCCCTTCGGACGGCGCTAGCCGCTATCTCGCGACGTTTGGCTATGCCAGCGATGCTATAATGCGCTATAGCTATGCGGCGCCAAATAGCGAAAAGGCGACTTCAGAATGACCTCTCAGGGCGATTGGACCGCTCACGCCAATGATCCCTTGCTCACGACCGATGATGTAGCGTCCTATCTCAACGTTGACGTCGTGACGGTTCGACGGCTCATCAGCAAGGGTGAGATTGGCGCGTACCGCATCGCGTCTGAATATCGCGTGCGCATGAGCGATCTGGAAGACTACCTGCGGCGGCAATACATCCCCCCAAAAGCCAAAGCCGAACCGGCTGAGCCTACGACCTCCGACGGCGAGTCTGGCCGATAGCGCGCCTCTCCGCCGCATACACACATATCCTCTCCCTACGCGCTCCGAACACATAGCCATACTCCGCGCGATCCGCACATCGCCGCACGGCATCTTGCGCCATTGCATAGTATTCTATAATCATCTATAGCACTTCATATAGTTCCATAGTCGTTAGAGCGCACTCCAAAGGAGGTTCACATCTATGGCTTGGCGTTTCCTTCGCGCTCCCTCACAGTCTGCCAGCGGCTATACCACCCCGCAAGCGCTGGACGATGGCTGGCGCGTCGCGCCCGCTGACACGGTTGGCATGTCCAGGCGCCTGCTCGAAACGCTGACACGCGAGCTTCGCGGTGGCGAAGCTGCCGCGTTCAGCAGCGTGCTCATCGCCCGGCGCGATCGGCTGGTCTATGAGGCGTATCATGACGCGCTCGCTCTCGACGCGGATGAGCGCGCCGTGAGGGCGCTACTGCGCAACACGCGCTCCGCCACCAAGACCGTGACCAGCATGCTAGCGGGGATCGCTATCGAGCAGGGCTATCTGAGCGGCATCTCCGCTCCCATCCTGCCACTCCTCCCAGACAAGCAACTCCTCCAACATCCTGATCCGCGCAAATCGGCGATCACGGTGGAAGACATGCTCACCATGAGCTCTCTGCTGGAGTGCGACGACGAGAACCCCTTCTCGCGCGGCCACGAAGAGCGCATGTATCTGCTAGAGGACTGGGTCCAGTTCACGCTCGACCTTCCCATCAGAGGATTCCCGACCTGGGCGACGAGGCCAGAGGACGCTCCGTACGGACGCAGCTTCAGCTACTGCACGGCAGGCGTCGTCACCCTTGGCGCCGCGCTGGAGCGCGCCGTCGGCAGGCCGCTCAGCGACTTCGCGCGCGATACGCTCTTCCGTCCGCTCGGCATCGAGCGCGTGGAATGGCAGTACATACCATCGGGCGAGGCGATGGCGGGCGGCGGGCTAAGCATGACGAGCCGCGACCTGCTCAAGCTGGGGCAGCTCTACCTCCAGGGCGGGGCCTGGAACGGGCAGCAGGTCGTCCCCGCGGCGTGGGTTCGCGCCTCCACCAAACCACACGCGCGGGTAGATGATGAGACGGAGTACGGATACCTGTGGTGGATCAGGCGCTTCACACACGCTAGCCAGTCCTATCCCGCCTATCTCATGCAGGGCAACGGCGGGAACAAAGTCGCGGTCTTCCCCAGCCTCGATCTGGTCGCGGTCATCACCAGCGCGCACTATAACAGGCCCGAGATGCGCGCGCTTGGCGATCGCCTGCTCACCGACTACATCCTGGCCGCGGTTGCATGATCGCATCGTGACGGCGCTGTGACGCGCTCGCGTGGCGCTCTTGCGCGCGCGGCGACGACGCGGGCGCTATAATACATCGTGAGCGATGAGCGCGGCGCCGCCGCGCACGCGAGCCGGCGCTAGCGCATGCTCCTCTTGTGACCTCCAGCCGGCGCCGTCTATCGCGCTCGTGGAGACAAACAAGCATGGCGGAGACTTCCACCAAACAGACTATCTATTCGCTGACCTGGATCTACCACGTTGATCCCGCGTTCCACCGCCTGCCCGATCGTGAACGGGACGCCAGCAAGGCGGCGTTTCTGGAGGCGCTAGAAGCGCGCGACCCCAGCGTGACGCTGCGTGGCGTCTATTCGCTGGCGGGCCTGCGCGCCGAGGCCGACTTGATGCTCTGGGTCTGGGGCCCCGACCTCGACGCCCTCCAGGCGCTGGCCGTGGCGCTGCGCCAGAGTGGCCTGGGCCGCTACCTGACCCAGGTCGAGGCGTATGTTGGCGTCGTCAGTGTCCCGCGCTACGACCCGGAGCACGGCCCCGCCTTCACGACTGGCGCGCCGCCCAAGAAGTATGTCAGCGTCTACCCATTCGTGAAGACGACCGAGTGGTATCTGCTCCCCTATGAGGAGCGGCGCGAGCTGATGAAGGAGCATGGCGAGGTGGGACGCCACTACGCCGTGCCGCGCGCGAAGGTCGCCGAGCTGGCGCGCGCCGCCCGCGGCGAGAGCGCCGCGCCAACAACAAAAGGCGACGTCAACGGTAAGGGCGGCGCCAGAGCGGCGAGCCACGCGGCGACCGCCACCGCGACGGAAGCCGAAGAGGGCGGCGGCGTGCTCTCCAACACGGTGGATTCCTTCGCGCTCGGCGACTACGAGTTCATCCTGGCCAATGAATCGGATGATCCGGACGAGCTGAAAGCGATGATGATGGCGCTGCGCGCGGTCCAGGTGCGGAAGTACACCCGCAGCGACACCCCGTTCTACTTTGGCCGCCTGCGCGCGCCCGCCGACGCCCTGGCCGAGCTGTAGCGACGCGGCAGCCATGCGCTCCAGCTATGGCTGGCTGGAGCGCGCGGGCGGCATGGACGCTAAAGGCCAATCGCAAGCGGTCTGATGCCGCTTGCGATTGGGTGGTTGGCGCTCGCGAGGGGCTTGAGCCCCGCTCTCGCCCCGTGCGCCGGCCCTTCATGGCCGCGCCGCCCCAACACGAATCAGCCCGACGACGCGAGGGAGCGCATGATGCGGACGATACAGGTAGAGACTGGCGGCAAAGACCAGGTGGTGGACATCACCGACATGGTGGAGGACTTCCTGCGCGGAGCCGAGCAACCGGATGGCGTCTGCGTCGTCTCCGTCGCGCACACCACCTGCGCCGTGACCACCGCTGAGCTCGATCCCGGCTCCGACCTCGATCTGCTCCAGGCTCTGCGTCACCTGCTGCCCAGGCAGACCTATCGCCATCCGCACGACCCGGCGCACATGCCCGATCACATCCTCTCGTCGCTGATCGGGCCTTCGGTCACGCTACCCTACGCCAACTACCGCCTGGCGCTAGGGACGTGGCAGCGCGTCGTACTGGTGGAGCTCGACGGCCCACGGATTCGCACGATCCACCTCGCGGCGGTCGGTTGAAGCTGACGCTATCGCTGGCCCCTCCCGGCAGGGCGACGATTCCCGCGCCCTGCCGGGAGGCCGCGCTCATCGCTAATCGTGCAATATCGCGTCCACGCAGACGGTGATCGCCAGGATCAGCGCGTCATCGTGGCCTGGCGTCACCTCGACCCCATACGTGTCGCGGACGCGGAACCAGCGCTTCGAGACGACCGCGACCGGCATCCGCCCACCTTGCGTGATCTCGTATTCGTGGTCCAGCAGGTTGCCCTGAACGGTCATATCCTGACCACCCTCCACACTCACCTCCAGCCGGTCGCGCACCGGCGCGACGAGCGCCTTATGGACCTCGGCGACCTTCTGGCCGCCACGCGAGATGGCCATCGAGTCGCGCGCCCGCAGCATACGCTCCTGAATCTCATAGAGGTCATGCCCCTGCGCGTCCTGGAACTTCAGCGTATGCCGTATACGCAACGCCTTACCATCAATGTGGAACGCTCTCCGGCCCGTCTCGTCCTCGATGTTGAAATCGTCACCGATCGAGATCAGCCGCTCCCGCATCTGGTAGCGATGGGGGCCTGACGGTGGTGGCGTCTCGTCGTGTCGTTGTCCTCGTCGTAGCATAACGTACTCCCCTTGTGACTCTCTCTTGACTCTCTCTCAGCGCCACCCGGCTCACAACAGCGCCATGTATAGCAGCGCTGACGGCGCGAAGGGGCGCACGTTTCGCGCCACAAGCCCAGGCGAGGAAGCGCGCCGCGCTGGCTGCTCCCGCGCGCGTTACCGCGTTGTGCGCCATGGCATCCGGCGCGTGATGAGATCGTGATGTCCGCGCCAGTACCCTGAAGACGCGGTGGCGAGAACCGCGCAAGCGCGCTTGCGCATCGCCGCCTCTCACCCACCACCAAGGAGACGCCCCATGGACCCGCAGACAGATGTTGGTGAAGCGCCGAGAAGCGCCGAGCCGTCTCGATCGGGCGCCTCGCCGCGCATGAGGGCAAGCGTGGGATACCGGATGGGGCTTGCGGTCATCTCCATCGTCTTCCTCATCGTCCTGATCAACATCGTCGCGTATCTGAGCGACGCCTTTGGTCAGATTGGCAGCGCCATCGTAGTCGCGGCAGTGTGCCTGACCATTCTGGGCGTGAATGTGGCATTCAACCTCGACCTACTCAGGTCCCATCCATCATCCTGAGCCCGCGCTCCCATGGACGCGCCATGTGGGCGGGGCGAGGTGGAACGCGCTAGGCGATATCGCCCATCGCGCTGGCGGCGTTCGTGCGATATGCTGAACAGTCTCACGACCGCCACCCCATCGCGCGGCAAGGCCGCATGATTGCCAAGAAATACGGATGGCATGCGCTCCGAACATGATCCAACGACAACCGAATCGCCAATGACGCTCCAGAGCGCGAAGCGCGAGACGAACCCCTGGAGCGCGCTCTCGCCCGCGCTGATCGAGAGCACGATCGCCGGAATGCCTTACCCCATCGCCGCCCTCGACCGACGCGGCGTCATCCTGGCCGTCAACGAGGCCTGGCGCCGCTTCGCCCGCGAAAACGGCGCGCCCGCGCTCGCGGATACGTCGGTCGGCCTGGACTATCTGGCGACCTGCCGCCGCGCCACCGGCGCCTTCTCTCAAGGGGCCCGCGAGGCCCTGGCGGGCATCCAGTCCGTGCTGGAGGGAGAGCGGCCGCTCTTCACGCTGGAGTATCCCTGCCCATCCCCGGAAGAACAGCGCTGGTTCCTTCTGCATGCCACGCCGCTACCCACAGGCCAGGGAGGCGCCATCGTCTCCCACATCGAGATCCCTAGGCGGCGGAGCGAAGAGGAGCGCGCCCAGGCCCTGGCCATCGAGGCCGAGGCCCGCGCGAAGGCCGAGGCCGACGCCAGGCGACTGAGCCAACTCCAGGCCGTCACCGATACCGCGCTCACGCACTGGGAGCTTCCGGCGCTGGAGCCCGCGCTGATGGAGCGCATCCAGCAGGTCATGGCGGTTGATTACGTCTGGCTCATGCTGGCGACTGAAGATGGGCGCGAGCTGACCATGCGCGCGGCCCGAGGCCCGGAAATCGCTAGCCCCGAGCGCTTGCGCATACGCATAGGCCAGGGCCTCATGGGACGCATCGCTATGAGTCGCGAGCCGCTCATCGTAGACGATCTGAGCGCGGTAGAGGTCGCTTACCCGGAATTCGCCAGGCGGGGAGAGATTCGCTCATTCGCTGGCGCGCCGCTGTTCACCGCAGACCATCTGGTGGGCGCGCTGAGTGTAGGCTCGAAACAGCCCCGGCATTTCACACCTGACGATGTGGATTTTCTCCGGCTGGCAGGCGATCGCATCGCGCTGGCGCTCGAGCGCGCCCGCCTCGATGAGGTTGCCCAGCGCGCCCGCGCCGAAGCGGAGACGCGCGCAAACGAGCTCGCGGTCATCGTTGAATCAATCAGTGATGGGCTTGTCGTCATTGACCGCGAAGGCAATATCTTGCTGCAGAACGCCGCCGACCGCGCGTTCATGGGACTCACTCCCGGCGCGCCAGCTCCGCGCACGCTGCGTGAGCGAGGCGAGCGACTGCGGCTCAGCGACCTCCAGGGGCAGCCGTTGCCCATGACACAATGGGCGGCGTTTCGCGTCCTGCGGGGTGAGACGCTCCAGGACCCGCACACCATGGACGTCGTCTTTCACCGGGCCGATGGGCGCGAGGCCGTGGCGAGCCTCAGCGGCAGCCCGCTCCGCGACGGCCAGGGGAACATCATCGGCGGCGTGCTGGTCACGCGCGACGTCACCGAGCGGCGCGCCGCCGAGAGCCGAACGCGGTCCCTGTTGGTGGCGCTGCTCGCCATGGCTGAAGCGCTGGTCAGCCCGGCGGCCCCAGCGGTAGACACGCCCGGCATGGACCCCGCAGCCCGCCGCCTGGCCGAGCTCACCCGCGACGCCCTGGGCTGCGAGCGCATCAGCATCGTCGCGCTGGAGTCCGCGGATCTGGTGATGCGCCCGGTCGTGCGCCTGGGCTGGTCGCCGGAAGAGGAACAACAATGGTATCGCGAGTCCACGCGCTACCGCCTGAGCGCCCTAATCCCCCCATCGTTGATCGCTCAGCTGTGCGAGGGCGAGATCGTCCTCCTTGATCGCGCCCCGCCATGGTCAGCCGCTTCCGCCGCTGATGGGGCCAAGCTCCTCATCACGCCGCTGCGCGCTGGCGCCCAGCTCATTGGCGCCCTGGCTCTGGACTTTGGCGACAGGCCGCACACCTATACCGATGCGGAGATATCGCTGGCCGGCGCGGTGGGCAAGCTGGCCACCCTGGTGCTGGAGCGCGACCGCCTGCTGCGCGAGCGCGAGGAGGCCATCGCCAGTGAGATGGCCTCCCGCCAGATCCAGGAGCGCATGGACGAATTCCTGGCGACCGCCACCCATGACCTGCGCTCGCCCCTCGCCGCTGGCAAGCTCGCCATACAGATCGCCCGACGCCGCATCGAGCGACTACTCGCCGCGGCCGCGAGCGGCGAAGACGCGACCGCGCGCGCAGCCGCCATCCGATCGAACCTGGAGATCATCGAAGGCTCCATGAACCGGCTCTCTCAGCTCGTGGATCGCCTGATGGATGTCTCGCGCGTGCGCGCCGGGAAGCTCCACATTCAGATGGAGCCGCGCGACCTCCGGCCCATCGTGCGCCGCGCGGTCGAAGAGCAGCGCCTGCTCGAGCCCGATCGCGCGCTGCGCCTGCGCCTCCCTACGCGTCCCGTCACCGTCCTGGCTGATGCCGACCGTATTAGCCAGGTCGGCGCCAACCTCCTCACCAACGCCCTACGCTACGCGCCCGGCGACAGCCCGATTGACGTCACGCTCCGCGTTACCAGGCGCGAGGCGCGCCTGAGCGTGCGCGACCGCGGCCCGGGCATCCGCCCCGAAGAGCAGGCTGGAATCTGGGAACGCTTCAAGCAGACGGAGCGCGGCCAGGCCACCGCCGCGAAGAGCGGGGGGATGGGGCTTGGCCTCTACATCAGCCGCGAGATCATCCGGCTCCATGGCGGGCGGATCGGTATGCGCAGCGTCCCCGGCCAGGGTTCTACCTTCTGGTTCACCCTGCCCCTGACCGCGGATGCGGACAGCCCTACACACTCAGAAACCGCCACACCCGCCGAGTGAGCAGGTATGGCGGCCTCCTCCGGACTACAGATAGCCAGCCTACATCGCGCGCGAGGACTGGCGGAAGTAGTCGGCGTTGGCGGTCAGCCCAAAGATGATGAGCAAATCCACGGCGATGACCGCCAGCGCCAGGAACGGCGCCCAGGGGATGAAGAAGAACCAGCGGATCGAGCTGATTACGGCGAGAAATACGCCGAGAATGAACCCGAACTGGCCTCCTCGTAGCAGATCGTACCCGGCGTAGAACACGATGGCCGCCAGCACCAGGTCAACGATCCCCCACAACCAGAAATACCCGCCAAAGTCGCCATAGGCTGTGTTCGAGAGCCATGCGGCGTTCGAGAACTCTGAGATCGCGAAGACGACCTCAAACCCACCCGCGATGAACATCATGACCGCGGCGAATGTCACCATCCCGGGACGCCGCGTCAACATGTCGGACGCTTGAGACATCTGCCTTCTCCTTCAAGGTCAGCCGCTCGCGGCGCCCTCTCAACCGCCTGGGGCGCGCCACGATTCTTGTATAGCGCAAATTCCACACCATCACTCTCAGTGAATAGACACGCCTCACGTCCAGACCCTCACAGCCGCGTCTCATCCACCCGCCTGCGAGGAATGCGGCGTAGCGCCGTCCATACTCGCCCGGAACGCCCTCCACGACCGGCGCGTCACATCCTCCAGCGTCGCCGGGTATTCAAAGCCATACCGATCAGCCAGGCGCCGCCCCAGCGCCGCGACAACCTCCTGCGCGCGCTCGATCGCCGCGCAGATCTCCTCGCGATTGCGCGTCGGCATGCCGCAGACCGCCAGCGGCTCGCTCCCATACGCCCCCTCAACGGCATGGACGAGTTCGCTCAACCCGTGGATGCCGGAGAAGTGGTACGGGCTGGTGTCGTACCCGGTGGCCTCGATGTGCCACAGGCTCATCAGCATTCGCCAGTTCGCGTACACAGCGGCGGGGAACATCAGGTCGAGATTGCGGTTGAGCACCTTGCGGTGCTTGTGGCTGTTGACCCAGAAGGCGACCACCAACTCGCGCACGGCGTCGCCGCTCACCGGAGCGTCGGTGGATGGCGCGGTGTGGTTGCTGGCGGCGAGCCGCTCGGCGAAGCTGTCGTCGCGGCATCCCAGGACTAGTATGGGCTCAGGCTCCGGCGTGACCTCCGCGTTTTGGATGAGCAGGTCGAGAATGTCGCCATTGGCGACGACCAGATGATGCAGGAATGCGTTGTCCCCAAGCCCCACGAAATGCCTGGCCAGCGGCGGGGCGCCCAGCAGAGCGGCCAGATCGGCCGTCTTCCAGGCGGGCAAATCGGCGGACGGGACTGCGACGCGCAGATCAATATCGCTGTAGATGTCGGCGGCGCCGTTCGCCATGCTGCCGCCCAGCCAGATCGCCACCACGCGCTCGTCCCGCCATAGCCGTGGCGCGAGCGCCCGGATCGTCTCCGACTGTGGCAGGTCTGGCGCCTCATCCAGATGTAGATCGGTCTGCGCGTCACTCATGAACATCATAGCCCCCTTCGATTGCGCTTCCGCCATGCCGAAGCTGGCGTCCTACCTGTTAGTGTACAAGACGCTTCTGGCCTCGCGAGATCCTGTTTCCCATACCGCTTGGCTGCAAAAGAATAGTCCGTTTTGCGTAGCGCGCGATCCTGAGTTCACAGTGAAGCTATGCTACACTTCCTCAGAGTCCAGGATGATCTCGCCACTGCGCCTGGCCAGGCGCGGTGTGTCCCCGTCGCGCGTCTTCCGCAGCGCTGGCCGCGGCGCCCACGGCGCAACCCACGCATCAGGCAGCCGCGTGCCCCACTCCTTCCAGTCATGACCACTAGCAGTCCACAAGGAGGGATGGCGTATGGCCTCCACAGCGACGACTCAATGGCAATTCACGGGCGAGTACTTCGAGAACTGCAACTGCGACATCGTCTGCCCATGCCTCTTCTCGGCGCAGGCCCCGTTCACCTCACAGCCAACTGAGGGCGCGTGCGACGTCGCGTTCGCATTCCACATCGAGCGCGGCTCCTATGGCGATGTCCAGCTCGACGGCCTCAACGTCGCCGTGATGGCGCACACGCCCGGCGCGATGGCGAGCGGCGACTGGTCCGTGGCGCTCTACGTAGATGAGCGCGCTGATGACCGGCAGAGTCAGGCGCTTCAGGCGATCTTCTCCGGCGCGGCGGGCGGCGTCATGGGGCAGTTCGCCCCACTCATCAGCACGGTCCTGGGCGTCAAGGCCGTTCCAATCACCTATACCAAGAACGGCGCGCATCGCTCGCTGGAGATGCCCGGCCTTGCGCGTCTCGCCGTCCAGGCCGTCCCCAGCGTCGTCCCGAATACAGAGATCTGGGTGGCGAACGCGCACCCGTTCAACCCAGAGGGCGTCGCGATGGCCATCGGCGGATCGAACAGCACTTGGTCAGACTACGGCATGACCTGGGATAACAGCGGCAAGAACGCCCACTACGCGCCCATCCGCTGGTCCAACGCCTGAACCGCCCTGCGCGCCTGCGTACATTCCCCCTCTCCCTGTGGGAGAGGGGGTTAGGGGGTGAGGTCCGCATGGCGACTTCCAGACCGACTCCGCTGCCGCGCGAGCGTATCATCATCCTGAGCGCGCTGCTGGTTCTCGCGGCGCTCGCCTGGGCGCTCGTCGCCTGGCAAGCGCTTTCCGTGAGCGCCCTATCCTCGATGAATACGATGGATGGCGCCATGCCCGCGCCGTCCGGCCTGACGATGGGCATGAGCGCGGCTCTCTTCCTCGCGATCTGGATCGCTATGATGGTCGCGATGATGTTTCCCGCCGCCGCGCCGATGGTCCTCATGTTCAACGCCATCGCCAGCGGCAAGCGCCAGCGCGGGCAAGCCTACACGCCCACCTGGATCTTCGTCGCGGGCTATCTGCTCGTCTGGACGCTGGCGGGCCTCGCCGCCTACCTCACCGCCCTTGGCCTCGACGCCCTCGCCACCCAGTCCATGTTCCTGATGGACAACGCCGGCCGTATCGGCGGCGCGCTGTTGGTTCTCGCCGGCGTCTACCAACTCACACCGCTCAAGAACGTCTGCCTGACCGCATGCCGCACGCCGACCCAGTTCCTCATGACGTCCTGGCGCGACGGCAATGGCGGCGCTCTGCGCATGGGGCTCTCCCACGGCGCCTATTGCCTGGGCTGCTGCTGGTTGCTTTTCGCCATCCTCTTCCCGCTCGGCATGATGAACATTGCCGCCCTCGCCCTCCTGACCGCGCTGATCTTCGCCGAGAAAGTCCTCCCGGTTGGCCGGCAGGTCAGCGTCATCGCGGGCGCCGCGCTGATCGCCTACGGCGCGCTGGTGATCGTCTCGCCCGCCTTCCTGCCCGGCACGATGATGTAGCCGCCGGGCGGGTGAACCCGCGCCTAAGGGCCGGTGGCCGCGAAGCCTGCCTGCGCAGGCTAGAATAGACCGGAATGGGTTCCCCTCGCCTCCCCGAGGGCAAGAGGGCAGGGGCCCCCGTAGTCAGACGGGGCTTGGCGCCGCCCGCCCTACAGCGCCGAGGTGGCGAAGGTCGGGCGCAGGCGCGCCTGCGTCGCCTGCTCGAAGGCGTAGGCCAGCGCGATCAGTTTGGGCTCGCTGAACGCGCGCCCCATGAACGTTACCCCAATCGGCAGCCCGGACACCATCCCTGCCGGAACAGTGATCGCCGGATAGCCCGCCAGCGCCGCCGGGCCTGAGCTCCCACCACCACCGCGCGCGTCGCCGTTCACCCAGTCAATCAGCCACCCTGGCCCACCCGTCGGCATGAACAGCGCGTCGAGCTGGTGGCGCTCCATCGCCGCGTCTATGCCCTCCGCCCGCGAGAGCCGCTGGATCTCAGCCAGCGCGTTCAGGTAGGCCTCATCGGTCAGCGGCCCCTTCGCCTGCGAGGCGACGAACAGATCCTGTCCGAAGTACGGCAGCTCCTCGCTGGGATGCGCCTCGTTGAACGCGATCAGCTCCTCCAGCGAGCGCACAGCGCTCTCCGGGCCGCGCGTCGCCAGATAGGCGTTCAGGTCGGCCTTGAACTCGTAGAGCAGCACCTCGAACTCCGCCCGCGTCTCGTCCAGCGCCTTCGCCGTCGGGATGTCCGCCGGATCAATCACCTCGGCGCCGCAAGCCTTCAGCGCCGCGATGGCCGCTTCCGCGATGGGGTCGGTCTTCTCGCTGTAGCCGAAGAACGTCTCGCGCGCGACGCCGATGCGCGCCCCACGCAGCGCCTCCGCGTCCAGAAACCGGGTATAGTCGGTGAAGGCGCGCCCGGCGCTGGCCTCCGTCGCCGCATCGCGCGGGTCCACCCCGGTTAGCGCGCCCAGCACCGCCGCCGCGTCGGCCACCGTCCGCCCGAACGGCCCAATGGTATCCTGCGTGTGCGAGATCGGGACGACGCCCGCGCGGCTGGTCAGCCCCACCGTCGGCTTGATGCCCACCACGCCGTTGATGTGCCCCGGACAGAGGATCGAGCCGTTCGTCTCCGTGCCCAGCGACGCCGCCGCCAGATTCGCCGCCACCGCCGTGGCCGAGCCTGAGCTGGAGCCGCAGGGCGTGCGGTCCAGCGCATAGGGGTTGCGCGCCTGCCCGCCGCGCCCGCTCCAGCCGCTTGACGAATGGCTGGAGCGGAAATTCGCCCACTCACTCATATTGGCCTTGCCCAGCAGCACCGCCCCCGCCGCGCGCAGCCGCTCCGCTACGGTGGCGTCGCGCGCCGGGCGCGAGTCGGCCAGCGCTAGCGAGCCCGCCGTCGTCAGCATCTGGTCGGCGGTATCAATGTTGTCCTTCAACAGGATGGGGATGCCATGCAGCGGCCCGCGCGGCCCCGACGCCGCCCGCTCGCGGTCCAGCGCTTCAGCGATCGCCAGCGCCTCAGGGTTCGTCTCGATCACCGCGCGCAGCTCCGGCCCGGCCTCATTCAGCGCCGCGATACGCTCCAGATACATCTCCGTGATGCGCAGCGCCGTCAGCCGCCCCTCCGCCATCGCCGCCCCCAGCCCGGCGACCGTCGCCTCCTCGATCTCCTCGTGCGGCGCGCCGAATCGCGCGGCTCCAGCCATGGCTCGGTACCTCCCCTTTGAGCGACGCCCAACAGCGAGCGGTGAATATCGTCCCAACCGTGATTCGCTATGAGGATACACCACATGCGAAACGAGCGTGACCTGGCCGATCGGCCGGTGGTCACGCTCGCCAAGAGAGGTGTGATAATTGTATGTGGTGGTGGAGATGAGGGGGCTCGAACCCCTGGCCTCGACATTGCGAACGTCGCGCTCTTCCAACTGAGCTACATCCCCAGGCGCACATGAGTATAGCACGTCCACGCCCCAAAACGCAAGCGCCAGTTTGTGGTCCATCAGGGTGGCGTCACAGGCGATGGATCGCGGGAAGCAGGCGAATGCATTCGCGCCTCACGGGCCATCTGGTTACAACGTCCGCCTGCGCGGACGCCCTCTCTGGCCCTCTCCGCCGTGCAGGGGACCCGCGCCTGCGGGGCTGATAGCCGCATAGCCCCCGCAGGCGCGCATGCGCTCGCTGGGCGCCCAGCTTGGATCGCTCGACAATGGCCGCGCCAGACTATAATCGCATGAGCCGCGTTCCAGGCGGCCAGAAATCAGTCATGAAGGAGACGCCGCATGCCTGGCATGCGTATTCGCGCGGGCATTCCCGCCGACTTCGCGGCCATATGGGCCATCAACGCGGAAGGACAGCCGGGGGTCTCGCCGTTCACCTCCGGTGAGCTTGCCACTCTGCTAGAGATCCCCGCCCGCGTCTGGGTCGCCGTTGATGACGCCGCGCACGCGCGGGTAGTGGGCTACTGTGTGACGTATCGCTCGGGCGATGACTACGATGGAGAGGAATACGCCTGGTTTCGGCAGCGCCATCCAGCGTTCCTCTACATTGATCAGATCGCTGTCGCCGGGACACACCGCCGGGCGGGAATCGGCGCCCAGCTCTACGCCGCCGTGGAGCAGGCGGCGCGCGACTGGGACCTGCCCGCGCTCACCTGCGAAGTGAACCGCGCGCCGCTGAACCCCGCATCGCTTGCTTTCCACAGGCGCGGTGGCTTCTCGGAGGTGGGTAGCCTCGACACACGTGACGGGCGCACTGTCGCCTTGCTCGTCAAGACACTCACAGCCTAGACCGCGTTGGCGAGCGCTCAATGGCCAGCGGACGCTTCCGCCCCGTCGCGGGCCAGCCCAGCGATGAACAGCGCCAGGGCGTACTCGTAACTCTCCTCCAGATCGTAGGGCATGCCGAACCCTCCGGCGGCCTCCAGCGAGACGAAGCCATGCGCCAGGCTGCGCAGCGTGCGGATCGCATGGACCTGCGCCGCCTCATCAAGGCCCCATGGCGCCAGCGCGGCGCGCAGGATGGCCATGATGTCCTCGGAAGCGGCGATCAAGGCAGCGTCATCGGGGGCTGGGGCGCGCTGCAGCGCGGCGTAGAGGCCAGGATGCTCGCGGGCGAAGGCGCGATACGCCTCCCCAATCGCTCGCACGCCCTCAGGCCCCGGCTTGCCTACCGCCGCCCGCGCCAGCCGACCAGCCAGCGCCCGCGCGCCCGCCAGCGCCAGCCCGCGCCGCACATCCTCCAGCCCCGCGACATGGTTGTAGAGCGAGGGTGGCCGCACCCCCAGGCGCTCCGCCAGCCGCGCCAGGCTCAGCCGCTCCAGCCCCTCCTGGTCGGCGATCTCCTCCGCCGCGCGTAGGATCACCCGGTCATCCAGCCCCGCCCTCCGCCGCGGCGCGCCATTCTCGGCGCTCGCCCCATTCGCCTCCTCACGCGCCGCCGCGCGCGCATCCTCACGCCCCATGCGCCGCCTCCACCGCGTCCGCCGCGCGCCGCTGATCGCGCAACCCGGTCAGGAAGTCCGTAATCAGCGCCCCCGTTTGCCCAGCCATCTCGGCATGCGGGTAGTGGCCCGCCCCCTCGATCAGCTCCACCCGCGAC
>DASTKI010000039.1:0-48855 GCA_035716045.1 Ktedonobacterales bacterium
TCCGGTTGACTGTCGCGTCGGGCGCTGACTGGCGTCTGGGGCCTGGCATGATCGTTACCTTCGCTGGGATCGGCCTCGTCACCTTGGGACAACTCGGCCTCTGGTGGTTGTTAGTGAGGTGGAGACGCGCCGCGAGCGCACCGTAGGCCAGGCTCCGCACGTATTGTGGTGGCGTCTTGATTCACCTGATCTTGCGGGCCTCGACGCTATGGCTACCATCTGTGCGCTGGCTTGACGTGGAGGGCAAACAACGCTTGCCCTCCACGAAGTCGTCAGAGCCGAGCCTTCCCCTCAGAGGGGAAGGTGGCCGAAGGCCGGATGGGGTCGCGCCCCCTTCCCGCCGCGCCGCGTTACTCACCCGCGATGGTGAGCTCGCCGAAGCGGATCGCCGCCGGGCCGTAGTAGGTCCCGTCGGTGTAGGGCTCGGCAGAGAAGCGCGCGTCGCCGAACGCGCCGAACACGTTGCCGACCAGCGCGCCGCCCTTGATCGGCGTCACGCCTGAGGCGTCGTGGCGGTAGCCCAGGCGGATCTCGGCGCTGAAGTCGCCGGTGACGGTATCGGGATTGAAGAAGGAAAAGGCGACGACCTCATAGACCGGCCCCGCCGATGTGTCGCGCAGCGCCCGCGCGGGCGTGGTCCCCGTGCGCACGGTGAGATTGCCGATGTCGCCGGTCGGCGCGACGCCCAGGTAGCTGGCGTAGCGCGCGTCCGCCCAATAGTTGCGGAAGACGCCGTCCTCGATCAGCGTCACACGCGTCGCGGGCAGCCCATGCCTATCGAAGGAGGCCGTGCGCGTTCCCCAGGGCCGCGTCGGATCGCTGATCAGCGTCAGCGCGTCGCCGCGCGGCGCCTCCGGCGTCATCAACTCGCCCGGCGTGAACCGGCTCATGCGCTGATGCTTGAGCTGCGCCGAGCAGTGCGCGGCGAACGGGCTGGCCTGAAAGAACGGCGTATTGAAGAGCTGCGCGGCGGCCTCGCCACTGAGGATGACCGGCCCACGCCAGCTCGACGGCGCCGCGGCGTTGAGCGAATGCAGCGCGAACGCCCCATACGCCGCTACGATACGCTCGAAGTGCAGGTCGCGCAGCCGCCTGCGCCGCAGCTCCGCGTGGAACTCCGCCGCCTGGCTGCCCTCGCCCGCCAGCAGGATCAGGTCGAAGAAGACGCTGGTGGAAGCCTGCGTGGCGCTCACCCCCGCGCTGGTTCGCAACGTCTCATGCGCGCGCGTGGCGAACAGCTCGGCGCTGCCCATCCGCAGCCCGGGGCTGCGCGCCAGCGCCGCCTGAAGCTGCCGGGCGGCGCGCTCCAGCGCCTGTGTCATATCGCCCGCCAGCTCCGGATCGGACGTCTCGACCCGCGGATAGCCCTCGCGCGGCTCGCCGGGCAGCGTGAACGGCTGGTTGTCGGTCAGGCTGGCCATCAGCGCGCCCTCGCGCAGCCGCGCCGACAGCGCCGCCGGGTCAGCTAGCTCGCCGGGCAGCGCGGTGAATGTCGTCATGCCCAGCGCCTGGCCGGCGCCTTCCGCCTCGGCGTGCGGCGCGTGTAGATTGTGGACCGTCACGCTGGCGCGCTCGTCGGCCACGATGCGCCGCGCCTCCTCGCGCGCGCCGATCAGATAGAGCTGCGCCTCCTCGCGCCGCGTCACCGCCGTCTGCCAGCCATCCACGCCCGGCGTGACGCGCAGCGCGTCTGCCAATATGGTCGCGTGGTCGCGCCCCTGTGTGAGCGTCTCGTCCGCGCGCATCTAGCCCAGCCTCGCTTTCATCCGCAGGTGCGGGCCACCTACCGTCGTGAAGACCATCTCTTTGTGCCCCTTGCCGCACATCCCGGCCTCCAGGGCGAAATCGTCGCCCACCGCGTTGATGCTCTGGAGCAGGTCGGGTACATAGCCGGAGATGCCGACCGGCGCGAACAGCCGCCCCGTCAGTCGCCCGTTGACGATCTCCTCGCCATAGTGCGCCGTTACCTGGATGCCCCAGCCCATCGGGTCCTCCATGCCGCTCTCCGCGCGCCGCAGATAGACGCCGCGCTCCACCCCGGCGATCATCTCCGCCACCGGGACCGCGCCGCGCCCGAAGAAGGTATTGCTCATGCGCGCGTAGACCTTGCGGCTGAAGTCCTGCCGCCGTCCGTTGGGGGTGTGCCCGCCGGGGGTATAGGTCGCCGAGGCGAAGTCGCTGATCGGCCGCTCCAGGATGCCATCGCGCAGGATGCGCGTTGGCCGCGCCAGTTCGCCCTCGTCGTCGAAGAAGTACGAGCCGAACGCGCCCAGCACGCTGGGGTCGTCGTACATCTCCACACCGGGCGCCGCGACGCGCTGGCCAACGTAGAGCGCCGCCCGTGCGCGACCTTTGGGGAAAAGATCCATCTCGACGCCGTGGCCGAAGCACTCGTGGGCGATCACACCGGATATCGAAGGGTCACTGACCGCGTCGTAGAGCCCTGGCTCGATGCGGTCAGCGCTCAGCAGCCGCGCGGCCACATCCACCACACCGCGCAGATCGTCATCCGCCACGCGCGCCAGCTCGAAGCCGCCCGCGCCGCTACGCGCGAAGAAGTTGTACGCCGTCTTGCCCTCGCTATGGACCACCGCGAAGGCGACGAGGTTGATCCCAGCCAGGCGCTGGCGCAGCAGCCGCCCGCGCCCGATGTAGGTGGACTCGTAGCGCCGCTCGGCATATTCGATCTGCGCCCGCACGATGCGCGGGTCCATCGTGCCGAGCCGTTGCTGCAGGTCGCGCGCGAAGGCCAGCTTTTGCGCCAGCGGAACGCTCGCGGGGTCAATCTCGACCGCCGTTGCGAAGTCGCGCCAGTCCCGCCCGGCGATCGTCGCATGCCCGCCAAAGACGAGCGGCGGGCCGTCCGTCTTGCGGCTCAGCCCGCTAGCCCACGCCCGGACGCCGCGCGCCAGTCGGTCGGCATCCGTCTCGCCGGTGGCGTACTCGACGAAGCTCGCCCCGTCGTAGACCGTGAATACGACGCCGCGTGAGGGGCTCTCCTCATTCGCATTCTGCTCCTGGCCGCTATCCGTGATCCGCAGGCCAGACGCCCCGCTGATCAGCGCGGCGGCGTAGGGGAAGCGCGCTTCAAGCTCCCCAATGAGCGCCTGCGCGACCGCCTCGCGCCGGTCCTCTGTCATAGCGCAATGCCTCTCTAACAGCACGGGTCTATCACCAGGTCATCACAGTTTCTGAGGGACGGTCGCGGTGATGGCGCGCCCGCGCGAACCCTGGCGCTCGCGTGGATGTGGCGAATGTAGCAGACGTAGCACATGTAGTATAGCGGAAACGGGCGCTGAACTGGCGTGGCGTCTCACGTTCGCGGCGCGCGGGGTCCCCGCGGCGGCTCGGATGGTGGGCGGCGGCTGAGATCATCCCAATGCCCACGCATCATGAGCGCCGCGGTAATCAATATCACCGAGAAGAAGATAATCGAAGCCAGGGCCAGCCCCACGAGCATGCCGGTCATCAGGTGGCTCCTCTCGCGCCAATGGCGCGCACTCCCGCGTATTTCAGTCTCCTGTGTTGTAGCACGCGCGGGGAGTCCAGGGCTGGAGCGCGTCACAAATCGAGCACAGGAGGCCACACGCCATACGACATAATGCTCCGACGGACTAGCCCATAACGGCCATTGTGTGATTGAATATCAGGACACAGATGCGCTGAAGGACGTCGCGCCAGTAGCTTGCTTAGCGTGGGCCGATACGGTTGGCACGGCGATTGCCCTAGATACACCAGTTGCGCACGTTGCGCAAACCCTGTCACTGGGGCTGAATACCAGTGGGGAACCGCTTAGAACGCGCTTGACGCGCCCCTCGGTGGAGAGGCCGGCGCGCTGCATGTGGTCACTTGTAGGTGTCTAAACACGAGAGGAGCGGAACCTGTGGATGGGATCGAGATGCGCGCGGAGGCGTCACAGACTCCACTGACGATACAGGGCATCTCCTACCGCCAGATAGCCGCCGTTCGGTTGCTCCAATTACCCAGCCAGAATCTGGATGAGGTGGTGCAGCGCGAGGCGGACGACAACCCCGCCTTGGAGGCCGATACCCGGCAGTGCTGCCCGCGGTGCAACAGCCCGCTCGAATCACCCACCGCCCCCTGCCCGACCTGTGATAGCGCCGCGCACGCCGCCACCAGGGATGAGCGGACGCGTGATGATCTGGTGGACCTGGAGGGTCCGATCTATACCTCTGGTGGCTCCAGTGGCGACGAGGATCTTGATGATCCCATGACGCGCGTCGCCGCGACCGCTCCCACCGGCGAGGCGCTGCTCCAGGCGCTGTGTTTCTCGATCTCCGATGAGGACGCGCCGATTGCCGAATACCTGGTCGGGAACCTCGACCATCATGGCTTTCTGCCGTTAACCATCGTCTCCGACACCGCCGACGCCCTCGGCTGCGACGAGGAGTCCGTCGAGCGCGTGCTGGCGGCGCTGCAGCGGCTCGATCCGCCCGGCATCGGAGCGCGCGGCGGACAGGAATGCCTGCTGATCCAGCTCGAGCGGCTGCGCGAGGCGGGCGATCCTCATCCACTGGCCGAGATCATGGTCCGCGAGCGCTTCAACGAGCTGGCCCACCGCCGCTACCGTGAGATCGCCCGCAGCCTAGAGCTGACGCCGCGGCGTGTGGAGAGCGAGTGGGAGTTCATTCGCTCCACGCTCCACCCCTACCCCGCTCATGGCTTCGAGGGTGGCGCGAGCGCGCTGGCGCCCGCCGCCGCGCCCGTCCGCCCGGATGTCGTCATGCGCAAGACCGCTACCGGCTACGTGGCCGAGGTGGTGGAGCGCAATCGCTACGTGCTGCGTGTCAACGCCGAGTATCTCTGGGCGCGCAAGCATCTCGCCCGCCTCAGTCAGGACGATGCCACCCGCACGCACATCCGCAAGCACGTGGACCAGGCGCAGGCGTTCATCGCCGCCCTGCGTCAACGCTGGGACACCATGCAGCGGGTCTCCGACGCGCTGATTGAGATGCAGCGCGACTTCCTGGAGCATGGGCAGTGCGCGCTCAAGCCGCTGACTCGCGCCGATGTGGCGCGCCGCATCGGCCTGCACGAGTCCACCGTCAGCCGCGCGACCGATGGCAAATACGTGCTGTTGCCTAACGGGCAAACCGCGTCGTTCGACGATTTCTTCGACGCGTCGCTGCCGGCAAAGAAGGCGCTGCTGGATGTCATCGGCGAGGAGAACGCCGAGCGCCCCTATAGTGACGAGCAACTGATGCGCATCCTGCGGCGCCGCGGCATCGAGATCGCCCGCCGCACCATCGCCAAGTATCGCGAGGAGTTGGGCGTGCTGCCCTCGCGAATGCGCCGGATGCGCAGCGTGGCCGCGCAGCCGGTCCCCGCGCGTGAGCCGGTCCCCGCTGGCGCTCGCTGATAGTGGGCGCGCCCGGATATCGTCGGATATCGTCGGATAGGCTCGCCGGTCGTGTCGCGCTCCCTAGAGACGGTTGCGCGGCGCGACCGGCGTTCCACGCTCCAGCGCGTAGCGGCCCAGGATCTCGCGCATGCGGCGAGCATCGCGGGCGCCAAGGAGGCCTGGACCCGCGCAGATGAGCGCGTGCGGACCGCGCAGGACGAGCGCGATCTCACCCGGCATGCGCTCGATGGTGATCAGCTCATCCCAAGCGACGGCGCCCGTGGCGCGGATGAGGGAGAAGTGGACGATCACGCCGCGATCGCCGATGAAGACATCCTGCGCGAGCCAGATACACGCGACGAGCGCCGCCAGCGCCAGCGCGCCCGGCGCCAGCGCGATCCAGGGCATGGCGGGCGCCCAGGCGGCCATAGCGCCCGCCGCCAGCGCGCCAGCCAGCGCCAGTCCCGCCGCCAGTCCCACAAGCCAGCGCGCGGGCCGGACGGTCAGCGCGCCCACCGCGAGCGCTTCCTGAGGCGCGTCTCCGTCCACGAGCCGCCGCGCCTCCTCGCGCACCGAGCTGGATAGCGTCTGGAGCGGCAGGCTCAGCAGCAACCGCCGCCGGAGCTGCGCGCCCCGCGCCAGAAGCGCGGGCGTGAATGACACCCGCCGCCCCTCGGCCGTCACCAGCCGCAGGCGCGGACCTATCCGCTCCAGTCGCTCGATCTGATCGAGTGGAATCACCCGCCACGCGCCCAGCGGCCGTCCGAATGCGATCGCCTCGCGCGTCAGCCGCACGCCGCGCAGCGCGGACCAGCCCGCCAGCATCACGGGGACCCAGAGCAGCAGCGCCAGCGGCAGCCATAGGGGAGCGGCGCCCATACCCCAGGCCAGCGCCGCCAGGGCTAGCGCGCCCGCAGCGGGTGGCGCGAGAAAGCCGGTGGCGATGAGCGCTCCAGGCCGGTAGATCGCCGTTTCGGCCAGTGGGGTGGTGGGCCGGGGCGCCGGCAGGAACATAACGGACCCATCTGTCGCCACGCGCGGGGCCGGAGCGGCGCCCGCGGTGGGCTCGCCGCGGGCGCTCACATCATCCCAATCGCCCATCTCACTCATTGTAAAATCCTCAAAATCGCGCGGTATGATGCGGTACGATGGGAAGCATACGTCGCGAAGCCATTATAGGCCGCATGGCGCGCTGGTCGCAATGCGACGCCCGCCTATACCTGAAGACACCGGGCGAAAGGTGGGGTGAGTTGACGAGCAGGCGCCTCTGTTGGTAGTCTACCCGATGGTAGGCGCTGGTAGCGTCGCGCACGAAGGGACGACGAGGGGGGATCGCGCGCCCGTGCTGAGATATATGTCACGCGGTAAGACGCAGTCGCGGCTGACCCACGAAGAAGTCGTCGAACACTTCGTGGACTACCACTTTGGGCGGCTGTCGCCGACGATGAACCGCGCGATCGAGGCGCATATCCGCTCGTGCCCCCGCTGCAAGCGTGAGCGCATGGGCAGAGCCGCCGCTGATCGGCAGGCCGCCAATCGCAAGCTGCGGCGCGTGCGGGGCGGCAAGCCGCTCCTCAGCCCACGTGGGCGCCTCATCCTGCTGGCGATCGCTCTGCTCATCGCCGCCCAGATGGTGCTCGTGCAGGTGACGCGCGGCCAGGCGAAGCCGCTCCTCTCCCTGATGGGCCAGTGGCGCGCGCAGGACGCCGCGCCCGCGCTGGGTGGCCCGCCCGTCGCGCTATCGGCCAGCGCGCGCCTGCCTGCGGGGACGACCGGCTCCAGCGCCATCGCGCTCTCCGTCAACGGCAAGACCATGGCCGTGGCGCAGGGCGGCGCGCATCCGGGCGTGACACTCTGGAACGCGACTTCGCGCGCGCGCATCGTCGTGCTCCCCTGGGCTGTCCAGGACGCGCCCGCTTCGCTGGCGTGGTCGCCCGATGGCTCGCTGCTGGCGGCCGCCAGCCCGACGCAGATCATCATCTGGTCGGTAGCGGAGCCGCGTGTGGTGTGGCGCCTCTCATTGCCTGAATGGCCCGCTATGCGCGTCTACGATGTGAGCCAGCAGGCGATCATCGCTAGCCCCGATCCCGCGTCGGTCTTCGCCAGCGGCCCGCTCGTCTGGGGCGCGGATGGCGCGCTCACCCCCGCGCCCGCGGGGGCCGCTGGTCCCACTGGCATCACGTCACCCCAGACACCAGTCGTCGGGTTCTGGTCGAGCGAGGGCGCGCACCTCTTTGGCGATGGGCATGGCTCCGTCCATCTCGGCGTCACCGCCGCGGATGTCCTGCGCGGCGTCTCGCTGCTGGGCTGGTCGCCCGACGGGCGCTACCTGATGTGGGGCTCGCTCAATGTGCCGGTCACCGGCGCCGGAGCGTCCCCCGCCAGCTCGCCGCCCGACGAGGTCGTTCAAATGGTGGTTAAGCGGGTGCTGGCGACGAGCAAGATCGTCAGCGCGCCCGACCAGAATGACGCGCTGCTCTGGTTCGCGCCCAATGCCAGCCATGTCGCCGTCTGTGATCGCACGCGGGAAAACGCGGGCGTGTTGATCTACGACATCGCGTCAGGCGCCGTCGCCGCGACGCTCGATGTCACCTGCGCGGGTCTCTCCTCGCACGCCGCGCAGTGGACCGCCGACGGCTCCCGCCTCTTCATCGCCTCCGCCAGGGGCCCCATCGCCGTCTATATCGCGCCGGCGGACTAGCCGGCGCAGCGCCGGAGGCCACCTGGATAGGCCCTTCCGCCCGCGCCCATGCCGCTCTCAGCCAAAGCGCCTATCAACCTCCGCCTCCACTGATTCGTACCAGCAACAGGGATTCCGCTGCCGCGAGTCCCCATCATGGCGAACGTAGAGTGCTTGGAGGGAGGAGAAGCGTATGGGCAGGTTCCTGGTCCGGCTGATCGTGGACATCATCATTAGCGCGTTGGCCATCGGCCTGACGACGTTCGTGTTGCCGGGCATCCATATCCAGCCTTTCACCTGGGGGACGCTGCTGTTGCTGGGCATCGTGGTCGGCGTGATTGATGGCCTCGTTCGCCCGATAATCTCGCTGCTCTCACTGCCTATCACCATCCTGACGCTAGGGCTGTTCCAGCTCGTTATCAACGCGCTGATGCTCTATCTGGCGTCGTTCATCATCCCCGCGTTCAAGATTGACAACTTCTTCTGGGCGCTGATCGCCGGCATCGTGCTGGCCATCATCCACGCCATCCTCGAAGCGATCTTCGGAGGCATCGGCAAGGAATCCAAGGCGGCCAGCTAGCCCAGGCGCGATCTTGAGAACACGCGAATCACCGCCCGCACGGCCCTCCAGATGGGGGCTCTGCGGGCGTCTCAGTCGCGTCACTGTTCAGTTGCGCCCTCGCGCTATACGCCACTCGCCAGCATGGCATGGCGCCTATCTTGCTGCCCAATAGTCGCGGCGCTATGCGCCACGCAGCGAGCGCTCGCGGCTCACACCGTTCCCGGGCGACTGGCGAGGGCGAGGAGGGTGACATGGGTGATAGCTTTGAACGCGGAGACCCTTTTGAGGCGCACGAGACGTTCGACGCGATCCACGCCGCCGGGATGGCGCCCGCCGAGATCGAGGCCGGGCTGAGCGAAGGCTCCTCGTTTGAGTGGGGGCCCAGAGCGGGAGCGCCGCCCCTGGTAAGCTACGGGGCCAGCTCCACGCTACGCTATGAGGCCGGCGCCGACGCCATCCCCACCAGCGTAACCATGCCTCCTGGCGCGGAGCCGGCGACCCCGGTTCCAGAGCCATCCCCCGCGCCACAAGAGCTGGGCTCTCCCCTATCTGTGAGCGCGCCGAGTGAGCGGAGCGCCGAACCCGAACAGAGTACCAAACGTGATGAGAGAGGGCGTCAACAAGCTATGGAACGACGGGAAGACAGCGCCACGGGCGCTATGGCGATGGATGAGTCGGGCGTGGGCAGCGCCACGACGCCCGGCGCGGAAGCCAGCGCTCCGGGCGCCGGGACAGGCGCCGCCGCTCCAGGCGTGAGCGAGTGGACGCTGGATGTGGAAGAGACTCAAGCTCCGTCGCGCACGCAGCGTATCGCGCTGATCGCGAGCGCTGGCGCGCTGGGCGGGCTGGCGATCGCGGGTGGAGTGACCTGGCTCATCATCCAGCGGCGGCGGATGATGGCGGCGCGCGCGATGGAGCGCGCCCTCGCCGCGAGCCGCCTGCTCCGCATGACTCCTGCCAACGCCCGGCCCTACATGCTGGAGGCCACTCAGGCGGGCGCCTCGGCGACACAGCTGGCGCAGCAATCAGCGGCGGAAACGGCCCGTATGGCGCGCGCGCTGCGCATGGCCGCGGGAGCCAGCGCCGGCGCCGCCCGCGACTACGCAACCGAGCGCACGGCGACCGCGCAAGAGGCCATTGGTGGCGCGCTCGACACGGCGCGCGGCGCAAGTGGCGCCTGGCGCACGCTCATCTCTCGGACCACGCCAAGCGGAACCCAGTGGCTCACGCGCGCTTTCAGGGCCGGCCGCTATGCTGGACGGATAGAGCAGCGATTCAAGTAGCAAATAGCGCACACCACACGCCCCCCTTTCCATCATCGGAGAGGGGGGCGCTGTTGCGCCCGCGGCCATTAAGCCAGCGGGACGGCCTCCACTGTGTTCGGGCCGAGCGCGCGCTCGATTTGCTGGAGCAGCTCGGGGCAGAAGCGCACACCAAGCCGCCCGCTCGGCGCTGGTATGCGCGCCTCCCAGACGCCGTTGCGCACCCACAGCTCCACTTGATCATCGCCAGGGTAGTCGTTCAGCGCTGTCAGCACGTCTTGCGCGCGGGTCACGTCCACCGAGGTGTTCTTGCCGCGCTGGATGTGGATGCGCACCAGCATCGTCCTGCGGCTCGCCTCCTCTTCGGTGACCGCGAACGCCTCGACCTCCTCAGCCACCAACTGGGGCTGGTCATCGCGCATCTTCACCTGCCCCGTCACCAGCAGAATGGCGTCATCCTTCCAGACCTCCTGCGTGGCGGCGTAGGTCCGGGAGAAGACGATGATCTCCAGCGAGCCGAGCAGATCCTCGAACTGCACCGCCAGCATCGTATCGCCGCGCCGGGTCACGATGCGCCGCGACGAGATTACCCGCCCGCCCAGCGTCACCTTCTGGCCCGCCCATTCCTCCGTCAGGTGCGCCGAATACCCCGTTACGCGCTTCTTCAAGAACGGCGCCACGTGCGCCAGCGGATGCGCCGAGAGGTAGAGATTCAATAGCTCCTTCTCCCAGGCGAGCAGTTGTTGCTGTGAGTGCTCGGGCGCGTCGGGCAGGACGAAGTCGTCGGCTCCCGAGGCGCCATCTAGGCCGCCGAAGAGGCTGTTCTGGCCAATCTCACGCATCCTGCGCTTCTGCTGGCCATACGACATGGCGCGTTCGAGGCCCGCCAGCAGGCGGCTGCGACTGCCCATGCTGTCCAGCGCGCCCGCTTTGATCAGACACTCCACCGCCGAGCGTGCCAGGTTCTTGCTGTCGGTGCGGGCGAAGACATCCGCCAGCGAGATGAAGGGGCCATCGGCGCGCCGCGCCGCCAGCAGCTCCTCCACCGGGCGGCTGCCCACATTGCGGATGCCCACCAGGCCGAAGCGCACGCCCCAGCGCGGCCGCCCGTCCTCGCCCGGCTCCAGCTTCTCCACCGTAAAGCCCGACTCGCTATGGTTGATGTCCGGCGGCAGCACCTCCACACCCATGCGGCGGCACTCCTCAACGGCGGACACCACTCTCCCCGCGTCGCTGGCGACGGCGGTCAGCGTCGCCGCCATGAACTCCGCCGTGTAGTTGGCCTTCAGGTACGCCGTCTGGTATGCCACGAACCCATACGCCGCCGCGTGACTTTTGTTAAATCCATAGCCAGCGAAGGGCTCGATGAAGGAGAAGATCTCCTCGGCGGTCTTCTCTGGGATGCCGTTCTTGGCGCAGCCCTTGATGAACTTGCCGCGATACTCCAGCATCTGCTCGCGGTTCTTCTTCGACATCGCCTTGCGGAACTTGTCCACCTCACCCCAGGAGAAGCCGGCAAGCTGCACCGCGATCAGCAGCACCTGGTCCTGGTAGACAATCACACCGTAGGAGTCGCGCAGCAGCGGCTCCAGGCTGGGGTGCAGGTAGCGGATCTGGACCTCGCCGTGTTTGGCCCTGATGAACTGTGGGATCGAGTCCATCGGGCCGGGGCGGTAGAGCGCCACCATCGCCGTCACGTCCTCGATACAGGTTGGCTTGAGGTCCTTGATATACGTCCGCATCGCGCCGGACTCGAGCTGGAAGACGCCGGTCGTCTCGCCTTCGGCCAGCAGCGCATAGGTCTTGGCGTCGTCGGTCGGCAGGCGGTCCAAATCAATGTCTATCCCGCGCGTCTGCTTGATGAAGGCGCGGCAGTTCATCAGGATCGAGAGGTTGGCGAGGCCGAGGAAGTCGAACTTGATCAGGCCCAACTCTTCCAGGTGCGCCTGCTCGTACTGTGAGACGAGCCAGGTATCGTTAGGATCTTTGTAGTCGCGTAATTGCAGTGGCACCGTCTGGTCCAGCGGCTCGCGCGAGATGACAACGCCCGCCGCGTGGATGCCAGAACCGCGCACCGTGCCCTCCAGGTCGCGCGCCACATCCACCAGCTTGCGCACCGGTGGGCTTTGGTCGTAGAGCTGTTTCAGCTCGCGCACCTCGTCTAGCGCGCCGCGAATCGTCACCTTCGGCCCGCCGGGGATCAGCCGCGCCACGCGGTCGGCCTCGGCCTGCATGCCCATGACACGGCCCACGTCGCGCACCGCCGCCTTGGCCGCCATCGTATTGAAGGTCACGATCTGGGCGACCTTATCCCAGCCGTATTTTTCCGCGACGTAGCGGATGACCTCGTCGCGGCGGTCGTCGGGGAAGTCCATATCAATATCAGGCATGCTCATGCGCTCGGGGTTGAGGAAGCGCTCGAAGAGCAGCTCGTAGCGGATAGGATCTACGTTGGTGATGCCGAGGGAATAGGCCACCAGGCTGCCCGCCGCCGAGCCGCGGGCCACACAGCGCATGCCGTTGCTGCGGGCGAAATTGACGTAGTCCCAGACAATCAGGAAGTAGGAGACGAAGCCCTTGGAGCGGATGACCTCGAACTCGTAGTCGAGCCGCTGTTTCAGCTCATCGGTGAGCTCGCCATAGAGCTCACGCACGCCCTTCTGGCAGAGGTGGTAGAGGTACTCGTCCTGCGAGGCGAACTCCGGCGGAATCTCGTAGCTGGGAATCAGGCTGGCGCCCGGCTCGATGGTGACGTTGCAGCGCTCGGCGATCTCCATCGAGTTGCGCAGCGCGTCGGGCAGCTCGGGGAAGAGCGCCGCCATCTCGTCGGGCGTCTTCAGGTAGTATTGCGAGCTGTCGAACTTCATGCGCTTGGGGTCTTCGAGCGTCTTGCCGGTCTGCACACAGAGCAGCACGTCTTGCGCCTCGGCGTCACTGGCGGCGACGTAGTGCAGGTCGTTGGTGGCCAATAGCGGCGCGTGGACTTCGCGGGCGAGGTCATAGAGCAGCGGGTTGAGCTGATTCTGGGGCGATTCGGGCGCGCCGTGGTCCTGGATCTCGATGTAGAAGCTCTCCGGCCCGAAGACGTCCTGATACCAGCGCGCCGCCGCCCGCGCGCCGTTCAGGTCACCCCGCAGCAGTAGCTCGGGTATCTCGCCAGAGATGCAGCCCGACGTCGCAATTAGCCCGCCGCTGTACTGTTCCAGCATCTTGCGGTCCATGCGCGGGCGCGCCTGGTAGCCGCGTGTATGCGCCAGGGTGGTGAGCTTGAGCAGGTTGTGGTAGCCGGTGTTGTCGCTGGCCAACAGCAGGAGGTGGTTGTACTCGTAGCGCCCCGTCTTCTCCTGCAGCGATGGGACACTGTAGCCTTCCACGCCGATAATGGGCTTGATCCCGCCCTCAAGACAGGCTTTGTAGAAGTCCAGCGCGCCGTACATCACGCCATGATCGGTCAGCGCCAGCGCGGACATGCCGCCGGCTTTGGTGGCCTCCACCAGCCGCTGCAGCCGCGACTGGCCATCCAGCAGGCTGTATTCGGAATGCACGTGCAGATGCGTGAAGTCGGCCACCGCGTCCCTCGCTCCTTCCAGCGCTCCGACACATGCGCTCCGCATGCGAACCCGCTCCTTCCCCGCATGCGCGACGAAGAATCAGGCTGCCATCTAGCATAGCGCACGCCAACCTGGCGCCGCTACGGGCCATCTTGGCTAGGCCGGACGCCGGGTCGAGGCTGACGCTCGGATGAGGCGCGAGGATGCGGCGATAGGGTACGGATGGGGCGAGGGGAGGACAGGCGAAGTCAGCGAACGCGCAATGCGGGCGGCAGGCCAGTCGTGCTGGGCCTGGAAGGCGATGGCGGCGGGCATAGCGGCTTTACGGGCCTATTCAGTAAGACGATGGAGCCAGCGGGCCGTTCCAGGGCAGTTGCTCCAGATAGAGCGTGATGGCCCCGCAGGAGGCGAGCGCCACGCCACAGATCGTCCTATAGCTGGTGATGGTTTCGACCACCTGCCCGCCAGCGGAGAAGGTGTAGGTGTAGCTCGCCACCGGAATGGTGTAGTTGAGTGTCGGCTGACACTCAGGCGACGGCCAGAGCGGGGTATCTTCCAAAAGCGGGGTCGTATGGGCGTTGAGCGCCCGGCGCAACGTCGAGGCAGCTTTCGCGTCATGCGACGCGACATGGCCGATCACCTGCCCGCCGCCGTCGCGCGCGACAAACGTGTAACTGTCCACGTCGCGATGCCAGACAATGTACTCAAACCCACCGAATGCCGCAGGCAGGAGGACGAGCAGCGCCAGCACGCCCCAGCAGCCGAGCCGAGAGCGCGCCTGCCGCCGCGCGGCGGCGGAGCCGGAGGAGGTCATGCGTCGAACCCTTCACCATCCTTCTCGAGCGTCGCGCAACGCACAGCACGTCGAGCCGTGCCGGTGAGTAGTATAACGCGCGAGGCAAGCGGACTCAATCGCGATGTATTCCACCGATGTCCCGGCTTGCTGCAACTCGTAGTAACTCGCGGTTCCGCCTATCCCCGCCCAGGCGGTGATGGTGGAGGTGGCGGTGATCTGTGGCGTGTACTGCGTCGGACAGTGGACGTAGTAATCCGTGTCCGTCTCGATATAGTTGTGGGTGAAATCCTGACAGCTAAGACCTTGGCCTTGTGAGCCGCAGTTCTGGTCAGCGACCTTCCCGCCCCAGATCGAGTTTTGGTATTCCAGCGAGGCGTTCGTCTGCCAGTCACCCAGTTTGGCGGCGGGGCCAACGCTAAGCCCACCGACTGTCGCGTTGCTGTGCATGTACTGACAGACGTGAGAACCGACGTTCGCCTCATACTTGAGCCACTTGCTCAACGGCTCACTGGCGTACGGGGCGCAATGCCATACGCTTTCATCTGCTCCGGCGTCAGCGTCAGTGAGTCGTAGTTCTTTGGCGGCTGGAGACAGCCTGGAATAGTCTCTAGCGGGCTAACCTCAGTCGGAAAGCCCGTAGAGGAGGGCGTCATCTGGCTCACGGGCATCATGACGGGCTTATAGCCATTCCGGATGAACGCCACGAGATCGGGCTTCGCCCCTGGCGGGATGAACGGCCCCGCGTTCGCGGCGTGCGCTGCGGCGGCGTCCGCATATCCTGTCCCGAACGTGGACAACGACATACACAGCACAGCCGTGATCGTCAACACAACGGCCCGCCACTTGTTTCCGGTAGCGCGCACGGCTATCATCTCCTTACAGCGCCTTTCTTCGATGCTTGGGACACCAGATGCGGTGGTAGAGGATCAGACGCACATGATGCTCATCGAGTTGGCAGTCCAGGTAGTCTATGTTGTTTCTCCGGTAGCTATTCTTCCGCAATATTTACAGAACGGCAGGCAAATGGAGTTCTGGCTCAAGCCAGCGCAAGCCCGTTCATCCGCATGGCCTCAAGGCATAGCGGCTTTACGGGCTATTCAGTAAATGGCGGGCAGGCGAAGTCAAGAGAGTGCACATTCAGTCAGGGCAATCGTTCGTGAGACTCATACATCGGTCTGACTAGGATTTGTATCTGCAGATGGCAGCAGCCGCGCCAGCCCAACTAGCAGTCGGTGTACGTCGTGGGGGGAGTTGTAGGCCTGGATGGAGACGCGGATGAAGAGCTGGTCGTGCCACGGGGTGATGGGCGCCTCGACCTGATGCTCCTCCCACAGCCGCCGCTTCAGCTCCTCCATCGCTGTTGTGTCGGAGATGGGCAGCGGCGCGGCAAACATCTGCGCCCACCAGTCGGGCGAGTCGGGCGCGATGTGTGGCAGGCCGGTGAGCGCGCCGATGCGCTGGCGGGCTTCGGCGGCAAGGTGGTGGCAGGCGGCGCGGACGGCGGGCCAGTCATGCTGGGCCTGGAATTCAATGGCGGCGGGCACACTGAGATAGGCGGCGGGGTCGTCGGTGCCGATCCACTCGAAGTAGTCCTGGAAGGGCGAGCCGCTGGGCTTGCGCGCCTGCCAGCCCCAACTCACCACCAGCGGCTCCAGGAGCGGCTGGCGCTCGGGACGCGCGTAGAGGAAGCCCGCCCCGACGGGAGCGCAGAGCCACTTGTGGCAGTTGCCCACGTAGAAGTCCGCGCCGATCTCGTCCAGATTCAGGTCTATCTGGCCGGGGGCGTGCGCGCCATCTATGACGGTCAGGATGCCCTGGCGCGCGGCGCGCCGGGCGATCTCCGCCACCGGGAAGAGCAGCGCGGTAGGCGAGGTGATGTGGCTGACGACGAGCACGCGCGTGCGCTCGGTGACGCCCTGCCATAGCGCCTCGATCATCGCTTCTGGGGTGGTCATGGGCAGCGGGATGGGTTGCGAGCGGAACCGCGCGCCGCGCCGCTCGCAGATGAACCGCCACGTCCGCTCCACCGCGCCATACTCGTGGTCGGTGGCCAGCACTTCGTCATCTGGTTTCAGGTCGAGCGAGCGCGCGATGATGTTGATCCCGTGCGTCGTGTTGGGGACGAAGATCAGATTGTCCGCCTGCGTTCCCACATAGGCCGCCAGCGACGCCCGCGCCTCGGCGAGCAGACCCGAGAAACGCCGCCCCAGAAACTCGACTGGCTGCGACTCCAGCTCGCGCTGCCAGCGCTGGTACGTCTCGAAGACGGGGCGCGGGCGGGCGCCAAAGCTGCCATGGTTGAGGAATGCGATGTCCCGCCGCACGAGGAACTCATTCCCCGACTCCACGACTGGCGCGGACCTACCGTCGCTGGCGCTAGGCGTCACTCTTCTACTTCCTCCCACAACGCGGATTACCCGATACCCGATGAGTGTAGCATGCGGCGCACTTGACATATATTTTCCGGTTGGTTTGCACTTGTACGGCGCTTCGATGATACTGGCAATTCATCACATGAAGCGCACGAGACGTGGCATGTAGTGCGAAGACTGTAGCGCATCGTATTGCCAACGATGAGGGAGGAACAGACCAGAACAGGCATGCGATTGGGATGTTATCATCCCCCGAGGACAATCCCCTTGATTGCTCCTGTCAGCGACAGTTGGCAGGCAGCGAACAAAGGGGGCGCATCTGGTATCTGATCTGATTCCGTGCAAAGGCGAAGTGTGGGAGTGCGTGACTCGACGATCACATGTGCGCTGGCGTGTCCGCATCCGCAAGGTGTCGCTCAACACTGTAGAGTACGAGCAGATCGTTGGCGCTGCGAGGAGCCGCAAAGAGCGTCGCATGGACCTTTCCAAGTTTCGCAGACGCTATTGCCGTCGTAGGTAGGTAATCCGACACCTCAGCCGAGCGCGCCCGGTGGTCCCTTCCGTGATCACCGGGCGCGCTGCCTTGAGCGGTAGCCCACCCGTTCCTCGCGCGTAAAGCCGCGAGAATCAATGCCAGGAAGCTCTCCGCTGTTTAGCGTATCCCGACCGCGAACATGGCTCCACGCACGTAGGCGCGCGGAGCCGTTTATGAACTCAGTGGCGTATGGCGGCACACTATGGCGCCGGGAACGGGGCGTGCGACTTGGCGATGTGAACGTCTGCGATTCCCCATTAAGGACAAGCGCCGCTGACGCTTCACAGCGCCCTGGCGCCGAATCACGCTGCCATCCAGCGTAGCCCACGCTCACCGCGACGCGCTGCACGTCAACCTCGTCGCGGCGCTCGATAATGACGCGCGTCCGGATTATCTGCGCGTTTTTCCTGACCCTCACCATCTTGTCAAATGACCAGGCGATGTTATACTCAGCCGCAATTCCGCCCGCTCATTCTCCAGCGGATTCCCGACCGCGCCTGGCCTATATCCAGGCTCAATCACGGGAAGCAGGGCGTGGAAGAGGTCGTCAAGAGGAACAGAGGTTGTCGTCTATGACCAGCACGGGCGGATTTGACGCGGCAGTCCAGATACGGCGCTCGCTTCTGGAAAATGTGCTGTTGCGTCTGATGAGCGACCCTAGCGTTAGCCCGCACATCCCTGCCCAGGAGCGCATCGGCGCGCTCTCGTTCTGGTGGGAATCACCTCGCCTGTCATTTCAAGACGGAAACATCCTCGACCTCGCCATTGATATGCGCGCGGGTTATCGGGAGAGCGCGTCTGGCCGCATCTTCACGCTCCGCGGGCCCGTGCGCGTGCTGCTGACGCCGCACGTCACCGCCGCCACTGCGGCGACCATGACCATGGCAGCCTCCGGCCCCGCGTTGAGCTTGCCGCTCACTACCCTCGGCAGTCATCATGGCGTGGATGTCAGCGGCCTCCAGGCGTCCTACGCCGGAATAACGCCGCCGCCGCCCGAAATCAGCGGCCATATCACCGACGAGATCCAAAGCCTCGAGGGCCAGTTCGCCAGCATCATCCGTTCCCAGCTCAACGCGCTCCATGAGGTCGTGCCGCCGGTCGCGCTGCCCTACAGCATAGTCGGCGTGCATGGGCAGTCCACCCTCTCAGTCGCTAGCGTGGGCGTGCGCGTCTTTGGTCCCGCAGCGGGCGATGCGATCGCGGTTGGCGCCTCGCTGACCGGCGGAGGTGGCGCTGAGACGGCCATGACGGATATGCTCGCGGCCCATCCCGCCAGCAATGTCGGCGTGACGGTACTCGATAGCGCCATCAACCGGACGATCGCTGACGTGCTCGGCGCGGGCCTGGTCTTCATGAACGCCGATCATACGCTCCGGCTGGCGCGGCTCCAGCAACTCGCCCTCTCCTTCCGTTCTGGGGTCATTCAGGCGACGGGCCGGATCGTGCCGCCCTCCTCTGGCAATTCCGCTGGTGAGCTGATCTTGACGGATTTCGCAGGCGCGTACTTCTCGGTGGGCCTGCGTCCCTCCATTCCGGTTCCTGGGCAGCTGGTCCTCACGCCAGGCGACGCGAATATCCAGTTGGACGCCGCGCCGCGCATCGCCGCCGACACCGTCGCTGAAGCGACTGGCGATCTGGTCAGCGCGCTCAGTTTCGGCCTCGTCCCGCCTGGCGTCGGCGCGCTCGCCTCTGAGATCACCCAGAGCGCGGTCGTCCCGGCGGAGCTGACAGCGGCGCTCCATGACCCGGCCAACTGGTCACAGATCATGTCGGCAGTCTTTGGCGGCGCATACCATGCGCCGACCGGCTCAGGCTTCGGCTTTGTGGATGTCACGCAGCATGTCCCCGTCCCCGGAACCGCCATCGCGCTCGACCTCATCCCCAACGCAGTCGTCGTGGGCGATGGCGAGCTGAGCCTCTTCGCGGCTGTGCCGCAGCCGAACGCCTTTTTCCAGCCGCATCCCCCCGATCAGCGCCCTGATGTCACCATCAACCAGCCAGATATACCCACGCAGGAGACTGAGCTGGCGACGGTGACGGCGACCGTGCATGCGGAGGTGACGACGCCCTCGTACGATCCCTATGACTTTACCTGGACGACCGATCTCGCGCCCCATACACGCAGCTACGGCCCGGACCTCACCGTTACGGGACGCCCTCGCGGCGCTGGCCCCGGCGGCGACCTGGAGATCATCACGAACGCGCATGTGACGGTGATTGACGGCTTCGGCCAGATCCAAAACCACATGGACCCGGTCTACGCCAATGCGGCGCGGCGGCGGGTCTCGGCGCCAGGGCGCCTTGCGGTTCCACTTGGGCAATCGAGCGGCGGCAGCCGTGGCGCTGGCTCGCGATTCATCCTGCCGCTCGTTCTGCTGCTGCTGCTGGCGCTCGGCGCGGTGAGCGCCTATGGCGCCTACAATACCGGCGCTTTCGCCGGGCTGGTATCCGGCTCTAGCCCCACCCCCACCGCCAGCGCCGCTCCGACGACGGCGGCGACAGTCACTGCCGCGCCCACGGCGGCGTCCACCGCCAGCGCCGCTCCGACGACGACCACCACCGCCGCGCCCACCGCCACGTCGCTACCTGCCGGCTCGCCGCCTGTCTTCGCCTTCCACGCGACACCCGCAAGCGTCTCGCAGGCGTGCGTTGGGATTCAGGCGCTCCCATCCTTCACAGTGACGCTCGATAACACCCACAGTACGATGGCCGTGAGCTGGCAAGTGAAAACAGACGACAACGCCCCAGATGGCGCCCACTACTGGGCGCATCCGAGCGCGTCAGGGCAGCCAGGCTCACCGAGCGTCCCGCTGCTGACCGGAACCGTAGCGGCCGGCGCGTCAAAGGTGGTCACCATTACACCCTATAACGACCCCAGCAATACGCTGTGCTACCAACTCCAGGCAGGCCCGGGTGACACGGTCACCTACCATGTGAAGGTGCAAACGACCTCTGGCGGCAGCTACTCGGCGACCATACCGGATACCATCGCCAGGCCCATCCCAGGCTAGCTCGCTATCGGCAGGGCGGGGCGCCGCTCGGCGTCCCGCTCGCTCGCTCCCCCCTGCCTTATCCTGGTGTGACGTATACTGAGCCCAGGCGCGACTGGTACAACTCAGCGCTTGTGGAACACCTCATGAACGTCCCTGGTGGCGCGCAATGGAGCGAACGAAGCGAGGGTACGCCGATGACGACCGGGCAGACGCCGCGCGGCGAGCGGCACAACATGACGGACTATCAGCAGGCGCGGCGTGACTTCAAGTGGGAGGTCGCGGAGGACTACAACTTCGCGATTGACACCATCGGCAAGTGGGCGCGCGACCCGGAAAAGCTGGCGATGCTCTGGATCGGCCCCGATGGCGCCGAGGAGCGCTACACCTTCACCCACTTCGATGAGCAGAGCAGCCGCGCCGCGCATGCCTTCGAGAAGCTGGGCATCGCCAAGGGTGACCGCGTGCTGTTGATGCTGCCGCGCCTGGTCGAGTGGTGGGAGACGATGCTCGGCCTGATGAAGCTGGGCGCTATCGGTATCCCCTGCACGACCCTGCTCACTCCCAAGGACATCGCCTACCGCGCCGAGGTCGCCGAGGCGGCGGCGCTGGTGACGGACGCCAGCGGTGTGGCGAAGCTCAACCAGGTGCGCGAGCAGTGCCCGACAATCCGCGTCGTCGTCTCGGTCGGCGATCCCGGTGAGTCCGCGCCGGATGGCTGCGTTGGCTACCATCCCACCGTAGATGCCGCCACGCTCACCTGGTATGACCGCCGCACGGTAGCCAGCGACCCCTGCCTGATCTACTTTACCAGCGGCACGGTCGGCTACCCCAAGATGGTCACGCACACCCACGCCAGCTATCCGGTCGGCCACACGCTCGTCACCGGGCGCTACTGGCTGGACCTGACCCCTGACGATCTGGTCTGGAACCTCTCGGAGATGGGCTGGGCCAAGGCGGCGTGGTCCAATTTCTTCGGCCCGTGGGGCAACGGCGCGGCGCTCTTCGTTCAGGACGCGCGCGGCAAGTTCGATGGCAAGGCGACGCTGGAGATGCTGGCGAAGTACCCCATCTCGGTCTTCTGCGCGCCGCCGACCGCCTACCGGGTGATGGTGCAGGAGGACCTGAAGGGCTACCACTTCCCCGCGCTGCGCCACTGCGTCGGCGCGGGCGAGCCGCTCAACCCGGAGGTGATTGACGCCTGGCGCGAGGGGACCAGCCTGACGATCCGCGATGGCTACGGCCAGACGGAGACCGTCTTGCTGGCGGGCAACTTCCCGCCGCTGGAGGTGCGCCCCGGCTCGATGGGCATGCCGGCGCCGGGCTTCGATCTGGCGGTGATTGATCACGAGGGGCGCGAGCTTGGCCCCAATCAGGAGGGCGACATCGCCGTCCGCGTCAAGCCCGAGCGCCCGCTGGCGCTCTTCAAGGAGTACTGGCGCAACCCGGAGGCGATGGAGCGCTCGTTTGTTGGCGACTGGTACCTTACCGGCGACCGCGCCTACCGCGATGCCGACGGCTACTTCTGGTTCGTGGGCCGCGCCGACGACGTCATCATCTCCGCTGGCTACCGCATCGGCCCGTTCGAGGTCGAGAGCGCGCTGGTGGAGCATCCGGCGGTTATGGAGGCGGCGGTGGTCGCCAGCCCTGACCCGACGCGCGGCGAGGTCGTCAAGGCGTTCGTCATCCTCGCGCCCGGCTACCAGCCCTCCGAGGCGCTGGCCACCGAGCTGCAGGACTACGTGAAGTCGGTGACGGCGCCCTACAAATACCCGCGCGAGATCGAGTTCGTCACCGAGCTGCCCAAGACGATCAGCGGCAAGATCCGCCGCGTCGAGCTGCGCGAGCGCGAGCGGCGAGCCAAACAGGGCGAGTAGCGATGCGCGGGATGTAGCGATGTATGTGATGTAGCAATGCACAGGAAAGGCGCCCCTCCCGGTTTCCTTCCGGAAGGGGCGCTGACTGCGCGATTCGCGATCAGGGCAGCGTGGCGATGGCCAGGACGCCGGGTTTGGAGGCGCCGCTTCCGGGATGACTAATCAGGCTCGCGCTGACGCCGTCATAGTATGACTCGCCCGTGTTGCCTGTATCGCCCGAGAAGCTGACCAGCGCGGCGCCTGAGCTGGAGCTCATGGGCAGTAGCACGCTGGCTGGCTGTGATCCGAGGTCCTGCCAGTGATCAGACCCCGCCGGCAGGCGGAAGATATGGGGTAGGCTCGACGGCTGCGCAGCGCTCGCGTCCGCCGGGTTGAGGTAGAACGGGGCAACGAGCGAGCCGTCTGGCAGCAGCGCGCTCAGATATGAGAGCGTTTGCTGCTTGAGACACCCGGCGCCACAGGATGCCTTCAGCGCGGGTAGCGGGCGCGAGGTCCACGTCTGCCCGCCATCGCGTGTGCAGCCGATGATCTGGGAGGCGGAAGCTGGCGTACTGGACGTGCCGGCATCAGCTACGCCGCATACCTGCCATGGCGCTGTCCCATATGGCTGCGCGACGAGGAAGGCCAGCGATGGGCCGCTGAGATTCGATGGGGTGGGGAACGGCGTCCAGTGGGCGCCCAGGTCATCGCTCGACCAGAGCGCGAAGGAACCGGAGCTGGGCGTCATCACGAGCGCGAGCGCCAGCAACGCTCCATCACCGGGACGCTGCCAGACCCGGACGACATGCTGGCCGGACGCGCTGAGCTGGGCGTCAATTGGCTGCCACGTCCGGAAGCCATCATGGCTGATAGACAGACGCAGGGATTGGCCGCTCTGCGGGCCGGTGAATTCAGCAAGCGGGTCTACCACGGCGACGCTGGTTCCGTCGCTGGTCGCCAGAAAGGCCAGCGCCACCTTCGCGTTGAGCGTGCGCCACGTCTTGCCGCCGTTCTCGCTGACATAGCTGAAGAGCACATCTTCGTATGTCGTTGGATTTTGCCCGTAGATATTCTGCCCGTGGACCACGACGTTGAGCCGTAGCGGATCATGCGCGTCAACGGTAACCATACACCCTGCGATGGTTGCCGTGTTCGGCAGGTCGCTCACATGTGCCCAGCTTCCCGCGCCGTCATGTGTTGCCCAGATGGCGACAGGGAACTTATGCCGCGCGTTGTCGACGTAGCAGATGTAGGCGGTCTGGGCATCGGTCGGCGCGAAGGCGATGTTTGATACGTCGCTCTTGGCGCCTAGAGGCGGTATGACGCTCTCCGGAACGCTCTGGTACTGCCAGGTCAATGTTGGTCCTGCGACGGGTGTGGTCGGGGCCATCGCGCGTAGCCCAATCATCCGACTGAACAGCGAGAAGAAGAGCGCGGAGATGACGAGCGCCGCCGCCGCCGCTCCCATGCCGCTCCAGAGGGCTGCGCGCCGCCAGCGCGGCGCCCATTGCCGGGCGGCGAAGCGCGTCGCGGGCCGTGCGGACGCGATGCGCGCCTGCACGCGAGTCCAGTTGCGCGGATCGGGCGCGGGCGGCTCATCTGAGCGCATGATGGCGGCCAGCGCCTCATGTGCGGCGATCACCTGCTGGCAGGCGGGGCAGGCGCTGGTGTGGGCAGTGATGCGCCGCTCGTCAGCAGGCGTGAGCGCGTGGTCGCGCCAGGCGGAGAGGTCGCCGGCTGTCATGCCGAGCGGGCAGGTAGGGATGGTTGAGGCGTTCATTCGCCGTCCTCCTTGAGGTAGAGCGCGCGCAGGCGCTCGCGGGCGCGGCTCAGCGTCATCTTGGCTGCCGCGCGTGAGATATCCAGCATGCCGGCGATCTCGTCGCAGGTGTAGCCGTAGAGCTCGCGCAGGATGAGGGCGGTGCGCTGCTGTGCGGGCAGCCCCTCGAGCGCGGCGCGCAGCGCAGAGCGATCGGCCAATTGCGTCGCATGATCACCCGGCGCGCGCTCATCGCCCAGCAGCGTCGCGGCCGGCCCAGCGACGCGCTGATGGCGCCGCTCGTTGAGCGCGAGGTTGGTGGCGACGTGAAAGAGCCACGCCCCTGGCCGCTCGTAGCCGCGCAGCTTCTCGAACTTGCGCCACGCGCGGTAGAACACTTCCTGGGTCAGGTCGTTGGCGGTCTGCTCGTCGCCGGTGACACGCCAGATATAGCCGAAGATGTCGCGCTCATGCTGGCGATAAAAGCTCTCGAACTGATCAGCCGCGCTGGGCATGGCGCGCGGGCCGGATGTGGCGCCGGCGCCATCGCGCGCGTCCCTTAACGACGCGTCGCGAATGGCGGCGAGCCAGCGTAGACCGCGCGCCCACAGGTCCATAGGAGGGTCCGCGCGGGGGATGATGAGGGGGGATTGCTGCAACCGATACCTCGTTTCGTCTTGCCGCTGAACGGGTGTTTAGCGGGTCCGCTGCTCCTGCGATACACCACTACACACACGCCAGCGCGGCAAAGGTAACGGGAGGCGCGGCATGCTCACTTCATCCTAACCGCCCACTCCTTCCGAGGAGACCATCTCTACCCACAGGCGGTGGAAGCGCGGGGCGTCAATTGCTGTCGTGACGCGCGTGGGCCTGCCGTCCGGCTCTTCGCGCAGGCGCAGCCAGCCAAGCTCGTCAACGAGCGTGAGCGGTAGCGTTTCGATGGTCGCGCCGTCCCAGCCGAGGGCGACGGCGACGGCCAGCGGGTCGTGCAAGAAGTTGATGAAGTCGGGCGGCAGCGCGGGCCAGTCACGCGGATAGCTCGCGTTTTCGGGGTTGAGCGCCGTCCAGACGGCGGCCTGCCGGGCCAGCAGCGCGCCCAGCGGCCCGGCGGCGCGGATGGCGGGCAGGTCGGCGGCGCGCAGCGCCGTCTCGGCCGTCACCCGCAGCGTCACGAGCAGCGGGTCGGCATGCTCCAGCGCATAGCGCGCGGAGGCGACATCGCACTGCGCGTTGTAGTCGGCGTCCGGGCCCCACTGTGGATAGCCCGCGCGCGGCGGCTGGAGGTAGCCGCCCATCAGCACGAGCCGCGCCTGGCGCAAAATGCCAGGCCACGTCTCATCGAGCAGGCGCAGGTTGGTGAACGGGCCAAGTGCGACGATCACCGCGCCCGCTTCGATGCTGCGCCGCAGCAGCGCCAGCGCGTCGCTGATTGGCCCGGGACGCGCGGCGATGGGGTTCGGCCACAGCGGCTCATCAGGCAGGTAGGTGGGCCGCCAGCGGTAGCCCGCCGCCGGGTCGGCCTCCGCGCCCGCCGCTACCGGGACATCCGCGCGCCCCGCGAGATCAAGCGCATAGCGCGCATAGCCCGCGCGCCTGCCGCCCTCCTCGGCGGCGGTCGTCACGCCTATGAGGTTCGCTCCCGGCCAGCGCAGCGCCAGCGCCAACGCGCACAAGTCGTCCATGTCGCCGCCGATATCTGTATCGAGATGAATATCCACTGATCCCTCCGCATTCCCCCTCTCCCCGTGGGAGAGGGGGCCAGGGGCGGGGTCGCCCCCGTAACACCCCGGCGTAGTCCCCAGTGTACATCCCGGCGCGCTCAGCAGCCCTACGGCCCGTGAAGCGCGCCTGTCGGGCCAGTGACGCCTGAACCAGGAGGGCTTGGTTATGAACACACTCAACGGAAGGCGCCTGAGCGCGCTGGCAGGGCTGGCGCTGGCGGGCGTCCTGGCGCTCGCGGCATGCTCCACGGGCGCGGGCGGCGCCTATGGGGGCACGGGCGCCACCACCACGTCCGGCTCGTCCAGCTCGGTCAACCTGAACTGCGCGTCGGGCGCGACGGTCTGCACCAAGACCGTCAAGGTCAGCGGGCAGTCAAAGACTGTGCTGGCCACTACCAGTGGCATGACGCTTTATTACTTTACGCCCGATACCGCGACGACCATCGCCTGCGCAGGCGCCTGCGCGCAGACCTGGCCGCCGCTGACTGCCACGGGGAGCAGCGTCATGGGTACCGGTCTCTCGGGAACGCTCTCGACGCTCAATGGCCCGAATGGCGATCAGGCGCTCTACAACGGCCATCCGCTCTACACCTACTCTGGCGACCATGCGCAGACCGACGCCAACGGCGAGGACATCGGCGACAAGTGGTACGTGGTGACACCCGATCTCGCGGCAGGTAGCGCGGGCGCCCCGGCGGCCACACCGACGTCAGCGGGTGGCTACGGCGGCTACTAGCGTATTCAGCATAGCGGCTATCGCGTAGATCGAGCTTCGCGACGAACGGCCTCGCCCATCAACAGGTGATGAGCGAGGCCGTTCGCTGTTGAGCGCCAGCTGGTTACGCGCGCCTATCTGGTTCCTTTTATTCCGACGGAGATGACGTCCCTCTCCCGTCAGGATTCCGGCTTGATGTTCTGGTTGACATGGAAGAGGTTGGTTGGGTCGTACTTTGCCTTGATCTGCGCCAGGCGTGGATAGTTGTCGCGATATGCCGCCTTTATCTGGTCCTCGCCCTCATCCATCACCATGTTGAGATACGCTCCGCCAGCGGAATACGGATGCAGCGCCGTCCAGTAGTCCCTGGCCCATTCGATCATCCGCTCGTTGTTGGCGGGGTCAGGATCAACGCCGACGACGACCTCCGCGAAGTTCGCATCGCGGAAACTGAACGCCGTGTCGCTCTTGTCAACTCGATGCGCCGCGCCGTTGATGGGGTAGAGATGCATCGTCGAGTGCATCGTTGGCAACTGCGCGCCATACTTCTGGTGGAGTTCGATCGCGCGGTCGTCCAATTCGTTGAAGAAGTCGGCTTTCCAGTACCATTGCAGGCCCGCGGGATACAGGGCGTCGAACATGCCCTGCAGCGCCGGCCACGGGATCTCGCCCGTGAAGTCTACCGCTGGGTTGAGCGCGCGCATTGGGGCGAACCGCTCCGCCGCCTGCTCCAGCGGCCCCGTATAGCACCACACGATCGCGCATGCCTTGTGGAGGTGGAACTGTTCCGGGAACGGCGCGACGGGAGGGACGGTCAGGAACGCGAACCAGCCGTTGATGTCTTCTGGCGCGGTCTGGATGAAGTCGCGCCAGAACTTCAGCACCTCGCCCGCACGATCCAGCGGCCACGCCATGGGACCGCCGAAGACGGTCTTGACCGGATGCAGCTTGAACAGGAACGAGGTGACGACGCCGAAGTTGCCGCCGCCGCCGCGAATGGCCCAGAATAGGTCGGGATGCTCCCGCTCGCTCGCGGTGACGAAGCTGCCGTCCGCGAGGACCATGTCCACGCTGAGCAGGTTGTCCAGCGTCAAGCCATACCCGCGCGTCAGATAGCCGATACCGCCGCCCAGCGTCAGCCCGCCAACGCCGGTGGACGAGATGAAGCCACTCGGCACGGCCAAGCCAAATGGATGCGTGGCGTGATCCACGTCACTCCAGATACAGCCACCCTCGACCCGCACCGTCCGCTGGGCGGGGTCTACATGGACGCCCTTCATGCGCGAGAGGTCAATCACCAGGCCATCATCGCAGGTCCCCAGACCGGGGCCATTGTGGCCGCCGCCGCGCACCGCCAGCGTCAGCCCCTGTTCGCGGGCGACGTTCACCGCGCTCATGACATCCGCCACGTCCACGCAGCGCACGATGAGGGCGGGGCGCTTATCAATCATCGCGTTGTAGACCTTGCGCGCCTCCTCGTAGTCCGCATCGCCCGGCAGGATCACGCTCCCACGTATGCGCGCGCGTAGGTCCTGAATGGTCGCCTCCTCCAGTTTGACTGGGGCGCTCTGCTCGATCATCCTCGACTCCTCCTGAAGCATTGTGGCCTCAAGCATTGTGGCCTCGTCCGGCCTTCGAGCGCCCGCGCGCCCGGGAATGGAGCGGCCACGCGTAGATGGTTCGCCGCGCGATGTATCGCGGCTCGAGGAGTACTGTAGCAGGGGCGGCGTTATCCAAACGTATGGGCGAGGAGGGCGCGTGCGCAAGTTCAGGCCGAAAAATGTGGCGCGTCACACGTCTCTGCGGCCATGGAGCGTAAAACGGGCGTTAATCTGGCGTCAAGAGAGATCGGTGAGCAGCGCGCGCGCGTCCAGCAAATCGGGCATGTCGAACCCTTCGGTGAACCAGCCGTACACGCCCTGGAGCAGGTCCCGGCCCTCGTCGCCCCGGTCGCGCGCGCGCAGGAATCGCGCGAAGCTCGCCGCCGCGCGCAGCTCCAGCGATTTGGCGCTCTGCGCGCGAGCAATCGCGAGCGACCGTTGAAATGCCTGCTCGACATCGCCCGCATCGGCGTTGAGCCCTACTATCAGCTCCGCGCGCATCCGGTGCAACTCCGCGTCCCACCAGCGCTCATTGTTGGCGCGCGACTCCGCCATCGCCTCATCAATAGCCGCCATCGCCTCCGCAAGGCGCCCCATGCGCGCGCAGATCTGCGCCTGGAGCGAGAGATAGTAGGGCAGGCGCAGCCGGGCGCCGGACGCCGTGAGCTCAGCGATCGCCCGGCGTAGCGAATCCAGACCAAGATCGCTGGGGTGTCTCCATGTCTGGGTGTAGTGGAACAGGATGGCTGACCAGGCGTGGTAGTAGGGCACCCTGTATTCGCGCGTAATCGCCAGCGCTTCTTCAGTCTGGACGCCCGCGGTCTCAGGGTCGGCGCGGTACTGCTGGAGCATCGCCAGATATGTCGCCGCCAGGGCCAGGTTGAACGGCGCTCCCAGCTCACGCGCGACCCGCACGGCTTCCGTCGCGAGGTCGAGGGCTTGCGCGGGAAAGCCAAGACAATGGAGAACGTGCGCGCGCCAGGCGCGCGCGTGGATCCCCAGGTCCCAGCCCTGGAGCTCCTCGGTAAGGCGCTGTTGGGCTGGGTCGTCTTGCGGCTGGCCAGTCATCGCCGCGAACGCGGCGTCAGCCTCTCTTAGCCTGCCGAGGTGGAATCGCGCGCCTGCCAGCATCAGGCCGGAGAACGCGGGGATAGCGCGCTCCGTATGCTCGTGGAGCGCCTCCAGCTCCTCAGAGACCAGCTGCACGCGATCCAGCTTCGCCTGCACCACCAGAAGCGACTGAAAGTTGAACAGGACCTTGGCGCGCTGCGCGTCGTCGCCGACGATGTCACACAATGTAAGCGCGCGATCAAGCGCGCGCTCCAGCTCGGGAGCCGTCCAGCCTTTGGTGATGCGATAGAGCGACGAGAGCGACAGCAGCAGACTCAGCTCCTGCGCGTCGCGTTTCGCCCCAGCGGGCAACGTCCGCAGAAGCGACAGTGTGCGATTGACGATGGCGATAGCGTCATCATTCGCGTAGATGCGCTGGGCTATTGACGCCGCGCGCTCGTAATACGGCATGGCGCGCTCAGCGAGCCCCGCGCCCTCATAGTGGGAAGCGATCTGACCACTGACTACGTCGAGATCTTCGGCGTGGATGCGCTCGAGGGTCTCGGCGATGCGGCGATGGAGCAATCGCCGCTGTGGCGCGCTGATGTCGGCGTACGCGATCTCGCGCAGCTTGTCATGGGAGAAGTCATAGGTATAGGCGTCGTACTCACGCACGATGCGCTTCTGCCAGAGCTCGTCAAGCGCCTGCACGGCGCTGTCCTCATCGAGCCGGGCGGCCTCCATCAGGACATCAACGCTGAACTCCCGGCCAATGGTGGCGGCGACGGCGGCCAGCGCGCGAGCGGGCGCTGATAGCCCTGCCAGCCGGGACGCGATGACCGCGCGCACGCGGGGAGGTACCGGTTCCACGTGCGCGCCGAGGGTTTCCGGGCGCTCCGCCTCGCTTCCCGCTGGCCGGGCGTCCATGCCGGCGCGCATGGTCTCTACGACGAAGAGCGGGTTCCCCTCCGTTTCACGGAAAAGGCGCATGATCCGTGGGGTATCCAGCTCGTGGCCCGCGATGCGCGCGGCGAGCTTGGCTGTCTCGGCGGCGTCGAAGGACTCAAGCGCGATCTCAGTCCATCCGATCGTGTCGCGCAGGCGCAAGAACGATGTGAGGGTCGGGCTACCTGGCAGCATCTCTTCGGCGCGCGCGCTCGCCATGACGAGGACGCGCGCTGTCGAGTCGAAGCGCAGCAGAAAATGTAGCCACTCGAGCGTCTCCTGATCGCACCACTGTACGTCATCTATCAGGAGCAGGAGGGGCAGCGGCGCCGCCAGCACGGCCCGCGCGAGCGCCTCGAAGAAGCGGCGCCGCTGCCCATACTCGCCGATTGGCTCGTAGTGAGGCAGATCAGGATGGGCGCTCAATAGCTCCGGCAGGATGCGCGCGACCTCGGTGAGCCAGATCCGGTCGAGGCTCTCCAATGACTGGCGCAACCCATCTGTGCGCAGCCAGTCCGTCACCGGCGCAAGCGAGAGTTGGCCCTCGGCGGCGTAGCATCGGGTTTTCGCGATGGTCGCGCCCGATTGCTGCGTCCAGCGCAGGAACTCCTCAGCCAGGTACGATTTGCCGATGCCCGCTTCGCCGGTGATGAGCGCGAATGCCGGGCCGCTGGCGCTCGCGGCGCTCCACGCCTCACTCAGGCGCTCCCATTCGCGCTGGCGGCCGATCAATGGCGGCCCGCTGGCGGGGCGTGACGGCGCCGCGGGCCGTCCGCCAGACCGCTGGTCATCGCCATCGGCTGCCGCCGCGCCCTCGAGATGGAGCACGTATTCATAGACCTCACGCGTCGTCTGGCTGGGCGCGACGCCAAGCTCGCGGCGCAGGGCGCTCATACAGGCGTGATACACGCGCAGCGCGCCCGTGCGATTGCCTGTCATCGCTAGCAAGCGCATGAGGTGGCAGTACGCGCTCTCATTCAGCGGATCGTGGCGGATCAGGCGCTGCGCGTACTTGATCGCGGCGGGATAGTCGCGCTGCTTCTCCAGCAGGCTGATCAGCTGGTCGAGCGCCTGCATGCAGCGCTGGCGCAGCCGCTCGCGCTCAGGCGCAATCCATTCATCGTAGCAACTGGGCAGTAAGTCAGCCTGATAGAGGGTCAGGGCCTGCTCCAGAGTGGCGCTCATGGCGGCTTCATCGCCCAGACGCTCCGCCGCCTCGGCCCGATCGAGCGCGCGCTCGAATTCAGCGACGTCGAGCGTGAACGGGGCGTCCGGCCGCCATTGGACGACATTGGCGTCGGTATACAGGAACGCGCCGTTATCGGGCAGCGCCTGGCGCAATGCGTGCAGCGCCTGGCGCAGGTTGTTGCGCGCCTGCGTCTCGCTGGAGTTGGGCCACAGGAGAAAGGCCAGGCGCTGGCGGAGCTGCGGGGCGTCGTTATGCGTCAGCAGCCACGCGAGCAGCGATTGGAGACGTGGGGTATTGACGCCTGCCACTGGCTTGTCGCCGTAGATCAGGCTGAACGCGCCCAGCAGCCGGATATGCAATGTCGTCGGCATTATCGAAGCGCCTCTGGCGAGGGAATGGCGTCGCGCCCACTACGAATGGCGGCGCTCTATGGCGAGGTGGGCCACATCCACAATGCGAGAATATGAGCGCGTAACGGCAATATAGAACGCGAGCGAGGCGCACGTCCATAGGCCTGACGCCGTCCTGCTGTCAGGCGTGAATCCCAGGCGGGTGAGGCAGGGCGTCCCGACTGTGCGGCGACGGCGTGTGGCGGCGCTCATGCTGGGCGCTCTGCTGGACGCCGCCCTAAGCCCCTGGCGCGCCGCCAATCGCGTCCCATTCGTGGCGCTGGCGGGCGCCCTGGCGCTCGCGGCATGCTCCACGGGCGCGAGGCAGCGCTTATGGCGGCGTGAGAGGGCGCGCGTCTACCTGACCTCGACCGTGACATGCTGTACGGCGTTGTTCGAGAATCCCCCTGTGTTCCAGGGAGCGTCGAGCGGCTGCGTCAGTCCGGTTTCGTCTGTGGCTCGCGAGCAGAGATCATATGAGCCGGACGCCGCCTGCCACATGCATGTCCAGGGGCGCCATGCGTACGGCGAGCCTTCTGGGGCTTCGCCAAGCGTCGCTTCCTGCCATGAGTGGCCGCCGTCCACACTGACCTCTACCCGAACAACGCGCCCCTGCCCTGACCACGCCCGACCACGCAAGGCGCATGGCCCTGGCAAGAGGAAACGGGCCCGCGACTGGAAATCCGGGATGCCGGGCAGCTCCATCAGCGAGCGCGGCAGCATCCGCGTAACCGGCGTCATGGGCCCATCGTCTGTCGTCTGGATCTGGTAGGCGACGGACTGCTGAAAGCCACGGAACGGCTCGGCCAGCGCGGTGATGCGGCCCAGCCACTTGACGTGGGTCATGCCATACCATCCAGGCACGGTGAGCCGGAGCGGGAAGCCGTGCTGTGGGAGGAGTGGCTCGCCGTTCATCGCGTATGCCAGCAGGACATCCTGGCGCAGCGCCTCATCGCGGGTGAGGCTGCGCTGATAGTCCTGTGTCTCCCCGCCCTGAACGCCGCGATCCAGCCCGGTGAACAGAATCTCGACAGCGCCGGGTCGTAGGCCAGCTTCATTGAGAATTGGGGCGAGGGGCGTTCCCATCCAGATGGCCGTGCCCACGGCTTCCGTAAGCCACGGCTGGCTCACCGGCCGCGGATCGAGCAGCGCGCGCCCATTGCCAGCGCATTCCAGGGTGACGGGCAGGGAAACGGCTGGCCGCGAGCGGAGGTCGTCGAGGCTGAGCGCGCGTGGCCGCTCCACCAGGCCATCTACCGATAGCCGCCAGCTAGCGGCATCTACGAACGGAATGTCGAAGTGGATGAGCAGATAATGGAGGCCTGGTGGGGTGATGGGATACCTGACCGCTTCCGCGGGCATGGCGTGATTGCGCGCCGCCAGTTGAAGCTCCTCGAAGGTGATGGATCCGGCGGTGGTCTGTTCGTCGGACCGTGAGGGCGCCTCGCGGACCATGGCGGTTGTCCTTCTCGCGCGGATAGCGTGAGCAGTGAGGTAGGCCGCGCTCCTTGTGAATTCCAACGCCTGTAGGATGGCTACCGCGAGCGCGAGCGGTCCTTCAGCAGTGCGCGCGGCGGTTCAAGGTGAGTATAGCGCCACATTGGAGCGCCATAATCAGAAGAAGTGAGTATTCTCGCCTGGAGAACATCAAATCCGCTGCGAGGATGCCGCGCACGCGGCCCTTCGGCTCTCTAGGGCGTGGGCGCGAGCGTGAAATCGTAGCGCATGGTGTAATACGGCGTGTTGACCTGGCGGCCGTCAGGCGCGGCGCCTGGCTCGTGGCGCGCGAAGGGCGTGATCAGCGAGGTCTTCACGCCGAACACGGCGTCCGAATCGAGGTAGGGATCGCCCTCCGCGAAGACGTGTGTTACCAGGGTCTGGTAGCCCGGAGCCGTAATCATGAAGTGCACATGCGCCGGGCGCATCGGGCTGCGATTCGCGGCGGCCAGCAGGTCGCCCACCGGGCCATCGTTGGGGATGGGATAGGCGGAGGGCCGCACCGACCAGAAGGCGTAGCGCCCCTCGCCGTCGGAATAGAGGTGGCCGCGACCGCGTGGCGCGGGCAGGCCGGCGACCTGCACATCGTAGTGGCCCTCCTCGTCCGCCTGCCAGACCTCGATGCGCGCGTTCGCGATCGGCTCGCCTGAGAGCGCGCGCACAATGCCCTCCATGTAGCAGGGCTCTCCAGGCGCGCCACCGGCGATGTCATCGCCGATGGCGAAGCGCGGCGAGTTGGCGACGAAGAACGGGCCGAAGACTGTAGATTCGGTCGCGCCAGGGGGCCGCTGGTTGTTGATGCCGATCACCAGCATCGAGGCGCCCAGCGCATCGGAGAGCAAGATAAACTCCTGGCGCTGATCGGTGGTGATATGGCCAACGCGCGTCAGGAATTCGATGCCCTTGGCCCACTCCTCCTCGGTCAGCTGCACCTCGCTGATGAAGGCGTGCAGATGCCGGACGAGGCTTTGCGCGATCTGGTTGAAGCGCTCCGAGTCGCCGTGAGCGAAGCTACGCAGCGCCGCCTCCGTCAGGCCGGCGCCGCTCAGGTTGCGCGCGGAGCCTGGCTCTGTTGGCTCGTATGAGGGCATATCGCTTCCTCCTCCATGGGCGGAGCCACGCGCTCCAGCGTCAGAACGAGCTCGCGCCGCGCCTGACGCACAGGTACCCCGTGTAGATCCCCGAGGAGCTATACAGCGCGTCGCTGATCTCGAAGCCCGCGCGCTCGATCATCGGCTCGAGCAGCCAGCTGAATGTGCTGTACTCGCCGCGCAAATGTTCTTCCAACTCCGCGCGCGTCCATCCGGCTCGCGCGTCAGTGACCCGGCTGCCCACGCTCGCCAGCCACGTCTCGATGGCTTGCTCCGCCTCGCTGAGATCGAACGAGAAGATCAGATCGCGCAGGAGCAGAACGCCGCCGGGTCGCAACAGCGCGGCGATGCGCGCCAGCGCCAACGCCTTCCAGAAATCGGACAGATGGTGCAGCGCATGGCGTGAATACACAAAGTCCGCTGGGGCGCCGCGATGCTCGTAGCTGAGAAACCCAGCCTGAACACGCTCTACGTTGCGCACCCCCAGCTGTTCGGCTTTCTCGCCCAGGATGGCCAGCATGACTGGCGACACATCCACCGCGATCACGCGCTCACAGACAGCGGCCGCCGCCAGCGCGAACGTTCCCGTGCCGGCGCCCAGATCCACGAGCGTGCTCGCGGCGCCCAGACCGCGCGCCCGCAACAACGCCAAATCCTCAGCCGGATCGAAACCCGTCTTCTGATCGTAGCCTGCCACATACGCGGGATCGCGATGCTCAGGGCCCGCATACGCCAACTCATCGAGAAACCACCGCGGCCGCTCCATGCCAGTCTCCTCCCAAGCGCGCCATGCGCTCGATCCATCTATCCGCTATTTTGTCGCGCTATCTTGTCGCGATCTCGACTTCCGCCTCGATCTCGACGGGAATGTCAAATGGCAGCTCGGCCATGCCGACGGCACTGCGGGCGTGCGCGCCGATCTCGGGGCCATACAGGTCGAGCAGCAGGTCGGAGGCGCCGTTGATCACCGCTGGGGTCTGGTTGAAGCCGGGAGCGACATTGACCATGCCGAAGAGGCGCAGCCAGGCGGTGACGCGATCGAGGTTACCGAGCTCGCGTTGCAGGCTGGCGAGGATCGCCAGCATCGTCCGCTGCGCCTGAAGATAGGCCTCCTCCAGCGTCACATCGCGCCCGACCTTGCCGCGCGGCTCCGCCAGCGTACCATCGCGGTTGAGCGGACCGTGGCCGGAGATATACACGCGGCTGCCGCGAACACGCGCGTCGGTGAACGGCAGCTTGACTGGCGTTCCTGTTTGCATAGGCTGGGGCAGAATCAGCTTGCGCTCAGCCAGCTTGGCTTCGACCTTCATGACAATTCCTCCTCCTCTGCGCTCACCATCGGGGCTGGCTCGGCCCAACCAGGATCGGCCAGCGCGGCGGCCGCGGCGGCCTGCTCGGCCTCGCGCTTGTTGCGCCCTTGCCCGCCGCCAATCACCACATCGCCCAGCAGCGCTCGCACGGTGAAGACCCGCTCATGCGCGGGACCCTCTTCGCTCGTCACCTGGTAGCGAGGCGTGACGCCCAGCCGCCCTTGCGCCAACTCCTGCAAGAGTGACTTGGCATCCTTCACGCGCTGGTGTCTGACCGCGCGCTCGGCCTCCTCGCGCAGCAGCGGCTCCAGCCATGCGCGCACGACATCCAGCCCGGCGTCCAGATAGAGCGCGCCGATCACCGCCTCGAAAGCCGAGGCGATCAGCAGGTCGCGGTCGCGCCCGCCGGTCGCGTCCTCGCCGCGCCCCAGGCGCAGCAGCGGGCCAAGCCCCATGCGCCGCGCCAGGGTGGCCAGCGTGGAGGCGCGCACCAGCGCGGCGCGTAGCTGCGTCAGGTCGCCTTCGGGCGCGTCGGGACGCATCTGGTAGAGCAGCCCAGCGCTCACCAGCGCCAGCGCCGCGTCGCCCAGGAACTCCAGCCGCTCATTCGAGACCACTCCCGGCCCGGCGAACTCGTAAGCGTAGCTACGGTGCGTCAGCGCGTCCACCAGCAGCTTGCGCTCGCGGAAGGTATGGCCAAGCGCGACCTCCAGCAGCGCGAGCGCGCTTTCCTCGCCCACGTCCGATGTGAGCGTGGCGGCGCGCTGGCGTCCCATGCGGCGCGCCGTCATGCGCTCGGCCATCTCACGCCCCTCGGCGCCCGGCGCCTCCGCCGCGACGATCAGCCCCGCGCCCGCCTCGGCGCGCCCGATGATGTACGCGTCGGCGCCCTCGGCTCGCAGCGCCGCCAGCGCCTCGTCCAGCCGCTCCGGCGCGATGGCGGCCAGCAAGCCGCCGGAGGTCTGTGGGTCGCAAAGCAGCAAACGGTCAACAGGGCTGATGTCGCCCTCATAGGTCACGTGCGGAGCCACCGCCTCCTGGTTGCGGCCCGTGCCGCCTGGCGTGTGGCCCGCCTCCGCCAGCGCCCGCGCGCCTGGCAGCCAGGGGATGCGCGGCAGGTCGAAGCGCAGCGCGACGCCGCTCTGCGAGGCCATCTCCAGCGCGTGGCCCAGCAGAGCATAGCCGGTGATGTCGGTGCAGGCGTGAACGGCGCCCTCAACTGCGCGCAGCGCTCGCGCGGCGCCCGCGTTGAGCGCCGTCATGCTGGCGACGGCCGCGGCGAGGCCAGCCTCGAACTCGGGGCCGCTGGCGCCGTTCTTCAGCGCGGTGGTGATCGTGCCGGTCCCCAGCGACTTCGTCAGCAGCAGCGCATCGCCGGGCCGCGCGCCGCCCTTGGTGAAGATATGCGCCGGGTGGATCAGGCCAATCGCCACCAGGCCGTACTTCGGCTCGTTGTCAGTGACAGTGTGCCCGCCCGCGACGATGGCGCCCGCCTCGCGGACCTTCTCCGCGCCGCCGCGCAGGATGTCGGTCAGGATGCTGGGGTCAAGGGTGTCAGGGAAGGCGGCGACGTTTAGGGCGAGCAATGGCGTCGCGCCCATCGCGTAGAGGTCGCTGAGCGCGTTGGCGGCGGCGATCGCCCCAAACGTCGCGGCATCATCCACGATCGGCGGGAAGAAATCCAGCGTCGCCACGATCGCCTGCTCATCGCTCAGGCGGTAGACGGCGGCGTCGTCCGCGGCGCCCAGGCCCACGAGCAGGTCGGGGGTCGCGCCGGCGAAAAGAGAATGGAGCGGGCGCAGCACGTGCGCCAGGGCGTCAGCGCCCATCTTGGCCGCTCAACCCGCGCAGCTGGCAAGGGTCGTCAGCCGCACCTGTCTTCCTGGAGCCATCATTCCGCCCGTCGTCTACGCACGAGGCCCGCGCCATACGGGGGCCACCGCCATTGTACGGCCCGCCGCGCGCGAGCGTCAAAGCGAGCGCCAAAGCGTCAAAGACGCGCCGGGCGGGTGAACCCGCAGCCAAGGGCTCCCCGCCGCGAAGGCCGCCTGCGCGGCCTGGGATGAGCGGATTGGCGCCGAACCGGATATATCACGCATACTGGGAAGGGCTCGCGCGCGAAGATCATCCGCTGGCTGATGCGCCGCGCGCCGCTGGTGTCCGATACTCTACGCCGCGCGCCTGGCGTGAGACGAGCGCGGCGCGCGTTATGAATAGCCGTCATCATCGCAGCATGCGAGAGGGGAGACACTGTCATGGCTGACACGACTACCGAGTCCGAGATCGTCAAGCGCATGCGCGCCGACCTCACCGAGGCCACCCGCCAGCGCGATCAGATCCGCATGGACACCATTCGCATGGCGCTAGACGGCTTCACCCAGGAGGAGGTCGCCCGCAGCCGCGCCGCGCTCAGCGACCTGGACCGCGCTGTGATCCTCGACAAGCAGATCAAGCAGCGGCTAGAGTCCGCTGAGATCTTCCGCAACGCGGGCCGCGCCGAGCTGGCCGAGAAAGAGACGCGCCAGGCGGAAATCCTGCGCGCCTATCTGCCCGCCCGCATGAGCGATGACGACATCCGCACGCTGGTCGCCAAGCTGATCGCGGAGCACGGCAAAGAGTTCCGGGCCGTCATGCCGCTGGCCAGCAAGGAGACCCGCGGCCGCGCCGATGGCAAGCGCGTCAGCGAGATCGTCCGCGAGATGACGGCGTAGCGCCGCCCGCATCGCCCCCTCTCCTTCAAGGAGAGGGGTAGGAGGTGAGGTCCGCGCCGGGCGCACACGCGCGTGAGAGGGGAACGACATGGCAGCCAGGGTCAAGGCGACTGTCAGCGAGGCGCTGGGTAAGCTGCCGCTGCCCGCCACGGCGAAATGGCCGCTGGGCGTCTGGGATACCGAGGTCATCGCGCATGGCAGCATGAGCGTCTCGCTCTTCGCGCCCAAGGAGACGGACTTCCAGACGCCGCACGAGCAGGATGAGCTCTACATCGTCGTGACGGGGACGGGCGAGTTCGTCCGCGATGGCCAGCCCTATGACTTCGCGCCCGGCGATGTGCTCTTCGTCCCCGCTGGCGTGGAGCACCGCTTCACGCAGTTCACGCCCGACTTCGCCGCCTGGGTCGTCTTCTACGGCCCCAAGGGCGGCGAAGTGGCGGAGTAGCTTAGCGGCGGGCGCTCAGCTCGCCGGCTCCATCCGGGCGGGCTGGCGCACGTATTTGCGGCCGCGCTTGATGGGGATGAAGCGCGTGTCGAGGAAGGCCAGCGCCCAGGACAGGCGACCCGCTGGCTCCATCGTCGCCAGCAGCGTCTCCCAGACACGCCCCCAGACGCCCGACCGCTCCCACTGTACGAAGCGCCGCCAGCAGGTGACGGGGTCGCCGTAGCGCTCGGGCAGGTCATGCCAGCGGCAACCATTGCGCAGCACGTAGAGGATGCCCTCCAGCGTGCGCCGGTCGTCGGCGCGCGGGCGCCCGGTGCGCGCGGGCGCGGGCAGCAGTGGCGCGATCGTCCGCCACTGCCCATCGGTCAACGGAGTGGCCAGCGCCTCCGCCTCCCGTCGCTTGATGACCTCCGCCGTCGCGCTCCACAACTCGATCAGGCTGCCGTACGACTCGTTGTAGTGCTCGACCCACGCCTCCTCTAACAGATCCGCCTCGCTCGGCAGGACTACCGCCGCCTGCCAGCTCTCTCCCGCGAAGGCTTTGAGGCTCTCCATATCGCGCCAGACCGAGACCAGTGCGAACTCATGCTCGCGCCTGGGCGCCGGCTGGGTGATCGAGGCGGCCAGCATACCTGGCTGCTCACGCATCAAGGGCAGGCTTACGACGTGGCAGAGGCGCTCGAACGCGACGCGCTTGCCCGGCTTGAGCCGCGCGCGGAAGACGCGGATGATCATGCAGGTCACTCCTCTCCGCCGCGGCTACTTCGGCGTCGCCGTCGCCGCTGGTGGGGCATACGGAATCTCATCAAAGAGATCGAACTCCGGTCGCAGATAGGTCTTGTCATACGCGCTCCAGGCGCTCTCTGGGGTAGCGCTCGCCCAGGACACGCTGCGCGCCGTGCTCTCGTTGACTACCGCGTAGCCGTACAGCTGGTTGATGATGGCGTTATATTCATCCTTCGTCGGCCCCACAATGACGACCGTGGTCTGGCGCAGCGACAGGCCGCTAGCCCATAGCCCGCTCAGCTCCTGGAAACAGAGCGCCTTCGTTCGCGCGTGCGCCGCATCGACCTGCGTCTCTGTAAGCGGCAAATCGCCGCTAATCGTCACCGTCACCGTCAGACTCTGCGCGCGCACATCGTATGTGGCTTCCACCAGGCTCGCGGCGGAGCCGACCGCGCCTCGCGCCGCTTGCAGTAGCTTCTGGCCCGTGGGATCGGAGGGCGTCGCGATCGGTGTGGCCGTAGGCACCTTCTCCAGCACTGGCGTTGGCGTGGGGCCGGTATTCGCGCTATTGGACGCGCTGCCCGCGCACCCCACCAGCGCCAGGGCTCCGGCCACTGTCATCAAAAGAACAACCGGCCCGCGTCTAAGAGCATGCCGCACGTGCGATCCCCCTCTATCCCGCGTGGTGTAAGCGCTTCGTCGCAAGCGCCTGGCGCTTGCCAGGCGTTAGCCAGGCGTCACGCTATCACTGGCCGCGGATGAGGGTCAATCACTCATTGCAAAACTCAGACAACGAGATGAGGGGGCGGTCAGGGCAGATCGCCCGCCTCCAGGCGCGCCCAGGCGGCCTTGGCGTCGCGTCCCGCCGTGCGGTCATCGCCGCGCCGCTCGGTGATGTGGCGCTCGTCCAGCCGCTCGAAGAGCGCCAGCGTGTATTTGCGCGTCGCGCCGAGCAAGTCGCGCGCCTCCGCTACTGTGATCGCCTCATGCGCCCGCAGATGCTCGAGGATGCGTCGCGCCGCCTCGCGGTAGGCCTCGCGATCCAGTAGGACCGCATCGCTCATCTTCACCAGGTCGCCGCGCGCCAGCAGCGCCTGCGTCAATTCGGCGCCCAGCGCGCCCTCGACCTCCGCCCAGTCCGGTGGGGTGAATGGCGCGGCGCGGAAGCGCGCCAGCATTGCCGACGCCGCGCGCGCCTGCTCCGGCGTCGGCTCGGCGGTATGGCCTGGCAGTCGCAGCCGCGACCCGGCCTGGCCAGACGCGCCCCGCTCCGCTCCCGGCTCCTCGATGAGCGCGCCCTCTGCCGCCAGCGCCGCGACGACCTCTGGCGTCTCGCGCGGCGTGAGGTTCAGGCGGGCGCGCCACTCCTCGCGCGGCATGCCGGCGCGTAGGGGGTAGCGCCGGTGATACTCCGCAAGGGCGATGTCACTGGCCGCGCGCAGCCGTTCCCACACGCCCACCGCGTACCACAATTCACCCACGCGCCGCGCACGCTCGCCGTCCGCCAGCTCGGCCAGCGCATCCGCTATATCCTCCGCTAGAAGCCCTGTCGCGCCCGCCAGCTCGCTGGCGCTCCAGCCCGCCTGCCGTGCGGTTTGTCGCTTGCCTTGCTCCGGACCAGCCAGCGCCGCCAGCGTCACCTCGGCGGGATCGCCCCGTGCCAGCATGTCCAGCCGCGCCAGGGCCGCCGCATCCTCGCGGCGATGGCGGCGCGCCACTGGCTCGACAACCACCCCGCCGCCCAGTGTCAGGCTCGGCGAGGGGGAGCGCAGGATGAAACGGTCGCCGCGCGCCGCAACGATCGGGCGCGCCAGCCGGAGCTGCGTCCACCCGGACTGGCCCGGCTCCACCTCCTCGCGCTCCAGCAGGATCACCCGCGCGGGCGTCTCCGCGGCGCCCAGGAACAGATCGAGCTGAGTGTTGTGCGCCAGCTCGCGCGGCGCGCTCGCCAGCCATTCCAACCGCACATCCAGCGCGGTGGTCACGCGCAAGCGCCCCGGCAGGCCCAACGTATCGCCACGCCCCAGGTCGCTCTTCTCCACGCCCGCCAGATTGACCGCCAGCCGCGCGCCTGGCTCGCCCCGCTCGACCTTCTTACGGTGCGTCTGCAAGCCGCGGATACGCGCACGGCGGCCCGACGGCAGGATCTCCACCTCTTGCCCAACGCGCAGCGCGCCGTCCTGTAGCGCGCCCGTCGCCACCACGCCAAAGCCGCTAATGGTGAAGACGCGGTCTACCGGCAGGCGCGGGCGTCCGATGTCGCGCCGAGTGGGCGCGCGGTCCAGCGCGGCGTCCAGCGCGGCCAGCAGCTCCGGCAACCCCTGGCCAGTCACGGCGGAGCAGGCGATGACCGGCGATCCAGCCAGCGTCGTGGAGGCCAGCGTCTCGGCGACCTCCTCGCGCGCCAGCTCCAGCCAGTCTGGCTCGACCAGGTCGGCCTTATTCAGCGCGACGACGCCCGCGCGCACGCGCAGCAGATCGAGGATCGCCAGATGCTCCACGGTCTGCGGCATGACGCCCTCGTCAGCCGCCACCACCAGCAGCGCGGCGTCCAGACTGCCGACGCCAGCCAGCATATTGCGAATGAACGCCTCGTGGCCCGGCACATCCACCACGCTGACCTCGCGCCCGCTGGGCAGCGCCAGCCAGGCGAAGCCCAGGTCAATCGTCATGCCGCGGGCTTTCTCCTCGGCCAGCCGGTCGGGGTCTATGCCGGTGAGCGCCGTGACCAGCGCCGACTTGCCATGGTCCACGTGTCCCGCCACACCGATGACACTCATAGGGGTCGTATCCTTCCGGCGCGATCAGGGGCGCAGATAGTCGAGCGTGGCGCGGGCCAGTGTCTCCAGCCCAATAGCGAGCGATTCCTCGGCGATATCGAAGCGCGGGCTATGGTGCGGCGCGTCAATGCCATGTGCGGGATCGCCCGCGCCGACGAAGAAGTAGCAGCCCGGCGCCGCCTCCAGGAAATAGGCCATGTCGTCGCTGGCCGCCTGGCGCTGGTCGCCATCGGGAACGTTCACCTCGCCGACCGCCGCCACCGCCGCGCGCCGGACGAGCGCCGCCATCTCAGGATCATTGACGCAGGCGGGGCAGCCGCCGCGGACCTCGTAGTCCACCTCGGCGCGCATCGCCTCCGCCACGCCTCGGGCTACCTCGCCGATGCGTCGCCGCAGCTGCTCGCGATCTCCCGCGTCATAGGCCCGCAGCGAGCCCCGCAGCTCGACCTCGTCGGCGATGATGTTGAACGCGGCGCCCCCGTGGATCGAGCCGAACGTTATCACCGCCGGGTGGAACGGCGAGATTTCGCGCGATACGAGCGTCTGGAGCGCGACGATGATCTGCGCCGCGACGACGACTGGGTCCACTGCCAAATGTGGCATCGCGCCATGCCCGCCGCGCCCGCGCACACGCAGGAAGACCTCGTCGGCGCTGGAGAAAACCGGCCCCGCGGCCACCGACACCTGCCCGACCGGCACGGGCGTCCAGAGGTGCAGGCCGAGCGTCGCATCCACATCTGGCTCGCGCGCGACGCCATCCGCCAGCATCGCCAGCGCGCCCGCGATGCGCTCCTCCGCTGGCTGGAAGACCAGTTTCACCGCCCCATGGAGCTCGCCGCGCCGCGCCGCCAGCAACTCCGCCAGGCACAGCGCGATGGCGATGTGACCGTCATGGCCGCAGGCGTGCATCACGCCGTCGCGCCGCGAGCGCCAGGGATGCTCACTCTCCTCCTGGACGGGGAGGGCGTCAATGTCGGCGCGCACGAGCAACGTCTTGCCCGCGTCCTCGCCTGGCGCATCCCCACGCAGCAGGCCAACAACGCCCGTCCCACCGACGCCCTCACGCGCCTCCCAGCCCGCCTCGCGCAGCACGCGCGCGATCTCCGCCGCTGTCTCGCGCTCCTCGAAGGAGAGCTCCGGGCGTTGGTGAAACGCGCGGCGCAGCGTGATCAGTCGCTCCTCGCGCCCGGCGACATCCAGCGCCAGCGCGTCCCGTGTCCCGGCCATCCAGCGCGCTCCCTTTCCAGCAAGGCTTCAGCGGCCTTACCAGGGCCGCGAGCGCATTGTACACTGTACGCGAGCGGCGCGCGGGGGCGCGCCTGTAAACCATCGCGCGGGCTGGCGTCTCATCCTAGTAGCGCCACATGCGCCATGCGCGACGAGACGAGACGAGACGTGAAGAGTTTGAGGAGGGTAGCCCTGGTGAGCGCGAGTGACGCCGCGAGCCCCGCGGAGCTGATCGAGAGTCTGGCGGGCATGCCTGACCGGCTGGAGGCGGCGGTGGCCGCGCTTGGCCCGCGCGAGGCCGAGCCAGGCGTGGATGGCTGGTCGGCGCGGGAGCTGGCTGGCCATCTCTGTGATGCGGCGCGCATGTGGGGCGCGCGCATGCGCCTGGCCGCGCTCGAAGATCGCCCACATCTGGAGATTTACGATCAGGACGCTTTCGTGCGCCTGGGCGCCTATCGCTACATTCCCGCTGGCGAGCTGGCGCGCCAGTTCCGCACGATCAGCGAGCCAACCGTCGCCTTTCTGCGAGGGCTAGACGCGGGAGCGTGGGAGCGGACGGCCACCCACGATGAGTATGACGCGCTGACGCTGCGGCAGATCGTGGTCGTCGAGGTGGACCACGAGCGCGAGCATGTCGAGCAGATCGAGCGCCTGGCGCGCCAGGCGTGAGCCGCATCGCGCCGTCTAGTTGTCACACAGGAGACAATGACGTATACTCGGCGCAGCGCGAGTCTGTCTCGACCTTGCTCGGACGGGCGCTGGGATATACTATCCACACGGCGTTCCGCTGATCCAGCTCTCGGCGTCGTTATCCCGCGCCGGGTGGCGCGCTCTCTCTGGAGCCGCTTCACCCGCGCGCCTATCCAATGATAACAGGAGCTCATAGAGCGATATGGAAGGCTCACTCACCGCAGGCGCCCGGCGCATCATCACCATTCTGGCATTCCTTAGCATCGTCGTCATCTTCGTGAGCGGCCTGTTCCTCGGGACGCCGCCGCAGATCGCCAGCGCGGTCGGCGGGATTCTGGCCTTCGCCGCCTGGCTGTTCGCCGTCGCGACGGCGCTGCGCACGCGGCAGTATGACTGGGTCGCCCTGCTCCTGATCGCGCTGGCCATTGGCGCGCTGCTCGCCGTGGGCACCCTGGCGGATTACACGCCCGACTCGGTCAGCATTCCGCAGACGGCGGGGCTGACCATCGCCTTCATGAGCTCCGCCTATGGAGCGCTAGGCGCTCGCTCCGTATTGGAGCGCGGCATGCCGACGTTCTGTGGCGTCTGGGCGCTTCTGACGCTCGTTATCGGCGGCACACTGGTCGGCGGCGCGATTGGCACCAACATTGGCGCCGCCGCGCCTTACATCACCACCGTTGGCTTCCATCTGTACGCCATCGCGGGCGTGCTCGCCGCCTTCACCTGGGTCGTTGGCATGGTCGTCAGCTTCCGCACCGGCGCCTGGGGCTGGTTTGCCCTCGTCCTGCTGCTGCCCGCCATCGGCGCGCTGATGTTCGGCCTCTTCGGCCCCACCCGGCAGGATGTTCTGATGGCGCAGGAGCACGCCCGCCAGCGCCGGGCCGTCGGCCTACAGTAGCCGCGCCCATCCCGTCATTCTGTCCGCGCGACACCATCGGCCCGCGCCCAGGAGCCCCCGCTCCGGCGCGGGCCGCGGTCATTTCACCGTTTCTCCCGTGGGCGCCCGGCGCTCACCCGTTGTATCGAATGACGGCGCGCGGCGTCATGGATAGCGCGCTACAGAGCGTCAGCGGGAGGGTCGAGCATGCGGCAGGAGATCGGCGAGCGAGCGCCGCTCGCCGCGCCGACCATTCCCGCCTCCGCCCCCACGTCGCGAGCAGCGCCCGCGCGGCTGGGCTTTGTAGATGGCCTGCGCGCGCTGGCCGCGCTCTACGTCATGGCCAGCCACATCATGCTGGAGATATGGCCCAGGGCGCTGCCCGGCGGGCTGGCCGGCGCGCTGGCGGCGCCGCTGTTCTACGGACATCAGGCGGTCAGCGTCTTCATCGTGCTCTCTGGCTTCTCGCTGATGCTGCCGGTCGCGCGCAACGCCAACCGCCTACCCTGGGGCGTGTGGGGCTTCTACTGGCGGCGGGCGAAGCGCATCCTGCCGCCCTACTACTTCGCCATGGGCCTGGCGCTGCTGCTCATCTGGCTCTTCATCGGCCAGAAGACGGGTACTCCCTGGGACTCTACGCTACCCGTCACCGGCCAGGCGGTCATCGAGCATATCTTTCTGCTCCAGGACGTCTCGCATCTCAATCCGGCTCGGATCAATCACGTGTTCTGGTCCATTGCCATGGAATGGCAGATCTATCTGCTCTTCCCCGCGCTCGTCCTGCTCTGGCGCCGCTATCCGCCGCTCTTCGCTATGCCGCTCATCACCGCCGCCTCGTTCGCGCTCATGTTCGCGCTGGTCCCGACCTGGATTGGTCAGACGCCGGGATACGCGGCGGTGGCGTTCGCGCCGCAATATATCGGCCTGTTCGCGATGGGCATGTTCGCCGCCAGCCTCCATACGGTCCCATCTCCGCGCTGGGGCCGCCTGCGCGACCGCTATCTGTGGGATGCCGTCGCCGTGGCGTGTTTCGCGCTGTTGGTAGTGGCGCTCCCAGGCGAGCGCATCTACCTCCTCGATCCGCTGACCGGCCTGATGACCGTGGGCCTGCTGCTCGCGGCTTCGCGGCCTGGCGCCAACCCCATCCGCGCCGCGCTAGAGTGGCGGCCGCTGGTCTGGGTTGGCGGCTTTTCCTACAGCCTCTACCTCATCCATGCGCCACTGGTCCAGCTCATCTGGCAGTACAGCCTACATCCCCTGGGGCTGACCGGGCTGCCCGCCTTTCTGGCGCTGCTGCTGGTGGGCGGGCCGCTGATCGCGGCGGCGTCCTGGCTCTTCTGGTATTGCTGTGAGCGCCCCTTCCTCAACTCGAACTCGCGAAACCCGCGACCGCCGCGGACAATACGCAAATAAAACGTTGATTTGTGACCCGGCTATGGGCGTGATGAGTATAATAGAGAGATATATGGAATGTGGCGCGCCAGGCGCCAGGTATCGCGTAGACACGCGAATGTGGCTGAGAGGCGTGCGCCTCCCTGATCCTCACGCTCACAAAGGGGAGTGATCGCCATGGGATTCCACTGGGCTGAACTGATTCCGATCGCGCTGCTCGCGCTGCTCGTGTTTGGGCCCAAGCGCCTGCCGGAGATCGGCTCTTCGATCGGCAAGACCATCCGTGAGTTCCAGAAGTCCATGCGCGAGGTGACGAGCGCCATTGATACGCCGTCTGTGTCTGGGAAGGGGCCAGAGCCCGCCGCGCCCGCCCTGCCGCCGACGCAGCCAGCGGAGCAGGCCCAGCCAGAGCAGCCAGCTCAGCCCGTCAGCGCCGCCACTGGCGCGCAGCCCGAGCCTGAGGCGTAGCTCTGTACCACGAGGGCCGCGTACTCGCGACCGATGAGGGAGCGTAGGATGGCAGCGACACATGCGCGTGAATTCGAGCCACTGGAAGGCGTGACGCCATCCAGCGGCCCGGAACAGAATGATGGCGAGGATACCGGAGCCGTCATGACGCTGGTGGAGCATCTCGAAGAGTTGCGCCGCCGGCTGATCGTGGCCTTGATCGCCATCGCCGTCTGTACCGTCGTCGCGTTCGTCTTCTGGGACCCAATCTTCGGGTTCCTGCTCACTCCCCTGCCTACCGCCGCCGCCAACCCACAGCTGATCCAGCACGGCAAGCTGGTCATCAGCGATCCCGTCGGCGGCTTCATGGTCGCTCTCAAGGTTTCCATCGCCGTCGGCGTTAGCATCGCGTCGCCGATCGTGCTCTATCAGCTCTGGGGCTTCCTCGCCCCCGGTCTGACACGCAGGGAGCGCAAGTACGCCGGGCCGTTCACTGTGCTGGGCGTCGCGCTCTTCGCCATTGGCCTCGTCGTGGGCTTCGTCGTGCTGCGCTACCCGGTGGACTGGCTGCTCTCCTTCGGTTCCGACCGCTTCGTCGCGCTCATCACCGCCGACGCGTACTTCACGTTCGTCACCTACTTCCTGCTGGCCTTCGGCGTCATCTTTGAATTGCCGCTGGTCATCACCTTCCTTGGCATCGTCGGCGTCATCAATAGCCGCATGCTTCGCCAGAAGCGGCTCTACATCCTCTTCGCGCTGTGGTTCATCTCCTGCTTCATCACGCCAGGCGCCGACCCTATCAGCCCACTCATTATTGGGGCCGCCTTTACCGCGCTGTTCGAGCTGAGTGTGCTGCTGTTGCGGATCATCAAGCGGTAGGCGCGAAATGAGCGGCGCACACGAGGCGCTCCCAACGTCTGGCGGCGCGCGCGCCCAGGCGCCCGTCGCGCTGGTCTACAGTTCCCACGCGGGCTCGGCGGAACGCGCCGATCCGATAGAGCTTCTGCGTAGCGCGAGTCTGGGCATCGTGGACGCCATCCCGATTGCCCGGCTAGGCGCGCTGGACTCGATCAAGCTGGTAGAGCGCTGGCGGCGCTTGGGCGCGCGCGCCATCATCGCCGCGGGGGGCGATGGCAGCGTGGGAACTGTCGCTACCATCGCCGGCCAGGCGGATCTGCCGCTCGGCATCCTCCCATTCGGCACATCCAATGACATCGCCCGCGCCCTCGCGCTGCCGGTGGACGTGGCCGCCGCCGCCCGCCTCATCTCCGATTGCCTCGCTTTGGGCGAAGAGCGGCTGATAGACGCCGGTGAGCTTGTCCCCACGCCCGACGCGCCAGCCAGCGCCCGATCCAACGTCCTCGCTGGTGGTTACTTCCTCCATGCGCTGACGCTCGGCCTCAACGTCGAATTCGCTCGTCTGGCCACCGACGCCAACCAGCGCCTGCGCTGGGGCAAGCTGACGTATCTCGCTTCCGCTCTCGGGTCGCTCAGCCGCCTCCCCTCTATCCCCGTCACGCTGAGTGTCGAGGGGATGGTAGGCGCCCCAGACGGCGTCACGCAGACCATCACCGCCAACGCCGCGCTGCTGGCCGCTATCAACCTGCCTATTTTCGGTGGCTGGCTGCAGCTGCGCTTACCAGCTGTACGCGAGGATGATCACCTGCTCGACTTTATCCTCATCGAGGCGCCCGCGCCGCCCACTCAAGCGGATATGGCCGCCGCGCTCGAGAGCATCCTCGTCGCGCTGACCAGCGGCGAGCGGGAGACGAGGTCGCTCGAACGTGGCGCGCTGCCCGGTGGGCGCTGGTTCCGCGCGCGCGCCGTCAACATCGCCACGCCCCAGCCGGTCGAGATCACCCTGGATGGCGAGCTGCGCGGGCGCACTCCCGCTATCGTGCGCGTCGCGCCGCGCCCGGCGCGCATCCTGGCGCCGCACGCGCGCGTAGCTCCACGTGCGACACTGGAGAGGGACTCCAGCGTAACCACAACCGACGTAGGTGAGCATCTGTCAGGACTGTTTTGATGAGCCGCAACGACAAGGGCCCGTTTCCCCGCTACCGCCGGGTCAAGACGCCCCGGCCCGCCAGCCCCGATGGCGGCAAGAAGGACCGTCGCCAGTCGCGCCGCGATGAAGCGCCCCGCCGTCCCCCGCTGGAGGTCCGCGTCAGCGCGACCGAGCGCGAGCGCAAGCGCCGCCAGAGCGAGGAGATGGTGGAGGCGCCCATCACCACAGCTACATGGTCGCTGCGCCAGGACGCCGAGGCGCGGGCGCTGGTTGACGCCTTCGCCGCCGAGCAACCCTACCCCCTCGACGACTTCCAGAT
>DASTKI010000040.1:0-20400 GCA_035716045.1 Ktedonobacterales bacterium
CTGGAGTGGCTGATGTCGCGCTCGTGCCACAGGGCGACGTTCTCCATCGCCGTGACTGCGTGGCCGCGCAGCACGCGGGCCAGGCCGCAGACACGCTCGGCCTTCTCCGGGTTACGCTTGTGCGGCATCGCCGAGGAGCCCTGCTGGTTGGCGCCGAACGGCTCGAAGGCCTCGCTCAGCTCGGTGCGCTGGAGGTGGCGGATCTCCTGCGCCATCATCTCCAGTGAGGAGCCGATCAGCGCCAGCGCGGTGACGAAGTGCGCGTGGCGGTCGCGCTGGATGATCTGCGTGGAGACGGCCTCCGTTCGCAGGCCGAGCTGCTGGCAGACATACTCTTCGATCTGAGGCGGGATCGTGGCGTGGGTGCCGACCGCGCCGGAGATGGCGCCGACGGCGATGTCGTCTATCGCCGCGTCCAGCCGCGTGCGGCAGCGCCGCAGCTCATCCACCCACATCGCCAGCTTGAAGCCGAACGTCGTCGGCTCGGCGTGGATGCCATGGGTGCGCCCGACCATCAGCGTCATGCGGTGCTCGACGGCCAGCCTCGAGACGGTCTCGGTCAGCGCGTCGAGCTGCTGGCGCAGCAGCGCGCCCGCCTGGGTGAGCTGGATGCTCAGCGCGGTATCGAGCATGTCGGAGGAGGTCATGCCGAGGTGCAGGAAGCGGCCCTCAGGCCCCAGCTTCTCCTGCACGGAGCGCAGGAAGGAGATCACGTCGTGGTGCGTCTCGCGCTCGATCTCGCGCGCGCGGGCGCTATCATACGTCGCCTCGCGGATCTTCTCCATGTCTTCTGGCGAGATGACGCCCTCGCGCGCCCAGCCCTCGCAGACCAGCAGCTCGACCCGCAGCCAGCTGTCGAATTTGTTCTCTTCCGACCAGACACGGGCCATCTCAGGCCGGGTATAGCGCTCGATCATACGGCCATCCTCGCTCTTCGGTTCGTGGGCGATCATAGATGATGACTCGCCACACCCAACCGTGGAGCGGCATGATGACCTCACACCGGACTCGGCTCAAGGAAACAGGGCGCGGCGCGACACATCCTATCGTATCGCATCGCGCCCCTTCTTTGCTGGACGGGTCTCTGGGCTCGAGCCAGGAGAGAGCGTTGTTTTCCCGCGTATGTCAGGATTGGGCGCGTTTCGTCGCGCCCTCCCTCGCCTACCAGTCGCTCACACCACAAAGCGCCAGCGCATGGCGCCGTACGGCTCCGCCGTGGCGACGCCGAACGCCGTGACAGGTGTGACGACATAGAGGTCCCAGGGCGCTGGCCCGGCGCTCGGCGCGCTGTACGGCGCGGTGATGGCGTCCTCGCTCGCGCTCGCTGGCCACCCCTGTGCCGCATAGCGCTCCGCAATGGATTGGAGTGTGGCCTGGTCGGTCACCCTGGACGCCGTACCCTCGATGACAAGATCAATGGTCGGGAGCGACACCGAGATGGCGCAGTTCGGGTTCTCGGCCAGGTTCCGGCTCTTGCGGGTCCCGGCGCCGCTCGTGAAGTAGAGCTTTCCATCAACCCACAGCATGCCAACCCCCGCGATGTGCGGCCGCCCTTCCGGCCGCACAGTCGCCAGCCAATAGGTCTTCGTCGCGGAGACGTCCTGCAATTGGTCGCTCACGCGCGACCAGGGAATCGGCGAGTCGCCATACATGTCGAGGTTCTTCTCGTCCATCTTCCCCTCCTTCACATGGCGCATATGGCGTCGTCGGCTTGACAGCGCCAAGTCGGAGACGCCACTGCCTCCGGAATGAGCCAGCGGCGCGGATGCGCCTCCGGCCCACCGGTTTATTCTGTGCGCGGCGGGCCCTGGCGGATGCGCCTGAGAATCGCGTCATGCCCTGGCATGGACCAGTCGGCCTCCAGCCACCATGTCGCGCCCGCCTCGACCCATGTCCGCACGATCTCCGCGCCCGCCGCAAGATCATTGCCGGGCGTCGTGCCCTCCACGATCACGTCCAGCGGGGCGGCGTCGGGCGCGCGGCGCTGCTCGATGAACGCTTTCATCTGGCGGATTTCGTCGTGCTCGCCGTGATCACGACCATCTGGCCTGAGCACGTTGGGCAGCAGGCCGTCCCAGCGCGCCACGCGCGTCATGGACTTCTCGCTGGGCCACAAACCCACGATCCAGATGGGGATGCGCGGCTTCTGCACGGGCGGCGGTGGCGGGAAGAATGTCGTCTCTTTGATGTGGTAATGCTTGCCATCGTAGTTGAATGGCTGGCCGGCCCACAGCCCGGTGATGATGTCCAACCCCTCGTCCATGAGCTCCGCGCGCGTCTTGCGATCCGTCTCCTCGCCGAAGGCCTCGAAGCCGGTGTCTATCGCGCCGAGGCCGACGGCCAGGATGACGCGCCCGTTGGAGAGGTTGTCCAGCGTGGCGGTCTGCGCCGCCAGCGCCCACGGGCGATAGCGCGAGACCGGCGTCAGCATCGTCCCCAGCTTGATGCGCTCCGTCACCATCGCCGCCGCCGCCAGGGCCACCCAGGCGTCCACGCCCCAGACGAGGTCGGGAATGAAGAAGCCATCCCAGCCTGCCGTTTCCGCCTCTCGCGCGCTCTCCGCCACCAGCCGCGCGTCGCCCTCCGGCAACACGAACCCATACCGCATCCGGCAAACCCTCCCACGTCAATCGCGCCTGAACCGAGAGGCGATACTTCTCCCTATCAGTCAGGCGCTCATCAGCAAATGGGCACAGGTTGGCCATTCTCTGCGCGTGCGGCGGGAGCGGTAATCAGAGCCATCGGGGTGACAGCGGCGCGCAATACCGCAAAATTGGCGCACAGCATGTTCTCGCGCCAGAGGATGCCATCACGCAGTTCCCTCATGCGCTGACGCCAACAGACGGAATCTCGCCGCGCGTCTACACGCCCCAGACGCAGACCTTGCCGTCATCGCCTCCGGTGGCGAAGCGCAGGTTGTCGGGCGACCAGGCCGCCGCCCACGCGGACGTGTAATGCGCCGGGGCCGCGAAGCGCTGCTTGCCGTCCGCCACGCTCCAGACCTGCACGAGGCCCGTCTCGCGCGTAGCCGTGATGAGCTGGGCGTCAGGCGACCAGGCCAGCCCATATCCCCATCCAGCCTCACTGTGATCGAACAGCGTCGTGACGATCTTGCCCGTCTCCGCGCGCCAAATCTGCACCTTGCCATCGTCATCGGTGGTCGCGAAGGTATCGCCCGTGGGCGCCCAGGCGATTGTGTTGGGCTGCGAATCGGTCTTCTGCAACACGGTCGCGTGACCGCTGGCGACATTCCAGAGCTGGATGAGGTCATCGTAGCGGGTGGTGGCGAGCGTGTGGCCATCGGGCGACCACGACACGCCCCAGACCGCGAACGGGTTCCTTCCGCCCTTCCCGCGTCCAACCATCGGCGGGCCGCTCCACTTCGCCAGCCGCTCACCAGTCGCGGCGTTCCAGATGATGGTATTGCCTCCGAGCGTCCCGCAGGCCACGCGCGCGCTATCGGGGGACCACGACACGCTGATGGGTGAGATTGCCACGGTGTCACGCAGGACTCTCACCGCCTGCCTCTGACCATACGCCCACAGGCGAACGGACCCATCCAGGCTCGCGGAGGCGAGCAGCTTGCCGTCGGGCGACCAGGCCATACCGTAGACCTCATTCGTATGGCCGCGCCAGATCGTGCGAAACGCCGGATTCGTCATGTCCCAGAGATAGATGTCCCCTTCCGTGCCCGCCGCGAGCAGGCGCCCATCGCCCGACCACGCGACGCCCCGTATGGACTGGGAGTTCGGTGTGAACGCGGCAAGCTGCTTGATCGCGCTGGCGTTCGCCGTAGAGATCTTCCCGCCAGGCGGGATGGGCGCTGGCGGGTGGGTGGCCGCCGGTGTGACGCTGGAGCCGGCTGCGCTGCCAAGCCCTAGCGGCCCGCACCCCGCGAGCGCCGTAGCAGTAAGCGCGGCCAGCCCCACAAACCCTCGGCGCGAGAGCTGCGTCTGGGCCATGCGAGCGCTGAGACGGGGACGTGTATCCATCGGCGGTGTCCTTCCTCTCGTAAAGGGTACCCCATATCATCATCGAATCGTTGATTTAGACGCCTCGCCGCCGGTATGTTTACGCTGCTATTACAGAACCGAGGAGACATGCGCTCGTGTCCGCGGGCATTGCAAGCGGGCCACGGTCCGAAGCGCCGGCATGGGTAGTGCTGCGCCGTCGCCATCCGCTGTTTGCGCACACTCACCCACTGCATGTGGGCGTCCGAAGAGCTTGACGTCATATTCGATCTGGAAGGAGTGCGTGATGCTACGCAAGATCTTGCTTGGCTGCGGGATCGTCTCGTCGGCGCTGTACGTCGCTACTGACATCCTGGCGGCGCGACGGTTTCCGGGCTACCGCTACACGGATTACTCCATCAGTGAGGAGATCGCCGAGGCGGCGCCGACGAGACGTCTCTGGGTGGCGGTGAGTATCCCGAGTAGTCTGCTGGTGGCGGCCCTTGGGGCGGGTGTGTGGGCCTCGGCGTCCGAGCGCAAGCGGCGCGCCGCGCGCGTTACCGCAGCGGCGCTGGTCGGCTATGCGGCCAGCAGCGTGGCGGGCGGTCTGCTCTTCCCGCTGCCAGCCCCGAGCGGAATGCCCTCGCCTGAGCCGCAAGGCGCGCAGCGCGCTCGGCAGCATGTGCTTGTGACGGCGGTGATCAACGTCTTCTTCCTGCTGTCAATGGGCTTTGGGGCCACGTTGCTCGGCAAGCGGTTCCGGTATTACAGAAAAGCCCATAAAGCCGCTGTGCCTTGAGGCCATGCGGATGCAAGGGCTTGCGTGGGCTTTAGCCAGAAGTCCAAACCGTTGCGCTGCGCCTATTTTGGTTGTATAATAAGTGCATGAGCGACAATCACCCAGCTACGCTCAGCATCACCATCCGCATCCCAGCAGAAATCGCTGAGCAGATGCGGCGACTCGCCAAGACGCACGACCGCTCCCTGAATGGGGAAATCGTGCGGGCGCTCCGCGAGTATGCAGAGAAGCACAAAGGCGAGCAACAACCGTGAGTGACGAGAGCGTGCGCAAAGCGTACAAGTACAAACTCAAGCCAACGCCCGAACAGGCGCGTCAACTTGAGGATGTCTTGTGGCGCTGCCGCATGCTCTACAACACGGCGCTGGAAGAGCGCATCACCGCCTATCGCCGCTGTGGTGTCACGCTCACCTGCTACCAGCAGCAAGCTGAGCTACCCGACTTGAAAGCGGCATTTCCCGACTATGGAGCCATTCACTCGCAGGTCTTGCAGGATGTGCTGACGCGACTGGATAAGACCTATCAAGCGTTCTTTCGCCGCGTCAAGGCGGGCCAGACATCCGGCTTCCCCCGCTTCCAGGGGCGCACCCGCTACCACTCCTTCACCTACAAGCAGTATGGCAATGGCGCGCGGCTCGACAATGGTTTCCTCGTCCTGTCGAAGATTGGGCGCCTGGCTGTCCGTTGGAGTCGCCCGCTGGAAGGCACACCCAAAACCGTCACCATCGCGCGTGAAGCCGACGGCTGGTATGCGGTCATCTCCTGCGCAGGTGTCCCAACGCAGCCACTTCCACTGACCGGACGTGAGACGGGCATAGACGTAGGCTTGAAGATGTTTCTCATCACCGCCGATGGGCTGATGGTGGAAAACCCACGTCACTACCGGCGCGGTGAAAAGAAGCTTGCCAAGGCCAACAAGCGCGTGAGCCGCCGCAAGCAGGGCAGCAAGCGCCGGGGCAAAGCCGTCACCCAACTGGGCAAGGCGCATCAGACGGTCAAGCGCCAGCGCAGCGACTTCCACCACAAAACCGCACTGAAGCTGCTCCAGCAGTACGACACGATCGCTCTCGAAGATGTGCGGGTCGCCAATATGGTACGGAATCGCCACCTTGCCAAGTCCATCAGCGACGCAGGCTGGGCAGCGTTCCGGACCATCCTCGCCGCCAAGGCAGCATGCGCCGGGCGTCGGGTGATCGCCGTGCCACCCGCCTACACCTCGCAGGATTGTAGCGGCTGCGGAGAGCGCGTGCCCAAATCATTGAGCGTGCGCACCCATGTCTGCACATCCTGCGGGCTGGTCATGGACCGCGACGAGAACGCGGCGCGCAATATCCAATGGGCCGGGCAGGCCCTTCGGGGACTCGCGGGGTAGCCTGCGGGGTCGAACCGAGCATCCGTCGGGCTTGAGCCCGTGCGGAGTGTCAAACATACGGGACCATGGCGACCCTCATGGCGTTTGGCGCTCTGGCAGGCTCGTATCTCCCCCGGCTTGCCGCCGACCGGCCGACACCGGGGCTGGGGATCGTAGAGCGCATCAACGTCTACGCTTCCATGCTGTGGCTGGCGGCGCTGCCTGCGAGCCTCTTGCGCGCTCAGGGTCCCAGCGCCGCTCCACAGCAGAGCAAGCTAATGGTGATTCCACAGCGGATGCGGCGGGCGCTGCAGGGAGCGCGGTAGGCTATCGCCGCCATATCGCTGGCGCTGGCGCATACCGACGGCATGCAGACATCGATGCGGCCCTGATCCCGATGTCAGGGCCGCATCTTTGGTTGTGCGTTGATCCGGGAGCCTCTCCGTGGGCCCATAGGCGAGCAGTGTAGCCTCGCTCCCGCAGGCGGGCGCCGCTCAGGCGTGCGGAGGGCGCTTACCTGGAAGGTGTCGCCAGCCGAATCCGTACCAGCGTCGTGTACTGCGCGACTTGCCGGGCGGCGTTGAGATCGGGCCGCTTGTGATCGTCCACGGGGATGTGGTAGCTCCGGGCTATGCCGGGATGCTCGCGCAGGTGCGCGAGGAACGCGGCGGTGATGACAGCCTGATCGTCGCTGATCGCCTCAGCCGTCCCCTCGTAGCGCTGGCGCTTGATCTCCACGATAACCGGCGCGCCCCCGCGCAGATTCTTGCACCACGCGTGGTCCGTAAACACATAGACCACGGCGCCCATGCGCGAATAGGCCACCGGAATGGTGTACCGCTTACCACTCTTGCGGCCGGTATACGTGAGCAGCAGCAATGAGCCACTCAGCATGCCGTGCAGTGGTGAGCGCAAGAGCAGCCGCACGAACGGATTCACGGCTTTCATGGATGGGGGCGGTTTTGGCCGCGTGATGGGCGGCTGGGTCGCCACTCCTTCGCGACCCGCAGGCTCAGCGCGCAAGGGCTCGATTGCCAGCGCATCTCGCCGCTCCGCTGCATCCGGCGCGGCAGGTGACGGCGCTTGCGGCTCTGGGCTATGTATCGTTTGCATGGTACGCTCCTTTGGATTCCACCGGTCCGACCTTGCATGGTCACGGTAGCCCAGCGCATTCACATGGGCGTCACGCATACAGGCGCGCCATCACGAGCCCCTCTCAATGCGCACGACGTATCGCGCCGCTTGCCATGCGCAGGTTGACGTGCGCGATCCACAGGTCATGCGCGTGCGCCTGCTCGATAGCGGCTTCGGCTGAATGGGCGCCTCTTTGCTGTGTAAGGTCCCTCATATGGAGCCGATACGCCGATCGACATTCGTGCGGCGCCGCCGATGTGCTCCCGCGAGGAGTGCGGCGCGGCGAACAGGCGGCGCGTGTGACCATCCGGCTTGGCCGCGCGGCCAAGCTGGATGTGGTGACGGTGGCGCTGGCGGCGCTCGCGCTGCTCATCCTGCTGCGCTGGAAGCCGAACTCCGCCTGGCTGATTCTGGGCGGTACACTGGCGGGGCTGACGGCGCATGTGGTGGGACTGGCGTAGCCTCCCTTATAGCCGCTTGCGTAGCGGCCTGAGCGTCCCTGCTGGCTTTGCCTGCTCTACGGCGATGGTGGTCGCGCCGAGGAAGGCGGCGAGGTCGCGCAGGGCGGAGGCGAGGCCGTCGAGCAGGTCGGGAGTGGGCGTGACGCCAGGCTCCAGGTAGAGCGCGCGCACGGTGAGACGGCGCTCCTTGCGCTCCATCTTGGGGTCCAGGCGGCCGACGATGCGCCCACGATGCAGGATGGCGAGGCAGTAGTAGCCGTAGCGGCGCTTTTCGGGGACGACGTATGCCTCGAAGCAGACCTCGTAGCCGAAGAGCGCGCGGGCGCGGGCGCGGTCCCAGATGAGGCTGTCGAAGGGGGAGAGCAGCGTCGTACGCTCTGGCGCCGCCCCAGCGCGCAGGCGCTCCAGCGCGGGCAGACTCTCGGCGGCGATCCAGGCGGGCTCGTCCAGATCCTCGACGGTGGCGGGCACGACCAGCCCCTGGCGCGTCATCATCTCCAGCAGCGACGTGGCGCGGGCTTTGAGGCTGGCGCCCTTGACCTCAGGGTGGGCCTGCATGTCGTATTCGCGCAGGCGGAAGTAGTCCCAGAGCCAGGACGGTGTGACGACTCCCAGCGCGCGGACGGTCCGCTGGGCGAAATACTCCAGGCGCTCCTCGGCGCTGGGCAGCGCGTCATCGCCCGGCGCCTCACCGCCAAACGCTTCGGCCAGGACACGCTCGCGCAGGTCGTAGACCTTCTGCCCAGCGCGGCGGGAATGCACCATGAGGTCGCCCATGGTCCAAAGGACGTCCAGCGCGCGGCGGCTCTCCTTGAGGCCGTACCAGTCCCACGCCTCGGCGCGGCGGCCGTCGTTGGGCCGCTCGAAGTCGGCGGAGGCCAGTGGGCCGCGGTCGCGGATGGCTTCGAGGGTCTGCTGGAGGATGTTGGGGTTGCCGGCCATCCACGCGCGGTTCTCGTCCCACATGTGGCGCTCGTGGGCCCGCCGCATGTCCTCGCGGTACCACGGGTAGTCGCTCATCGGGAGGATGCTGGCGGCGTGGCTCCAGTACTCGAAGATGGAGCGCCGGGGATGGAGCAGCGCGTCGAGCAACGCGCGCTCGTAGGCGCCCAGGCGGCTCCAGAGGACGAGGTATTGCGAGCGGGCGACGACGCTGATGGTATCAATCTGGACGACGCCTAGCGCCTCGATCAGCGCCTCCACATCCTCGGCGGTCGTCGCGGGGCCCAGCGGCCGCGCGCCATCCAGCCCGTCCAGCCGTTGGGCGGCCAGCGCCAGCCCGCGCGCCTCCTCCAGTGTCAGCGCCAGAGATGGCGCGCCCGCCGTCGCGATCTGCCCTCGTGGCGCCCGCTCGACCATCCGCGCCATTGCGCTCCTCCCCTGCCCGCTGGCCTGCGTTTCACGTGAAACATTTGTTTTATGGTCATGAGGCTAGTATACCATGGCGTCCCCGCCCTGGGAGGGAGACACGGCCATAAATGGTCGGCGCACGACGAGCGGGGAAGGGCGCGGCGGGTTGGGAGGCTGTTGAGAGACGGCGGCGCGGGCGGGTGATGGGGTTGTGTGGCGCCCGGCGCATCGTGCGGCTTAATCAGGGACGTTATGGATGGCGTCCCAATGGCTTCGTGTGGAAAGGAAGGAGCGGTGATGATGCGCTCATCGGCGGAGCTGCTCTCCATGCGGCGACGGCGCGCGCTGATCACGGGCGCCGCGTCGGGCATCGGGAAGGCGATGGCGCTGCGTTTCGCGGAGGCGCGCGCCGATCTCATGCTGCTGGACCGCGACGAGGCGGGGCTGACGCTGATCGCTGACGAGGCGCGCGCTTATGCCGTTCAGGTATCCACCTACGTCGTTGATCTGGAGCATAAGTCCCAGATAGACGTGTTCTGGGGGCAGGCCGATCTGGCCGTTCCCGACATCCTCATCAACAACGCGGGCTCGTACCCCATGCGGGAGTTTCTGGAGCTCGATCCGGGCTTTCTGAGCCGGACGCTGCGCGTCAATCTGGAGTCCGCGCTGTGGATGTGCCAGGGGTTCATCGCCAGGCGCATGGGGACCAAAGGCGCCAGGAAGGGCGGCGTAATCATCAACGTGTCGTCAGTGGAGGCGCTGGCCCCGCTGCGCGATGACCTCATCCCGTACAGCGTGAGCAAGGCTGGTATCCTGGCGCTGACACGCGCGCTGGCCCACGCCTATGGCCGGGAGGGCTTCCGCGTCAACGTCCTGGTCCCAGGGGCGATCAAGACGCCAGGGACGGCGCGGCTGGCGAAGGCGGCGGCGCTGCGCCTGAACATTGACCTGATGCAGACAGGCTACCTCTTCGAGAAGCGGCTGGCGCTGGGGCGCTGGGGCGAGCCAGATGAGGTGGCGCGCGTCGCGCTCTTCCTCGCCTCCGATCTGGCCAGCTACGTGCAGGGCGCCGCGATCCCCATTGATGGCGGCTTCCTCTCGTCGTGAGTCGTAGCGAGGGCGAGCGGCGCGGCCATCAATGGCCGGCGCACGGGGCGTGGGCATAAAAGCCCTGTTCACAGGCGGGGCGGGGGGATGCCATTCATGGCGCCGTCGCGCGCCCCGGCCGTTCAAGGCCGGGAGCGAAGGGGCCAGCACGCGACCTCGCCGCCGGGTCGCCAGATGCGCCCCTGCGCTCTCCTCACATATACGCCCATGATGCCTTGACGCCCCGAGTACTATGGTCATAAACGACTGACGCAACCGACGGAGCCCCCAAGGCTCCGTCACGGTTTGCGGGCGTCATTGAGCGCGCGTATAGAGGCGAGCCCAGACGCCTGGAGAGGATCTATCGTGCAAACGCCAGAGAGCGAACCGGCGAAGCAGGTGAGGCAAGACTTCGCGACCCCAATTCCGCCGCCGACGTGGGCGGCGCGGCGAGACTGGCGGCCCATCGCCCCACAACCCGCCGCCGAGCGCGCCGCCTCATTCACCGATCGCGAGCTGGCGCGGCTGAAATTCACGAAGTGGCTGATCGAGACTGGCCGCCTGATCCCCTAGCGGCGCTTTCTGGATCAGAGCGTGTGGAACGCGATCATAAAGGCGGACCGGCCGCTCTCGGTGGGCTGGCTGGCTATGCGCCGATGCTGGGCTCGATAGAGATGCGCGTGGGGTGTGGGAGGTAGGAGGAGACGAGCGCCCAGAGCTGGCGGCGCAGCTGGTCATGCGTTACGGAGGGGTCTATCACCGCGCCAAGGATGACGCGAAAATAGGCGTGACAGAGGTCGTCACACGCCTTCGCTGGCTGGTCCATCATGTAGGGGCCGAACGCTTCCCGCGTCTCGGGGAGCATGCGGGACAGGGCGTCGTCTATGCTCGCCTGGAGCGTTGGCAGGCCAAGCTGGATCGCCGCGGCGAATGAGGGCCGTGCGAAGAGCGTCAGGTTGAGGGCGTGCTCGCACATGCCCTCCAGGTAGCGCGCGGGCGCGCTCCAGCGCAACTGGGCGAACGTCGCCATGTCATCGTCGCAGAAGCGCGAGAGCGCGGCGGTGTTGAGACCGTGCGGCGCGAGCTCGCGCTTGGAGGCGAAGAGGTGGTAGAGGCCGCCAACGCTCAGGCAGGCGGCTTGCGCGGCCTCACGCATCGAGAGCCGCTCCACGCCGCGCTCGATCAGCAGCGGCGCCACCGCCAGGTAGACCTCCCGTTGGCGGAGTAGGCGATCTTCAGGTGGGCGACCCCTTTTTCCGAACGCCATGGCGCTTTCCTCTCGTGATATCTCCGCGCTCTTGCGATGCGAACGCGTCCGCGCCATCGTAGCATGGCGCCTGGAATCATGTCTCGGAATTAGTCTCCAGGCGAGAGCGGCGCTACCCAGCGCCAGGAGGAGAGTGCCCAACATGGTGATATTGATCATTACCCAGTGGCTGCATGTGCTGCTGGGGATTACCTGGTTTGGCGCCACGATCTACGCGGATGTCATCCTCATGCCCGCGCTAATGAGCCTGCCCGTGGAGAAGCAGCGAATGGTGGGAGGCGTCATCGGCGTGCGCACCAGGAAGGTGATTACACCAGTGGCGATGCTGGTGGTCGTCCTTGGCTTCATTCGCGGGACCTTCCTGGGCCAGCTCCACAGCGTAGGGAATATCTTTGGCACGACCTACGGAATCACCTGGCTGATAGGACTCATCGTGGCGGTGGCGATCATCCTGTGGGCGGAGGGGCTCCTGGCCCCCGCGATCAAGCGCCTCAATACAGCGGCCGATAGCGCGGAGTACGCAGGCGCCATGCAGCGCGCCAAAGTCCTCGCGCTCTCCGAGCTGGCCGGATTCGCCATCGTCTTTACCTGCATGATCCTGATGCGCTTCGGCCTGTGACCTCCTCTCGCCTGCTCCTGGCTCAGGCGGAGGGGCGCGCGGGCGTGATACCCTGCGAGCGGCGGGCATTGGCGCCGCGCGCCAGCCACGCATGGCGGCGATACGGGAAGAATGGGCAAGGCATGGGCGAGGAGATTACCATCCGCCGCGCGACGCTGACGGACTATCCAGGATTCGCGCGGGTGGCGTGGGAAACGCAAGAGCATCACGTCGCGCTGCTGCCGGACGTGTTCCGCAGCGTAGATGTAGCGGTCCCGGAGGAGTATTTCGCCCAGCTGGTGACGGAGGATGATTCCGACGTGCTGGTGGCCGAGCGCGCGGGCGAGATCGTGGGATATGCGGCGCTGTATCTCCGGCGCGCCACGCTCGATATTCAGGTCCCGCGGACAGTCGGGTTCATCGGCAATTTCGGCGTGGCGGAGGCGTGCCGCCGGATGGGAGCGGGGCGGCTGCTGTTCGAGGCGTGCCGCGACTGGACACGCGAGAAGGGCGGCGCCAGCCTCGATCTGGACTGCTGGGAGGCGAATCAGGGCGCGATGCGCTTCTATGAAGAGATGGGCATGCGCGTAACCCGCCGCTGGCTGACGCTCGACCTCTGAGACTGAGGCCTAGCGATTGGCGCGCGAGCGGGAGGGTGGCTTAGACTTTAGGCTAGCGGACCCGCGCTGGCCCCTGGCGCGCCGCTGCGATGGGCGCCTCAGGGGGAGAGCGGGAGCGAGCGTATGGCGGGCGCGGAAGTCGCCGGGAGCATTGGGGAGCGGCCCGCGCCTGACAGCGGCCTGCGCCAGGGCGAGCCAGCCTTCTACCGCATGACGCTGGCGCTCTTCCTGGCTGGCTGCGCGGTCTTCTCCATCCTCTACTGCACCCAGCCCATCCTGCCGGAGCTCTCGCGCCGCTTCGTGCTCTCGCCCACCGAAGCCAGCCTCTCCATCTCCGTTCCCACCGCGACAATGGCGCTGGCGATGCTGGTGATGAGCGCCATCTCCGAGGCGACGGGGCGTGTCTGGCTGATGGCGGGCTCGCTGCTGGCCGCCGCCGCGCTGCAACTGCTGCTGGCTTTCAGCCCGACATATGGCGTCCTGCTAGTCCTGCGCGGCTTGCAAGGCATCGCGCTGGCGGGGGCGCCCGCGACGGTGCTGGCCTACGTCGCCGAGGAGACCAGCGCCCGCGCCTACGGCTTCGCCGTTGGCCTCTACATCAGCGGCACGACGATTGGCGGCATGTTGGGCCGCTTCGCCGTCGGCGCGCTGGCCGACCACTTCTCCTGGCAGGCGGCGCTGGGCGTGATCGGCCTGACTGGGATGGCGCTCAGCGCCGGATTCGCCGCGCTGCTGCCCCGCTCGCGCCACTTCACGCGCCGCCCCTTCGCGGCGCGCGCGCTCGCGGCCACCTTCGCCGCCCATCTGCGCGACCCGGCCCTGCTGAGGCTCTACGTGGTCGGCTTCCTCATCATGGGCAGCTTCGTCACCGTCTACAACTACACGACCTTCCGCCTCGCCGCGCCGCCGTACAGCCTGAGCCAGACGCAGGTCGGCCTCGTCTTCGCCATCTACCTCGTCGGCACGGTCAGCTCGACCTGGATGGGCCGCATGGCGGACCGCGCGGGTCGCAGGCGCATACTCTGGGTCAGCGTCGCCCTGATGCTGGCTGGGCTGGGTGTGACGCTGGCCGTGCCGTTGTGGCTCGCGCTGCTGGGCGTCGCGGTCTTCACCTTCGGCTTTTTCGGCGCGCACACGACCGCCAGCGGCTGGATTGGCAAGCGCGCGCAAACCGGGCGCGCCCAGGCCTCGGCGCTCTACTTCGCCTTCTATTACACCGGCTCTAGTATCGTCGGCGCGACCGGCGGGCTGGCGTGGTCGGCCTTCCACTGGCCCGGCGTCACGGCGATGCTCGCCGTCCTGCTGCTGCTCGCGCTTGGCCTCGCCCTCGGCCTGCGCCACATTCCCCCGCTCAATCCCCAGCCAGAGGCGCCGCCCGAGATCGTCGGATGACGCCCACTAAAATCCCAAAAAAGCCCCCTCTCCCCATGGGGAGAGGGGGTTGGGGGTGAGGTCAACGCCTGGGAATCACCCCGATCTGCTCCATCAGCGCCAGCTGGTCCGGTACGCCCCAATGCTCGACCACCTTGCCGTCCACCACGCGCATGATGTCTATAATGTCCAGCCGCACCGGGGCGCCGGTCGGCGGCCTGCCCATGACCGTCTGGGTGTGGGTCGAGCGGGCGACGATGCGGCCCCACGCCTTGTCGCCGCTGACCACCAGATCTTCGATGGTCAGCGTCAGGTCGGGGAACCAGCCGCGCAGGTGGCGAACCATTCCCTTCAGCGCCTCGACGCCTGAGCTCGCGCCGCGCTGATGCTCGATGAAGTCGGGCGCGACCACCGCGTCAATCGCGGCGAGGTCGCCCTTGCTGAAGCCCTGCTCGATCACGGTGCGAAATACCCGCTCGACCGTCTCCGCGTCAGAACCCATGATGTTACGCCTCCCATCAGATGGCGGCTCGCCGCGATGGCGTCCCTACGCCAGCATGCGCCGCTGTCCTTCGAAGCGTATTCGCCCCGCCACGCGCTGACCATGCGCCTCGCCCACAGCTTTACCCACATCTCTACCTGCCGCCTGGCGATTGGAGCGTGACGCGATACAACCATGCGGCGCGGCGAGCCGTAGGTACTTGCGTGGCGTGGAGGCGCGGCCATTCATGGCCGGCGCACGGTGAACGCGGCCATGAATGGCCGGCGCACGGATCGGCGCGAGAACGAGGAGCGAGCGAACATGGCGGAAGCGGAACAACGGACGTGGCGGGCGCAGCGCCCAGGGACGGTTGATGTGGACGGGGAGCCGCATGTGGTCGCGGTGGTGGACTGCGGCGAGCTCTTCCTGCCGTCGGGGCGGCTGGTGGCGGCTGACCCGTTCGCGATGCTCTCGCGCGAGAACGACTACTATGCTGTCCCGCCGGGGCGCTACCCGGTCCGCGTGACCGTGGATGAGACGCTACAGCGCGAGATGTACGTCTCGCTGCTGCTCAGTGGCGAGTCCGAGGCTCGCCGCGCGCCGCTGATCCCCTATCACACCGACGGCCAGCCCTATCCCCCGCTAGAGCCGGAGGAGGAGTACGGCATCCCGGTGGACGCCGGAACAGTATGCTTCGTGGATGATGAGGCCGTGCGGCGCGGGATGCCCGCAGAGGAGAGCGACTGGTACGAGACGGTCTTCGAGAATGATTCGGACGATTGCTGGTTCAACCAGATAGACGCCGACGCGCCGCTGCCAGCCGGGCTGGCGAATATCCCCCTGCCGCTGGCGGCCGATGGCTCCAACATCATCATCAGCCATTCCGGCTGGGGAGACGGCTTCTATGCCGTCATCGGCGGCTATGACGCGCAGGGACGCCTCGTCGCCGTCCACATAGACCTGCGGCTCCATGACGCCATCGCGGACGGCGAGGAAGCCGCGGACGACGATTGACGCCGGGCGCGCAGCTTGCCCATCCCGCGCGCTCCGGGCGAGAGGAGCGGGTGTGAGCTGGTCTCGAAGCTCACGCCCGCTCCCCCATGTGCGTTAGTCGTGGCTACGTCCGCCATGCCTGAGAAGCGGTTAGAATCCCTGCCACTCCGCTACGTTCAGTGTGTGGGCGCCGTCCGTGCCGGCCCAGGCGATCAGGAATCCGTCATTGAACGCGACCGCCGGCCCACCAAACGCGGTATCGCCAAGGACCGTCTTGGTCGTGGTGGGATCAGGCCACTGCGGCCAGTGTGAGGTCCACTGGATGTTCAAGGAGTGAGCGGCGTTGGTCCCCGTCCACGCCAGCCAGTACTCGGGGCCGCCCTCACGCTGGTGGTAGACGGTATCCGGCGCTTTGGCGCTCAATTGCGGCAGGCCAGCGGCGCCAATCGCGTTGGTGAAGCTCGCGCCATTGGTGGAATAGGCCTGGTTCAGATGCTGGGTCTTGGTCGTCCAGCTCAGGACCAGCCGCGCGCTGGACGCATTGACATACTGTGACACGGTCGGGCCAGTCAGACTGCTGAACTGCGGCAGCACGGTCTGGGTCCCTTGGTGCAAAGTCCCGAAGCTGAGTGGCAGCAGGTTCAGAGAGTGATTGGCGTCGCTGCCCGTCCAGGCGAGAACGAAGCCGTTACCCCAGAACGCGAGCGACGGGGCGCCGATGCTCGTTTGACCCCAGAGCGTCCGCTTGACCTGCTGCGTGCCGGATGTGTCGTACGCGTTCCACAGGACGTTGAGCGTATGGGAGGCGTCGGAGCCGGTCCAGGCCAGGATCGTCACCCCGCCCGATGCGGGGCTCATACGCAGCGCGGCTGGCCGCACGGGCGACGTGTCATTGAGCGTCCGCTTGTTGCCGAAGGTCAGCGCGCCCTTCGCTGGGTCGCTGGAGCTTTGCATGAGGTTGAGGTGGTGAGCCGCGTCAGAACCGGTCCACGCGATGACGGTGTTGAACTCGGTCTTGCCTTCGAACGTGTCTACTCTGCTCGCCAGGGCTGGGCCATCAATGCTGGTCTCACCCGAAAGCGTCACCTTGTTGAGCAGGCTTACATGCTGGGGGGCGAGGCGCGACGCCTGGGTGGCGCCGGTGGCGTAGGCTGGAATGGCTCCCAGCGTGATGAGCATGAGAAGAGCGGCGCCTGCCAGGACTGTGCGCTTGAGCATGAACGCGTACCTCCTTTGCGCTTCCTGGTCGCGCGCCGTGGATGCTGCGCACGCGGCGCGCTCGCTGGATCGTGGGAGGCGCTTCGGGGCGGGACGGCACGGCTGCTATCTGGCTCGATGCAGGGGCCAGCGGCGCGTGTTTTCGCGGCCAAATCGCTCCTTGGGGGCGTGCCGCGCTCCTCCGGGCGCGTTCCTGGCGGACCGGAGGCACTGGCTCCGCAGTCGCGTGCGGGCTCCTCGGGAATCCTCTCACTACTATGGACTAGTATCGCGCACGTCACACACCCGCATCACATTCCTGGCGCGTGATCTCTCCGGGCGTGCACAAGGCGCAAGCGCAAGCCCGGCGAATGAATGCGCGCTCGCGGCGCCTCGCGGCCACGAGACCCGCCTGAGCGGGTCCGGGTACGTGGGCAGCCATGCCTTAGACGAGCATAGTCACAGGCTGGCGCGCGCTCAGCGCCACCGACAGCCTCCCAGTTACGGGAGCGCCACCCTTGAGGACCAGCGCGCGGCAGGCCGGATCGGCGATGATAGCGATGTCGGCCAGCGGGTCGCCGTCCACTACCAGGATATCGGCGAGCTTGCCCGGCGCCAGCGTCCCCACCGCGCTGTCCAAGTGTAGCAGCGTGGCGGCCGTGCTGGTGGTAGCGACGATGGCTTGCATTGGCGTCATGCCGTGCTGCGCCATCAGCACGACCTCGCGCGCGTTCTCGCCGTGCGGGCCAACGCCGGCATCAGTGCCCATCGCCACCTTTACGCCCGCCTCCACCGCGCGGCGGAAGCTGGCGCGATGGTCGCTCATCACCGCCCGCGCCTTCGCGACGGCGTAATCGGGCATCATGCCAGGATGCGCCTCGGCCGCGCGCACGACATCCTCCGGCGCCTTCAGCGTCGGGACAAGATACACGTCGCGGTCGAGCATCATCTGGATCGCCTCGTCGTCCAGCCAGATGCCATGCTCGATGGAGGCGATGCCCGCTTTCAGCGCGTTCTTGATCCCCTGGAGACTTTGGGCGTGGGCCATGGCGCGCTTGTCCTGCGCCGCCGCTTCGTAGACCGCGACACCGATCTCCTCAATGGTGAACTGCGCCGAGCGCGGCGAGTCGGCGGAGGAGAGCACGCCGCCACTGGTGCAAAGCTTGATCCAGTCGGCCCCGGCGCGCAACAACTCGCGCGTGCGCTGGCGCATCTCGTCCTCGCCGTCCACGACGCCGTCCGGAATATCGGCGGAATGCGCGCCGACCGGGCCATGGAGGTCTACACCGCTGGGCATGACGCTGTCGCCATGCCCGCCAGTCTGGGAGAGGATCGCCACCGCAACCTGCATGCGCGGCCCAGGGAAGAGCCCGCGCTCGACGGCCATCTTCACGCCCGCGGGCGTCCCGCCCGCGTCGCGAACGCTGGTGATCCCGCCCTCCAGTGTGGCGCGGCAGTTGGGGACAGCGTAGAGCAGCGCGAGCGAGGGCGGCGTGAGCAGGCCGCGCAACAGGTCGTAGCCCCACTGCCCGGCGAGATGCACATGGCAGTCAATCAGGCCAGGCAGGACGGTCGCGCCTTCCGCCTCGACGACCACCGCGCCGCGCGGGATATGTACCTGGTCGCGTCTGCCCACCGCCGCGATGCGCTCGCCCTCGATCAGCAGCGCGCCATTCTCGACCGGGTCGCCGCCGCTGCCATCTATGATCCGCGCGCCAACGATCGCCACTGGCTTCTCCGCCGATCGCGCGCCATTGGCCGCGTCGTTGCTCGCCCCGCTCGCCGCGCCGTCCCGTCTCCCGTTCCGCTTGCCCGCCATCGCATGCCCTCCTTCGCGCCGCGCGCCATCGCCCTGCGCTATAAGCCATCAGGCTCCGTGGCGCAAGTATAGCATGCGGTGGTGAGGTTTCCGCATTATCCCCAGTTGATGGCGTCAATCCGCTGCTGGCGGACTTGGTCAGCGAGTTGGCGCCACTGCTGATAGGCGGCCTCAGCCTCTGTGCGGGCGGCTTCGGCGTCGCGCTTGAGGCGCTCGATCTGATCGCCCTCACGTCTGATCATGAGAAGACGCTCAATTGCTCGTCCGCCACAGATTGCCTCCCTTGCCACACCTGTTGTTACCGCTGCTACTACAAGCAAGCAGAAGTGGCTTAGGGCCTTATACACGCGCCCTGGCTGGGCGGACGCGAGGGCCAGTGCAGGCGTGATACGCTGTGAGAGCGGCGAGCGCCGGGGCGGAATGCGCCCGGCGGGTAAACCCGCGGCTAAGGGCGTCCCGCCGCAAAGGCTACCTTCGCGGCCTCGAGGCTATCGCGTCCCAGCCCGCGTAGGCGGGCTTCGTGGCCGCCCAGCCCCTAGGCGCGGGTTTACCCGCCCGCTGACCGCGCCATGTGAACGCCACTTCACCTCATATCCGGAAAATGCCACCTATGCCACCATCCAGCGTCTCCATCGCCGGGACCATCGAGCGGATCGTCTTCCGCAACCAGGAGACCGGCTTCACCGTCGCCCGGCTCAGCCCCAACGACGCCGGGCGGCTGTTTCGCAGCGAGCTGGTGACGGTAGTGGGCGCACTGCCGGGGGTGAGCGTCGGCGAGTTGGTGGATGTCACGGGCGAATGGGAGCTGAGCCCGCAGCACGGGCGGCGGCTGCGCGTCACCGCGTTCACGCCGCACGCGCCGGTCAGCGCGGAGGGACTGAAGCGCTACCTAGGCTCCGGCGTCTTCAAGGGCATCGGGCCGAAGCTGGCGGAGCGCATCGTCGAGCGGTTTGGCGAACAGACACTGGCGGTCATCGAGCTGGAGCCGGAGCGGCTGGCGGAGGTCAACGGCATCAGCGCGCGCAAGCGTGAAGCGATTATCGCGGGTTGGCAGGCCCACCACGAGATACGCGAGATCATGATCTTCCTGCAAGGGCATGGCGTCTCGCCGACGCTGGGCGCGAAGATCTACGCCCGCTACGGCGCGGAGTCGCTGGGCGTCATCCGCGAGAACCCCTACGCTCTGGAGCGCGACGTGACCGGCGTGGGCTTCAAGACCGCCGACGCGCTGGCCGTGCAGCTGGGGCTGCCGCGCGACAGCCTGCCCCGGCTGATGACTGGCGTGAAGCACGCGCTCTCCGAGGCCGCCTCGGCGGACGGGCACTGCTACCTGCCACGCGAGGAGCTGCTCATCCGCGCGGCGGCGCTGCTGGCATCGCCGGTGGAGGCGCTGGGGCCGGCCATCGAGCGGCTGGCGGCGGAGAAAGAAGTCTTCATCGAGCCAGACCCCGACGGCGGCGAGGACCACATCTATCTGGCGCCGTTCTTCTATGCCGAGAACGGGACTGCGCGCCGTCTGCGGCTGCTGCTCAACGCGCCCTCCAGCCTGCCGCCGCTCAGCGACGCCGAGTGGGACGGCGTCTTCGCCGCCATCGCGCGCACGGACGGGGACGGGGACGCGGCCATCAATGGCCGGCGCACGACGACGGAGGATCAACCTCCTGACCATTCATGGTCCCGTACCGTGCCCCGGCCTTTCAAGGCCGAGAGGGGCGAACACCTGCCCCGGCCTTTCAAGGCCGAGAGAGCGCCCAACGCGGCCATCAGTAGCCAGCGCACAGTGGCGGGCGCGGCGCTCTCGCCGGGACAGCGCGACGCGGTCAAGCTAGCCTACCGCTCGAAGGTGGCGGCGCTGACCGGTGGGCCAGGGGTGGGCAAGACGACGGCGATTCGCGCGCTGCTCGACGCGCTGGACGCACAGGG